>JAFZNI010000259.1 GCA_017551005.1 Prevotella sp.
CAGACCAGCACCTATGATAATTATTTTTTTCTTCATCTGTTATTGGCCTTGATAATTTGTTGATAAATCCGCTCTGCTGTCAACAACTCACTGCATGTGACTATTGTGCCGACCGTCACGCCTAAAATGCCATGGGAATTGATATTCTGGCCTGTTTGCAATACATTGGGAATCTTTGTTCGGTGTGGTACTCTACATGCTGCTCCCAGATGAATGTCGCGAGCAACACCATACATGCCACCACCTTCTGCTCCTGTATAATCCTGGTATGTCAAGGGCGTAGAGGTGTAATAGTGTTTGATGTTGGCTTTCAAACCTGGAAATTGTCGCTCTACACTATCCAATAGTTTTTCGGCTTTTTGCTGTTTTAACGCCTCATAATCTTCTCCCCGATGCCCGACTTTTGTTCCAATCCAGTGCTCAACCTCTTTCATATGCATATATGACAAGATGACACCAGTCTTAGCAAAGCGAGGATGAGGCTCTTGGCAGAAGTGCATATATAAATAACCTTTGGGCCACGACCACTCGTCATATTTCTCACAATCCCAAGGCGTGCCATTATTATACCCATAAAAATTATAGTTTTGGTAGGGCACCGTATTCTCTTTAAATTCTATATATACAGAAAAACTACCAACAGTCTGGGGAATGGCATTAATGCGAGATCTAAATGAAGGACGTATTAGTTTTGAGTTTATTAATTCCAGTGTACGCATAGGATGGGCATCAGAGATAATATAATCACATGGAATAAAATCGCTCCCATTGACTTCAACACCAGTGGCATGTGTCTCATCACAAATAATACGGGTAGCCTTACTTCGTGTCAGGACTTTACAATTATATTTCTCTAAAGTATGTGCCATCGATTTTGCGATTTGATCACTTCCACCTATTATTCGATATGCACTCTGATTATAAAAATCCATGATAAAGGCATGAGTTGAAAAAGGAGTCTTGTCTTTCTCTGCAGCATACAATGGTAACGAGCCCACAAGAACCTTTGCAAGCAACGGGTCTGTAATGACACCATCAATAACCTCATTGATAGAGCGTAATTGAAACTCGGTATTGATAGCAGCATCACTCTCTGCATGTTTCATTGAATGAAGCGAGGATGCCCCCGCCACTTTTTCAATCAGATCAAAATACTGATTTAATTGCTGACGCTGATGAGGGAAATAACCGGCCATCTGTTCAATGAAAGCATCGCGACCATTTGCGAAATGGTATCTTTTACCATCCAAACAGATAACGTCGTATCCTCCCCTATCCAATTCTGACAACTGAATATCTTTTTTCACCTCGAGGTATTGCAAAAGTTTATCCAGTGTCTGGCCCTCTGCTGCACTGCCAATGAAATGCATACCAGTCTCAAAAAGAGCGCCCCTACGAGAGAAACACTGTAGACACCCTCCTATTTGTGAACCTTGTTCTAAGACAGTTACATCATAACCATTCTTGGCCAGAACGACACCACATGATAAGCCGCCCATGCCACTACCTATTATGACTACTCGCTGTTTAGACATTTTGTTCTATACGATTTGCTATCTGTTCATATTTGTTTATATAATGCTTGCGCATCCGAGAAGCCTGATCCTTTGTATCACCCATCGATGCCAAGTCTTTCAGAGCAATGGGATCTCCAACCTCTATATATAATGGTCCCTTCTTTAAGTGATATGTTTTAGGAGGAAGGATCCGGCCTGGCCCATAAAGATACATGGGGGTCACATCAAGACCTAATTGTTCTGCGATATAGAATGCGCCCTGATGAAAACGACTTATCCGACAATCTTTTGACCGATGACCCTCAGGATATACTGCAATACTGTAACCTCTATCTACCAATGATTGCAATTGGGGCATCAATTCATCAATACCATTTGCCACTGGATAGAACTCTGCATTCCGAATTAACAAGCCATACAATGGATTATGCCACACCCACTGATTGGTAAGGAAGATGATATTGGGAGTAAAAATTAACTGGCAAGCCAAATCAATATGCGACTGGTGGTTACAGATAACAACAGACGGTTTTGAAAAATCAACTTTTTCACTTACATTATAAGTAAATGTTGTCCCTGGGATACCATGCTTCAGCATCACAAACCGAATGGAGTGATATATTACTTTATGTAGGTTCTGACGTTTCCGTTCTGTCATTTTTCCAATCTTAACATACAACCATACTGCTGGCGTGATCACACAGAAACAAAAAAACGACACAAATAATATGGAATAGACTGTTCTAAATATGTTACCAAACCATCTAAAAACCCTCAATGGCAAGCCATAGACTACTGCCAAGAAGCATAGAACAGTATTAAGCACACTAATTCGGGCAAAATCCTTTCCTGGACGGAAATGGCTCACACGCTGCTCTCTTGGCGGATAATAAACATCTATGTTAATTGGTACCAATTCAACGCCGTGCCATGATGCAAATACAAGAAGTTCAAGTTCTGCCTCATAACGTGATGTAAGCAGACAAAGACCATGCAGTTTCTTTAGAGGATACAAACGATATCCTGTCTGGGTATCTGGCAATTTGCGTCCTGTCTGGATATAAAACCAAAAGTTAGAAAACTTATTTGCAAAACTACTACCTTTAGAACGATCTACCCCATCAAGTCTCCTACTTCCAATGATTAATGCTCCAGGATTCTGTTGGTTTGCTTCTAAGAAATGACGGATATCGCTTGGATAATGCTGACCATCACCATCGAGTGTGATAGCATAGGCAAAACCCATCTGTAGCGCTCGCTTGAAACCACATTTCAATGCATAACCCTTCCCACGGTTCCTTTTATATTCTACTATCGTTATACCTTCTATAGAATGAAGTATGCCCGAAGTATTATCAGTAGATCCATCATTAACAACAATAACATCGCAACACTCTTTAAGTGTCTCGCCAACAATAGTAGCAATCGTCCCATCATTATTAAATGTTGGGATCACGACACATATTCCTCTGTCGTGTAATTGCTGGCGCTGTTTATTCTTGTCGTTCTCTGTCATTGCTCTCTACACGTAAAAGACAACTTTGCCATCGAGATATTGTCAGAGTAAATCAGGGCTTGTACTTTATAGGCCTTGTCACTGTCATTTACCGATATTTTCTCGAAAGCATAAGTTATGTCAGGAGTCTCCAATGGAGAAATCACATTCTGGAACTTCACATTCTTCACTATCTGGATTTTAAGTTCTCGCCCTAAATGGTCTTCCAATAATTCTTTGGCTATTTGGATGATACACACGCCAGGAGTGATCGGCTCCCCTGGGAAATGTGCCTGATATATGAAATGACTGGCATCCATGTGAATGTCATATCGTACAAGGGAGTCTGTTACATCCTTCGACTGGATACTATATAGACTATTTAGTAATTTCATGCTCTATCGGGATAAATTGATATTTTATATGTCGACGCTCATTCTGATATTGCGTATCGCCTTTCTGAAGACATACCATCAACTGAGCAATGTCCTTACGAATTACACGACGGATATACCATTTATCCATCATCTTGATGACATGATGCAATTTCACCTTCTGGCGCTTGGGATTATAAGTAAAATCAAGAGCAGTAATGCCGAACTCATTAAACAAACTACCCTTAATCACGTCTCCTTCTCTCAATAGAACACATATACCGCCAATGTAGGCACGGGGCATTTCGATATAAGCATTATACCTGACGCGCTCCCCTTCATTTGCAGGGAACGTGGACTGTGCATACATCATCATTGCAGACAATGAACTAACGAATAGTAAACATATTAGCGCTAATCGTCTCATTCGTTTTAATATTCTTCAGATCTATGATCGTCCTATCGCCATTCTTCTCAATCAGTTCTACTTGTGTCACCACCGCCTGTTTTTGGCTAAAGTGAAGAACGATCTTTTGGAACATCTGTTTCATATCCTTACGTTGTGGTAAAAGAGTGGCCACCCACTCCTCTCCCGATACGGAAATACTACTCTTGAAACTCGTTTCGTCATTAAGGCAATTGCCTACTACACTATTCATCATAATGCGAGCAATCTCCTTAAACAATTTATTGCTGTTTACGTCTATGACATCATTTCGCTGACTGTTCTTCAATAAAACCTTATCATTATTGATGATAAAGGTATATGTATAAGGTGAAGTATATTCCCAGCGCAGACGGTTACTCTGTTGATAATACATTCGGCCTTTCGACACCATATCATCATTGAGCATCTTCAAATGCTTGGTCTGAATAAAATCACAACTCATCGTCTTTATAGAGGATGCAATCCGGCTGATCTTTTGTCTGATCTGCATTTCGCTCTGTTGCGCCATCAGCGTAAAATGAGCGGCGAAAAGCAGATATATGATGAATAGTCCCTTTTTCATTTTCATTTCGCAATTAACATACAACCTAATACAATAAACATAACACCTATCCATTTTATGATTGACACTTCTTCGTTGAAGAAAAGAATTGCTGCCAGCATACCAAATACATAACTCAGACTAACCCTCGGATAGGCAGAACTGAAAGGGAATACCTTAAC
>JAFZNI010000260.1 GCA_017551005.1 Prevotella sp.
GTACTCAAACTGAATCCTGAGGATCTCTATGTGACGGTGTTCGAGGGTTCGCCAGAGGAAAACATCCCTCGCGACGATGAGGCTGCCAAGTATTGGGCCAAGCATGTGCCTGAGGATCACATCATCAATGGCAACAAGCACGATAACTTCTGGGAGATGTGTGATACGGGTCCCTGTGGCCCTTGCTCGGAGATCCATGTGGACTCTCGTACACCGGAGCAGCGTGCAGCCAGCGGAAAGAGCGGTCGTGAGTTGGTGAATCAGGACGATCCCCAGGTAATTGAGATTTGGAACCTGGTGTTCATGCAGTTCAACCGCAAGGCCGACGGCTCGTTGGAGAAACTCTCGATGAACGTGATTGATACGGGTATGGGCTTCGAGCGCCTCGTCCGTATGCTTCAGGGCAAGCACTCCAACTATGACACCGACATCTTCCAGCCTATCATCAAGGCCGAGGAGGTTATCACCGGGCTGAAATATACCACTTTCGAGGAAGAAAACTTAGGCAATCCTAGGCAAGATGAGATCAATGTTGCCATGCGCGTCTGCGCCGATCATCTCAGAGCCGTGAGTTTCTCAATTGCTGACGGGCAGTTACCCTCGAATGCGAAGGCGGGTTATGTCATCCGTCGTATCTTGCGCCGTGCCGTACGCTATGCCTATACCTTCCTCGGACAGAAGGACGGTTTCTTGCATAAACTTGTGCCTACACTCGTTGCAGAGATGGGTGATGCCTTCCCTGAACTGAAGGCTCAGCAGCAACTGATAACCAAGGTGATTAAAGAAGAGGAAGAGTCATTCCTGCGTACATTGGAAAAGGGTATTGGTATGCTCAATGATGCGATGGATCTGTTGAAGGCTGAAGGTAAGAAGGAACTCGACGGTGTGCAGGCTTTCCGTCTCTTTGACACCTACGGATTCCCCCTCGACCTCACGGAACTGATCTGCCGAGAGAACGGCTTCACTGTCAACGAGGAACAGTTTAATGTGGAGATGCAGAAGCAGAAAGAACGTGCCCGCAATGCCGCTGCTGTCGAGAACTCCGATTGGACGGAACTTGCCGCAGGCGAACAGCAGTTCGTGGGCTATGACTATACGGAATATGAGTGTCACATTCTTCGTTACCGTAAGGTGACGCAGAAGAAGAACGAGTTTTATGAGGTGGTGCTCGACTATACACCTTTCTATGGCGAGATGGGTGGACAGGTCGGTGATCGTGGTGTGATCTGCAACGAAGCCGAGACTATCGACATCATCGATGCCAAGCGCGAGAACAATCAGACGGTTCACATCATGAAGCAGTTGCCGAAGGATCCCACGGCCCAGTTTATGGCCTGTGTGGACACGGAAAAACGTGATGCCTCTGCTGCCAACCATACCGCTACCCACCTGCTCGACTATGCTTTGAAACAGGTGTTAGGTGACCACGTAGAGCAGAAGGGTTCGTTCGTGTCTCCTGACACCCTGCGTTTTGACTTCTCGCATTTTGAGAAGGTCACCGACGAGCAGATTCGTGAAGTGGAGCGCATGGTCAACGATATGATCCGTCAGGATATACATATCGACGAGCATCGCGATGTACCTTTCGATGAGGCTAAGAAACTTGGTGCCATCGCCCTCTTCGGCGAGAAGTATGGCGACAAGGTGCGTGTGGTTCGCTTCGGACCGTCGTGTGAGTTCTGTGGTGGTATCCATGCTTCTTCTACAGGTCGCATCGGTTTCTTCAAGATTCTCTCTGAGAGCAGTGTGGCTGCTGGTATCCGCCGTATCGAGGCCAAGACGGGCAAGGAGTGCGAGGAACTGCTGTACCAGACGGAGGACATGCTGCGCGCAGTCAAGTCGTTCTTTAATAATACCAAGGACTTACAAGGTGTCATCCGCAAGTATATTGAGGAGCACGATGCCATGAAGAAGGAGATTGAAGGTTTCCAGGCCCAAGTTGTGGAGCGTGCTGCCAAGCAACTTGTGGAAAAAGCCCGTGAGGTGAATGGCGTGAAAATTGTCACCGCTGTGCTGCCGATGAATCCGGCTGCTGCCAAAGACCTTGCCTTCAAGATTCGTGCTGCTGTAGAGGGCTCTCTGCTCTGCGTCTTAGGCACTCATGACAATAACAAGCCCCAACTCTCTATCATGATGAGCGATGATATGGTCAGCGATCATGGTCTGAATGCCGGACAGATGGTGCGTGAGGCTGCCAAACTCATTCAGGGCGGTGGTGGCGGACAGCCCCACTTCGCTCAGGCTGGTGGTAAGAGTATTGATGGTCTCTCAGCAGCCGTTGATAAAGTTATCGAACTTTGCAAATTGTAAATCGTCAAATTGTATATTATATGGCACTGAATCTGAACAAAAACCTCAAATTGTATTATAACATCAGCGAAGTCGCAAAGATGTTTGGGTTGAATGAGAGTACGCTTCGTTACTGGGAGCAGGAATTTCCCTACCTGAAACCGAAGACAAGTGGTCCTGCTAAGATCCGACAGTATCAGGAAAAAGATATTGAGCAGATTCGTGTGATTCACAATCTTGTGAAGGTGCGCGGCTTCAAACTTGCTGCCGCCAAGAAGATCCTGAGTCAGAACCGGAAGGGTGCCGACAAGAAGACCGATGTGCTTGAAACGCTTATCGGTGTCCGTACTGAATTGCAAGCATTGAAGAAGCAACTCGATTATTTGCAGTAATCACCGTTGGCTCAAAATAAACGAGGGTATGCCTATTGCGTACCCTCGTTTATGGTTTTCTATTGTGCGTTCATAATCGTATTGGCAATCCATACGATGTCGGCGGTGTCTATCTTGCCGTCGTCGTTCGCATCGGCGGCCTCTTCATCGAACGTTCCCGTAGATGTGGGCATGCCCATCATATAATTGATAATATCCACAATGTCCATAGCGTTCACCTCACCGTCACCATTGGCATCGCCAAGGGGTACCTCAGGAGTCGTCTCGGGAGTATATATGAATGTTAGGAGGTAGCCAGCAGGGTAGTTGCTTACTCTATACCTGGTGGTTTTTGAATTTTCAGTTGAATAATAATAGATGTAGTAGAAGTAATCACTACCATCCTCTAAATTGTCGAAGGAGAATTTAAGTGATGTCTTGGCTGATGGCTCCAAAAGAATCTCCTGTTGCTGAGTGACAACCAGATCACCATAACCAGAGTTGTCTGATCTTAATTTGAAAAGAGACACTTCGATGACATCGTCATAGTCATAGGAACCATTGTTTGTTACATTCACATTCACAATCATCTTCTCGGCCATAATTGTAGACCAATCAAGATTATGTACTTCTGAACTGATAGACAAGTTGGCAGGATGGGGTTCGGACACCTCTACTGTGGATTGTCCGATAATGTCCTCGCCTTTGCTGTCTGTTGCTATCCAGAGATTCCAGGTGCCTGTTTTATTAGGCTGGAAATAGAACGTGACAACCTCACTGCTGCCACTTTCGATGGCCGAACCTGCAGCGTAATAGAACTGTTTTGTACTGCCAGTACCGGCAAACAAGTAAAGAGGAACGGCATAGTCACCGGCATGATTCTCGATGGTCGCATCCACCCGAAGGGTCTTGCCTGCGTATTTCTTGCCACTCACCTCAATGTTGGTGGCTTCCAGGTCCTGAGAGATAGTGATATCCTGTTGGGCCAGAACCACATCACTGTTATATCCATTCAGCAGTCGGAGCGTGTATTGGCCAGGATCGAGTTTGTTGATGCTAAGCCTGTATTCCTTTGTGTTGCCTGCTGCAATGCGGACAGTCTTTGATCTTGCGTTTTTTCCATTGTCATCTGCTGTGCCTACATAGACATACAGATCTTTTTCCAGATTATCACCCTCATTGGTGATGCTGAGGTTGATGCCCTGTGAGTAGCCTGGCGTTCCGCCTGAGGCCATATAGAACTCATTGATCCTCAACTTTTCTATGGGGTGGGCAATAATGGTCTTTTTGCCACCAGACACGTTTACTTCAAAATAGAGGTCGGCAGGGTTGCAGCGTCTCCATTCTGACTCACCATTGACCATGCTTATTGGCACGAGTATATGGGAACCATCGGAGAGGTTGTAAGTGGAGAAGTCGAAAGAAACATTGGGATAATAATGACCTCTATTTAAAATAGACCAGTTCTTGTAGATTTCGTTGCTTGTATCGATAGGGGTAATTGTTCCGTTATTATTTAATTTGCCTATTCCGTATCCAAATGCGTATGGATCGTCATTGTAATTTCCAAGGCCCATTGTCACTGTTGTACCATCAACTCTAACATTACTGGCAGTAGCCACGATGCCTTCAATCTCAGGTACTTCCCAGGTGTCGTCGGCGCTTGGATCGGTTATATCAGGCCAGGACATTGGCTGCAGACCGATGATACAATAGTTATCTGCGATATATCCCATATCCGTGATGTTTGACTCGCCTTTGGGGTTTGTGGCCTGTAGTTTGAAGAAACCATTATAATTACCTCCCCAACCCCAGTTAAAGTGGTACATACCTTCACCATCATATCCGTCGCAGATGAAGGCGTGCCCCCCATTAAAGGATCCACTGTAAATGATGGGGCGTCCACAGGCCAATTCGTTGTAGATGATTTCATCCCATTCGCTTACAGAGTAATATGGGCGTTGAACGTTTTTCCAGGTATTGGGATTAAAACCGAAATATTTACTAAAACCATCGGCAAGCGTGGAGGTGGAGGCAGAAGACCCGCCGTGTACATCGGCAAGACCATAGTTCATTTGGGCAGCGTAACCACAATAGAGCATCAGGTCTGCTACAGCATCCTCTTCCTCAGTCGTCGGTACATCTGGATCGCGATAACCATAACTTGTCTTCATTTTGTTCCATTGGAACTGGATAGCAGGAAGGTCGTTAGAGGTATCTGCACCATTGGAATAGTCTTTGCCGTTTCCGTCTATCAGATTGTAGCCAGGTACTGGTTGCGTCATATCGGGCAGATCCCTATGATAATAATACATGATCTGAGCACCTGCCGTTGCCACACACCCAGTGCAAGGCTGTTGGCCCATGACCAGAGGCAGATGGGCATTGTAGACATTGTCTGTATTTCCCTGATTCCAGGTCGTGATAATCAGAGGGGCAATTGCTTTATGGATAGCCACTTGCCTTGATACTTTTTGGGGAACAGATTCTGCCCGTGTCTGGGCTGGAATGTCCTTTATTGACTCAATCTCTGCTGCCATCTGTTCCAGCCATGCCTTGAAGTTCACGGGCAGGTCGTTCTCATCGAAACTGCCTTGTGTCGTATAGCCGATGATGGGCTCAATGCGGTCATCGCCAGCCACAATCACGAAACCGTGATCTCCCGCTGTGTTAAACACATAGAATGGCTGTTTGATGGCGGCGTTATGGGCCAAGGATCGTGCTGTAGCCTCCCCGCTAATGGCACATCCTTTACTCTGCAAGAACTTCTCTGCCTCTTGGCGAGCCTGCTGTCTGTCAATGGAATTTGCCGATGCAGTCCATACTGCAACGCATGCAAATAGTAGTAAATATAGTCTTTTCATATCGTAAATAAAGTTAGTTATGGCACAAAGGTAGCAATTATTTCTGAAATAGCAAAATAAATGAGAAGAAAACGTTAGATTATCTGTGAAATCTCTTTCAGATCGGCCACCGACTTGAGGTTGTCTATGATGGTCTTGACATCTTCGCGGTCGTGTACACGCAGTTCGATGGAGCCGTCAAAGATGCCGCCCTCGCAAGTGATGCTCACGGTGTGGATGTTCACGTTCATCTGTGCAGAGATAATCTGCGTCACCTCATTGAGCAGTCCAACTCGGTCGATACCACCTACCCGTATGGTGGCATCGAAGAAGAGTTTCTTGTGCATGTTCCATTTAATGTCCAGGATGCGGTTGCCGTAACTGGTCTTTAGTTTGGCAGCCACGGGACAGGCCCGTTTGTGAATCTCTATCTGGTTCTTGTTGTTGATATAGCCGAGGGCATCGTCGCCCGGTATAGGATGGCAGCAGCCCATGAACTTGTACTGGTTGATGTTCTCTTCTGAGATATAGATGGGTTTCTTGCGATTGAACTTCTCCGGTACGATAAAGAGTTCCTGCTTGGGCATTTCTTCCTTTTTGTTGCCAATGAACGGAATGTACTTGCGCCAGCCTGACTTGCCGTCCTGTTTCTTGTTGTTGCCATTCAGTTCATCCAGGTCTTTTTCACCCAACAATACCGTCTTTTCGCCTAAGGCAATCAGGAAGTCATTTCGTTTGGGGATGTCATGGAACTCTGCCAGTTGGTCGATGATGGCCGGTGTCAGATCCATCTCGTTCTTTTTGAGGAACTCCTGTAAGATATCCTCTCCGGCTTTCAGGGTCTCCCTGCTGTCGCGGCGTAGGATGGCCTGAATCTTCGCCTTGGCTTTGGCGGTGGATACGAAGTTGATCCACGACGGACTGACATGCTGAGACTTGGAGGTCAGGATTTCCACCTGGTCACCACTGTTCAGTTTGTGGCTGAGCGGCACCAGTTTGTGATTGACCTTGGCTCCGATACAGTGGCTACCAAGGAAGGTATGGATGGAGAAGGCAAAGTCGAGGGCTGTGCAGCCGGCTGGCATCGTCTTGATCTCTCCCTTGGGGGTGAAGACAAATATCTCACTCGCAAAAAGGTTGAGTTTGATGGTGTCGAGGAAGTCCATGGCATCTGGCTGCGGGTCGTCAAGAATTTCCTTGATGGTACGGAGCCAGTCGTTCAGTTCGGCCTCGTCCTCAGTATATTCCTCGTCCTCTAAGCCGTCCTTGTATTTCCAGTGGGCGGCGAATCCCTGTTCTGCCACCTCATTCATGCGGTCAGAGCGAATCTGCACCTCTATCCACTGGCCCGTTTTTGACATCAGTGTGACATGTAGCGCCTGATAGCCGTTGGCCTTCGGATGACTGAGCCAGTCGCGCATGCGATCCGGATGTGACTTGTATATCTTCGAGATGGCCACATAGATACTGAAGCACTCGTTGATCTCATCTTCCCTGACCTTAGGTGTGAAAATGATACGGACGGCAAGGATGTCGTAAATCTCCTCGAAGGTCACATGCTTGTTCTGCATCTTACTCCATATAGAATAAGGTGTCTTCACACGCTGTTTGATCTCATAGTCGATACCCATCTGGTCGAGGGCATCTTTGATGGGTGCCTTGAACTGCTCGAACAACAGTTCACGCTGTTGCTGGGTCGACTCGAGTTTCTTGGAGATGGAAGTATATTCATCGGGGTGCTCGAAGCGGAAACTGAGGTTTTCCAGTTCCGACTTGATCTTATAGAGACCGAAGCGATTGGCAAGGGGCGCATAGAGATAGAGCGTCTCACCGGCAATCTTGTATTGTTTGTTGGCGGGCTGCGACTCCAAGGTGCGCATATTGTGCAGGCGGTCACAGATCTTGATAAGGATGACACGAATGTCATCGCTCATCGTCAGCAGTAGTTTCTTGAAGTTCTCTGCCTGGGCAGAGGCCTGTTCGCCGAAGATACCACCACTGATCTTTGTCAGGCCATCCACAATCTGTGCGATTTTCGGACCGAAGATATTTTCTATGTCCTCAACGGTATAATCGGTATCTTCAACCACGTCATGGAGCAGGGCAGAGCAGATGCTGGTAGAGCCTAAACCGACCTCCTCACAGGCAATCTGTGCCACGGCGATGGGATGCATGATATAAGGCTCGCCAGACAATCGCCTGACACCCCTGTGTGCCTGGCGTGCGAAGTTGAAGGCCTTGGTAATCAAGTCAACCTTCTTGCGGTGGCGCGATGCCAGATAACTGTCCAACAGTTTCTGGAAGGCATCATTAATCAGTTGCTCATCCGCATGCTCCTGTCTGGTTTGCTCTTCATCCATGGTTTATTTCTTCCTACGTGTTGTCGTCCTTTTCTTGGTGGTCTTTGCCTTGCTACGCGTGGCGGTCTTCTTGGCTGATGTCTTCCGTTTGGCTGTCGTGGTCCGTTTCTTGGTGGTTCTGACCGTACGCTTGTTGCGCGAAGCCCTTGTATTCCTGCGGGTTGTCCTCGTCTTTTTCGGCTTGTAGGTTGGTACGTCATCATTGATGGTGACCTCAATGCGTTTGTTCAACAACTCATCGGCGCGGTAGGCATAGATGGAGTCTTCATTGTCGATAAACCGGCCTGTGTCGGCTAAAGGCAGTCGGATGGCGTATGGCTTGGTCTGTCCGGGCACCACGTCGTGGCGGAATTCCGGATTGAGTGAGCGTAGCATGTCGATGTCGAGACCGAGCACTCCTGCAATTTGCTGTAAATGTACATTCCTATGGACTATGATGGTGTCGGTCTGTGCCGGTAGACGGGTGGTCATCGGACAGATATTATGTTCGCAGTAATAGGTCATGATGTAGTTGGCGGCAATAAAGGCGGGCACATAGCCTCGTGTCTCTGCCGGGAGGTAGGGATAGATATGCCAGTAATCCTTTTCTGCGGCGGTGAGGGGGGTATCATCCTGAGCGTGTCCTGCTGCGGCACGAGCCCGACGGATGGCCTTGTTGATATTTTCCGGGCCGCAGTTATAGGCGGCAATGACCAGGTTCCAGTCGCCGAAGATCCGGTAGAGAGCCTTTAGATAGCGGGCGGCGGCATACGATGACTTGACAGGGTCGCGGCGCTCGTCGACGAGTGAGTTCACTTCCAGACCGTACTGCTTACCAGTGGCCAACATAAACTGCCAGAGTCCGGTAGCACCGGCTCTCGATACGGCCTTGGGATTCAGGGCTGACTCTATGATGGGCAGGTATTTCAGTTCCAAAGGCAGTTTGTAGGCCTCCAGTGCCTCTTCGAAGATGGGCATATAGAAGTTGGCGGCGCCAAGCATGTAACTGACGGAGTAGCGCAGACGACCGCTATAACGGTCAATGAACTTCTGTACCACATCGTTGTAGGCCAACTCCATTATCGAGGGGATGCGGCTGAGGCGTTCCACATAATCCTCTTTGGTATAGACAGGATTAACATCTGACATCTGGCAGTCGTTGTCGCCGCTCAGATATGTCTTTGACATATAAAGGTTCAGCAGACTGTCCAGGTCGTAGGTCATGGCTTCCGGGAATTCCACAACTTCCTCATTCCCTTCGTTGTCCGTGACGGCAAACTCATCTTCTCCGAGCGGTATATCCACATCATCATTTTCCACATCGCCGTCGTCCTCTTCGTCCTCTTCATCAGCCTCGTCGAAGTCTGTTTCCACAGGGTCAGTTTCTATAACGACCTGTGCCTGCAGTGTATTGCAGGTGCCAAAGAGCAACATGACGGCAAATAACCATAAAAAACTTTTCTTCATATCTTAATTCTCAATTCTCAATTTATTAAAAACTCATTTTCAAAAGTTCACGCTGCACTGCAATCCTAAGGATGAGGAGTCGAACGGGTTGTTCGATGTGTGCGTATTGATGATGATAGGCTCTACTCTCAGACTCAAGTCCTTGGAGATGTCAAATACCGACAGTTCGGCATCCACGTATGCATCAATGACCGAGAGGGCATAGACACCGCATAGGACAAAGAAACTCAGGTCGCGCCATCGGCGGAATTTGTCCCTACGTTTCTTGAAGATATCCAGATAGCGCTCTTTGTTGGCATCTGTTATCTGCACACCGAGATGCAGGAATTTATTGTAACTGGCGGTGGCGGGGTCTTTGTCCGAAAGATCCAGGAAGGCCTGGGAATAGTCCTTGTACTGGGAATTGTTCCAGTTCATGGCATACAGACAACCCACGAATCCCCCATAAACCAGTGGCAGTTTCCAATATTTACGGTTATAGATCTGTCCTCCTCCAGGGATGACAAGTGCCAACCATAAAGCCCTTTTGGGATCCGGCTTCCAGGTGGACCAGTCCTTGGCAACCTTGGCGACCTTCAGTGGCTGTATGACTGACGGTATAGTGTCTGCTGGAATACTATCTTCAGGTATCATGTCCTGGGCAGACAGTAGTTCCGTGCCGGTCAACAGCATCAGGGTCAGGAGAGCCAGTTTCTTAACCATTAATTCTATCAATTGCGTTCATGATGCGTTCCAGTTCCTCTTCATTGGCGAAAGGAATACTGATTTTTCCCTTTCCTTTCGGAGAGCAGGTCATCTCGACCCTGGTCTTAAACAGGTTTGTCAGACGGTCGCGCAGGATGATATATTCTCTTGGCAACTGTGCCCTGGCGGGAATGGCCGACTTGACGGCCTGAATGTCCTTCCCTTTCTTGAGCAACTGCACCATTTCTTCTACCTTGCGTACGGAGTAGCCGTTCTTTTGAACCTCCTTGAACATCTTGATCTGCGCGGAAGGACTGTCCAATGCCAGCAAGGCACGGGCATGTCCCATGTCCATGTCGTGGTTCTTCAGGGCCATCTGAATCTGTGCGGGGAGTTTCAGCAGGCGCATATAGTTGGTAATGGCCGTGCGGCTTTTACCGACGCGGTCGGCAATGCTTTCCTGGGTCATACCCAATGTGTCTGCCATGTGCTGATAGGCGAGGGCAATCTCAATGGCGTTCAGGTCTTCACGCTGGATGTTCTCCACCAGGGCCATTTCCATCACATTCTCGTCCTCTACGGTACGGATATAGGCAGGAAGACTCTTTAATCCAGCCTGTTGCGATGCTCTCCATCTGCGTTCTCCGGCAATGATCTGATATTTGCCGTCTGGCATCTGGCGTAAAGTGATGGGAGTGATGATGCCAATCTCACGGATGCTATTGGCCAGTTCGGTCATGGCCTCCTCGTCGAATTCACGCCGAGGTTGGTTGGGATTGGGCTCAATGAGGTTAATGGGTATTTCGCTCAGGTTGGAAGTGCCCTCTGTCTGCACGTCTCCAGTGTCTATCAGGGCATCCAAGCCTCTGCCTTTCCCTGTGCCGATGCTGTCTAAGCCGCGGCCTAACACGTTACGGTCGTATTTCTTGTGTACAGCCATAGCCTCTTATTTGTTTTTGTTAATGATTTCCTTGGCAAGAGCCAGATGATTCTTACTACCTGTGGAGTCGGCATCGTAGAGGATAGCGGGCAGTCCGTGACTGGGCGCTTCGCTGAGTTTCACGTTGCGCTGGATGACGGTCTTGAACACCAGTTCCTGGAAATGGCGCTTCACCTCGTCGTATATCTGGTTGGCCAGGCGCAGACGACTGTCATACATCGTTAGCAGGAATCCCTCGATTTCAAGGGCTGGGTTCAGTTTCTGCTTGATAATCCTGATGGTGTTCAGCAGTTTGCTGATGCCTTCCAAGGCAAAGTATTCGCACTGGACGGGGATGATGACGGAGTCGGCTGCTGTCAGTGCATTGACGGTAATCAGTCCCAGTGACGGTGAACAGTCGATGAGGATATAGTCGTATTCTTCCTTGACGGGAGCCAGCAGTTCGCGGATGAGTCTCTCGCGGTTCCCCATGTTCAGCATCTCTATTTCTGCGCCTACTAAGTCGATATGGCTTGGGATGATGTCCAGTCCTTCTATGTCTGTGGTGTAAATGGCGTCCCGGATGTCAGTCTTGTTGACAATACACTCATAGAGTGAACAGTCCACTTGCTGAATATCGACACCCAGACCGCTGGAGGCATTGGCCTGCGGGTCGGCATCGACCACGAGCACCGTCTTTTCCAATGTGGCAAGAGAGGCAGCCAGATTAATGGTTGTCGTCGTCTTTCCAACACCTCCTTTTTGGTTTGCTAATGCAATAATCTTACCCATATTTATAAATCTTTGTACCTTATTTAATAGGAAATTTGGCTACAAAGGTACAAAATAATAGGGAATTAGGGCGTAGGAATTAGGAATTTTTTGTATCTTTGCACCCAAATAGTTGATATTTTATGGAAATTAAACGACCATTACTCCTCATTTCCAATGACGATGGGTATCAGGCAAAGGGCATCAACAATCTGATAGAGATGCTTTCCGACATTGGCGATATCATCGTCTGTGCGCCGGAAGAGGCACGGAGTGGCTTTTCCTGTGCCTTCTCTGCTACGACACCATTACGGTTGAGATGCCGCGAGAAACGTCCGGGCGTGGAGGTGTGGTCCTGCAACGGCACACCTGTCGACTGCGTGAAGTTGGCCTTGGCAGAGATTGTTCCTCGCAGGCCTGATATGGTCATCGGTGGCATCAACCATGGCGATAACGGTTCGGTCAATACGCATTACAGTGGGACGATGGGCGTGACCTTGGAGGGTTGCATGAAATATATTCCTTCTGTGGCTTTTTCCCTCTGTGACCATTGCGAAGATGCTGATTTTGAGCCCCTTCGACCGCTCATCCGCCAGATTACGGAGCGTGTACTCCGCGAAGGGCTTCCTTTGGGCGTTTGCCTGAATGTGAATTTCCCCTTAAGAGATCCTAGGGATTCTAGCAATCCTAGGGATTCTGGGAGTGCCTATAAAGGTGTGAAAGTCTGTCGGATGGCGCATGGTACCTGGTGCAGTGAGGTCACGAAGTGCCACCACCCCCGGGGCTATGACTACTGGTGGATGGTGGGGCGTTACCAGAACGATGAGCCCGAGGCGGAGGATACCGACAACTGGGCCTTGAATCACGGTTATGTCGCCATCACACCGACGCAGATTGACGTTACGGCCTATCAGGCGATGGATCAAATCAAATCCTGGAACCTATGAAGTATTATCTCATTGTCGGCGAGGCTTCGGGCGACCTGCACGCATCCCATCTGATGCAGTCACTGAAAGAAATTGACAGGGAGGCGGACTTCCGCTTTTTTGGCGGCGACCTGATGATGGCAGTAGGAGGCACGTGTGTGCGTCACTACCGTGAACTTGCCTATATGGGTTTTGTTCCTGTGCTGCTCCATCTGCCAACAATACTAGGCAATATGCGGATGTGCAAGCGCGACATCCGGGATTGGCAGCCTGATTGCGTCATCTTGGTGGACTATCCGGGCTTTAACCTGAAAATTGCCAAGTATGTAAAATCGCGGACATCCATACCCGTCTACTATTATATCTCGCCTAAGATATGGGCATGGAAAGAGTATCGCATCAAAAATATAAAACGCGATGTGGATGAACTCTTCTCCATCCTGCCCTTCGAAGTGGACTTCTTCGAAGGGAAACATCATTACCCCATCCATTATGTGGGTAATCCCACGGCGGACGAAGTTAGGGAGTTTAAGGAGTCAGGAGTCAGGAGACAGGAGTCAGGAGGCGGGAGTCAGGAGTCAGGAGACGGGAGTCAGGAGCCTGTCATTGCTTTGTTGGCCGGTTCCAGGAAGCAGGAGATCAAGGATAACCTGCCAACCATGCTGGAAACGGTGAAGCATTATGAAAAGACCTACCGCATCGTGGTGGCTGGCGCACCGGGCATCGAACCTGATTATTACCGTACGTTTATGGCTGGCAGTCAGACGGAGATCGTGTTCGGCAAGACCTACGAACTGCTTGCCCAATCACATGCCGCCTTAGTCACCAGCGGTACTGCCACCCTCGAGGCCTGTCTCTTTCGTGTACCGCAGGTGGTATGCTACAAGTTGCCCTTGCCGAAGATCGCATCCTACGTGAGGAAACGGCTGATCAAAGTAAAATATGTCTCACTCGTCAACCTTATTGCCGACCGCGAGGTGGTGACGGAGGTGCTTGACGAGAACTATACCGTTGACTTTATCCGTCAGGAACTCCGGAAGATCCTCGACGGACCGGATCGTCAGACGATGCTCGATGGCTATGCCGAGGTAGACAGGCGGTTGGGCCATCAGAAGGCACCCGACGAAACCGCACGCATGATATACCAATTATTAAATAAATAACTATACGTATGAATCAATTCCTTGCGCTTTTGGGTTTTGACCCAGCAAAACACTCCGTGAAGGTAGAGATGATGGCCGGTTTGACCACCTTCCTCACTATGTCATATATTCTCGCCGTGAACCCGCAGATTCTCGGCGAGACAGGGATGGACAAGGGCGCGCTGTTTTCTGCAACTGTCGTGGCGGCGGCTGTGGCTACGCTGGTGATGGCCTTCTATGCCAAGTTGCCTTTTGCCTTGGCCTCTGGTATGGGCCTGAACGCCTTCTTTGCCTATACACTTGTGCTCACCATGGGCTATACCTGGCAGGAAGCACTGGCGGCTGTGTTCATCGAGGGCATCCTGTTCATCCTTCTCACCCTGTTTAGGGTGCGCGAGGCCATTATCAATGCCATTCCCCTCAACCTCCGTTACTCCATCACCGTGGGTATAGGTCTTTTCATCGCCTATATCGGACTGAAAAACGGCGGTCTGATCGTGGCCAGTGCGGATTTGCTGACGATGCAGGGACCGTGGACGGCCTCCTCTCTATTGGCGATTGCAGGCATCATCTTAGGTGCCGTTTTGATGGCAGCCAAGGTCAGGGGAGCCTTGTTCTATAGCATTGTCATCATAGCGGTGGTAGGCATCCCCTTCGGCGTGACCCCCATGCCTGAGGACTTTACGTTGATTAGCATGCCGCAGTCGATGGCACCCGTCGCCTTATGTCTGGACTTCTCAGCCTTCCTTTCGTTCGACATTAACTACTATGTGGTGGTCTTTACCTTGCTGTTCATGGATCTGTTCGATACACTCGGTACCCTGATTGGTACCTCCACCAGTGCGGGCATGGTCGATCCCGAGACGGGACGCATCCACGGCATGAACCGCGCCCTGATGGCTGATGCCATCGGAACGGCCTTCGGTGCACTCTGCGGCACCAATACGGTGACGACCTACGTAGAGAGTGCCACTGGCGTGGCAGAGGGTGGACGTACGGGACTGACTGCCTTCACGGTAGCCATGCTGTTCTTTGTGGCCCTCTTCTTCTCGCCGCTCTTCCTCGTCATTCCTCCTGCCGCCACTACCAGCGCCATGGTATTGGTGGGTGTGCTGATGATAGGGTCCATCACGAAGATCGACTTCTCCGACATCACCGAGGCCGTGCCTTGTTTCATAATGATTCTTACCATGCCCTTTGCGGGTAGCATCTCCGACGGTATGGTATTGGGTGTCCTCTCCTACGTATTGGTGAAGGTTTGCACGGGTCGTCATCAGCAGGTTTCCGTGATGATGTACATTCTGTCAGTCTTCTTCGTACTGAAATATATTTCCGATTTGTTTAATTAACTATTGAAGATATGAAAAAGATTCTAACAATCGTGCTGATGGCTGTATCAGCCTTCACCGCACAGGCGCAAAACATCCAGTTGCATTATGACTTTGGCCGTAACATCTATCCTGATGAGGAGGACGGACGCCAGAAGGTGACCATTACCCTCGAACAGTTCAAGGCCGATAATTGGGGCTCGTGGTACTATTTCGTCGATGTCGACCTGAGTCGTAAGGAGACAAAAGGCGCCTACACGGAGATCTCTCGTGAGTTCAACCTCGGCAAGCAGTCGCCCTTTGCCGCTCATGTCGAGTACGACGGTGGACTGGGTTCCCGTTCCGGTAGTTATCAGCAGGCCGCCCTCGTCGGTGCAGCCTATAATGGGCATACGGGTGACTTTTCCACCACCTGGTCGGTGCAGTTGCTCTACAAGCGCTTCTTCAAACTGTCAGATTTCAACGGCGCGTACAATAGTGCCCAGTTGACGGGTGTGTGGGGTACCACTTTTGCCAATAAGAAGTGTACTTTCTCCGGTTTCATCGATTTCTGGCGTGGGGAGGATCCCGTTAATGGCCACGGCAAACTCATCATCCTCTCTGAGCCGCAGATATGGTTCAATGCCACAGAGCACTTCAGCATCGGTGGCGAGGTGGAAGTGAGCAATAATTTCATCTATAACACGTTTAACGATAAGACGTTCTTCGTGAATCCGACGCTGGCTGTGAAGTGGAACTTCTAGCGATCCTAGGCAATCCTAGGCAATCCTAGGTAATCCTAGGTAATCCTAATAATAAACCTTTATACATTATTAATTATTAAAATTATGGCTTTTACAGAAACAACAACAACAGGTTACGGAACGCGCGTGGGACGCTCGTTCAAGAGTATTGGATCTGGGTTCATCATCTTCTGCCTCGCTACGGCACTCCTCTGGTGGAATGAGGGGCGTGCCGTGAAGACGGAAAAGATGCTCGACGAGGCAGGTAATGCCTACGTGGAGATGGAGAACCCCAACAAGAAAGATGCCTCGCTTGAAGGCGAACTGATCTGCGGTACGGCGATGGCCACTACCGAGGACTCTCTCTCTGATGCCCAGTTCGGCGTCGGTGCCAAGGCGATAGCCCTCCGTCGCACGGTAGAGTACTACCAGTGGGTGGAGCATGCCGAGAGTAAGAGTGAGGACAAACTCGGCGGTAAGCAAGTGACCACCACCACCTATACTTATAGTAAGCAGTGGGTGTCGAGTCCCGTGCAGTCGAGTCAGTTCAAGGATCCCGCCTATCAGAACAAAAACATGGTGCTGACCACCATCGATGAGGCTGAGCAGTATGCCGAGAATGTCTCCTTCGGTGCCTATAAACTGAGCGAGAGCCTGATCCACAGCATCTCATCCCGCGAAGGCCTTGATTTGGCCATCAGCGAGGATCTGTTGGCGCAGTTCGACAAGAGCACCCAGGCTGCCTACGAGCGTTTCTATGGTGTGCAGAAGAGCATCCAGCAGCAGCCCACCCAGCAGCCGGCCCCACAGCCGGCCATTCCCGACTCTATCAGGGCTCTGCTCTCCGACTCTGCCAGGGCTGTGCTCGATTCATTGCAGGCTGTCAACGACTCTATCGTCAAGTCGATGGCCAATGCCGAGAATAAGAAGGACTTGCAGTATGTCCACCAGGCCAGCAACGTGCTCTATTTCGGACGCGTCCCCGGCTCACCTGAGGTGGGTGATGTGCGTGTGACCTTCGAGATTGTCGTTCCTGCCAAGGTGACGGTGATGGCTGTAGTCGACGGTGACTCGTTCAAGCCCTACAAGGCCAAGAACGGCAAGCGCTTCCAGACCCTCGTGATGGGTAAGAAGAGTGGCGATGAGATTATCGATGCCGAGAAAGAGGCCAACAACATGATCCTTTGGGCGCTCCGTATCCTCGGTGTGATGCTCGTCATTGCCGGTCTGAAGGGTATCTTCGGTTTCTTGGAGACCATCCTCAAGGTGGTGCCATTCATTGCCAATATCTTTGGATGGGGCGTCGGTATCGTCTGCACCGTCATCGGTGTGGTATGGTCGCTGATTGTCATTGCCTTGGCATGGCTCTTCTACCGTCCGCTGCTCGGCATCGGTCTGCTGGTTCTGGCAGGCTTCCTGGTTTGGGTGTTCGCGTTCAAGGGCAAGGACAAACTCAAAGAGTTGGCTGCCAAGCGTAAGCAAGGACAGCCTGTTCCTGCTGAGAATGTGTGAAAATAATAAAGGCTCCCGCTCGGGAGCCTTTATTTTTTTATTCTTATTATTTTATTTGATAACGATTTTCTTGCCGTTGATGATGTAGAGCCCCTGTTTGGTGGGTGCATTCATCTGCTGACCGTTCAGGTTGTACCACTTGTTGTTGTCGATTCTGTTTTTGTTGGTATTGGTGATGTCCTTGATGCCAGTTACCACATCGTCATCATCATCGGGATCCTCCATATTGGGAATGACACCATCCGAGGCGATATAAGGCGGATTGCCTGGTGATTTCTTAACAATGTTCACGTTGATGGATGTCACCTTGCCGTGAACCTTGTCGCGTTTGCCGACAGGAACAATGTTACGGGCACCGGAAGCATCACTGGTCTTAACCAGATAGAGGTAGCAGTAGGTTGGTTCATCACTATCGTAGTCAATCGTGACTTCTACGTAGCCGTTACCAGCATCTTTATACTCTATTTTCTTCACTTTGCCACGGGCAGGATTGGCTTGGCCTGATAATTCATGAACTTCCACAAATGGATCACCACTAATGATATATTTGTCATCCTCGTCCTTTTCGTATTTAATGTCTTTCTCCAATGCCAGGTGGAACGCATAGCCCGGATCAACCTTCAATGTGGTGGAGATCTGTCCTACTCCGGCATTAGGCAGGAACATGAGGCCATTATATTCCTCTTCCAGTGCACTGCCGCCAGGCACTAAGTCACTATTGAGCACCTTGCCTGCTATGATACCGACTTTTTGATCAGTCATCAGACCTTCAATGGTGATACCGTCAACGCCATCGGAGTTGTCGAAACCTTCGTCGGAGTCAGGATTATCACTATTTGCCAGCAAGTGGAGCAGGTTGTTGATAATCGTATTCCTCAGACTGACAATCTTCGGAGAACCGTCTTCGTTTGTCATCGGCTGTCCTTCATCGTCCCTCTGCACATAATCACTTAATTTGACTTTTACTTTCTTGGTCATCTCAAGTGGACGTGCGATGGTAACTTCGTTGGCGGAAGAGGTGACGTCAACGCCCCCCACATCCTTTGTCCATTCTAACTGCTGATTGTTATAAAGCACACCGTCTGGTTCAATCATTGCGAGGTCGCTTTCGAATTTTACAGAGGAGAAACCCGAGATGGCACTCTCGCCTTCCTTGTTCGCCAGGAAGAGTTTGCCGGGCTTGGAATTATAGTAGGTGGTGAAAGCCAACTTACCCGGTTTCGTTCCTTCTGCATCGTCTATATTGTTATAGAATATGCGCTTCAGTTTGTTTACGACTTCGTTCCTGATGTATATGACCAGTTTCGGCAGACGGCTCTCAATGGTGAGATCTTCCTCTCCATCCTTGCCCTCATAGTTGATAAACAAATAATTATTCCTGGGATTGAAGACGAACGAGCCTGATTTTTTTGTTTTGCCTGTCGTCGCGTCTTTGAGGATGTCATCAGCGTTCTCGTCCGTTACCTGTGTATCACCAACCCACAGAGCATAGCCTGTACCCTTCGCCCTGTCGATGGTGACCGTAATCGGCCCCCCTTCTGCAGACTCGTCGTAGTTGCTATTGCCTGCATCTTTATAGTAGATGTTATATGTCTTGGCATCAGTACCTGTCGGGATGTCAGCACTGTAATTGCCGTCTGTTCCCACCTTATACAGCATATTGCCAGTGGTGCATTCACCGGCATTAATCAATTCCTGAGCCTTACCGGTATAGGTGAGTTTTTCCTTGGCTGTCGGAGCCTTGGTCACCGAAGCCGTACCTTTCGCAACGGTAAGGGAGTAGGAAGCGCTATTGGAATTGTAATTGCCATTGCCTTCGAAGGTAGCCTTGATCTCTATGTTCTCTCCGACGGCTACAGGGGTAATATTGCCCGTTGTCTCATCCACCGTCGCTAAGGCAGGCGTCATCGACTTATAAGTCACGCTAAGACCGTTAGGTGTTGTCGTCAGCGTGGGCTTCACAAATGCTGATTCCTTTCCGAAGGTAATGGTAGCCGTTGTTGGCGAGAAGGTCAGTACGGGATCTGCCTTGTTGATGGTGAAGGTGACATTCTTTGTCCCTTTATACGTGCGCTGTCCCTTGACGGTAATTGTAGGCTGAGGACTGTTTGCAGTAGCCGGTACATTGATGTTGTTGGCATATTCCACGGTATAGTCGTCGCTTGTCAGTTCCGTTCCGTCAGCAAGTTGTACTTTTGTGACATTTGGCTTGAATTCACTTCCATCGTAGGTGAATTCTCTTTTCGCTAGCGTTATATTTGCGTTGGCAATGCTTATCCGCGAGTGGAAATTCGCCGTAATCTCGTAGTCATACTCTGTTCCAGGGATGTCAAATGTGTATTGTGTCTGCTTACTGGGGTCGGCAGAGGCATCCAGGGCCGTAAGCGTCAATGGCGTGTTGTCGTAGCCAGGCGCTTTTTCGCGTGACTGGGCATGCTGGCCATTAATGGTCTTGAACACAGTGAGGTCTTTTAATGTCAGGTAATTCCCATCCGTAGGAACCACTGTGATTTTTCCTTCACTATATGTTACGGTTCCTGCAGTTCCTTCCGAACTGGAAATGCCATCGAGTTTATATATCACGGAATAATCACCACCTGCTACGGCATTCTGTGAAACGAGCAGCAGGGCTGCAAATACTATGATTGATTTAATATACAGTTTCATATCTCGCGTACTTATTTAATATTAATAACTGTCTTTTTACCATTCAAAATATAGAGTCCCTTCTTCGTGGGCTTCTCGATGCGGCGACCCTGTAGGTCGTACCACCGTTCGTCTCCACTCTCCTCGTCGAGAGTCACACCGTTGATGCCAGCGGCTTCATCATCACCATGAGCGATGCTGAGGCTGCGTGCAACAGCGGGACCATTAAGATCCAGATAGCACTTACCTGCGGGAATCTTGCCTGAGGCCTTCACGAACTCATTCTTGTAGAGCACATATTCCTTACCCGATATATCAACGGGGTCATCGGCATATTTCAACATATTGTTGTTGAAGTCATCATTAGTATCCTTTTCGATGGTCGAGCCATCGGTCTTCTCCAACAGGAGGGGTTCGCCTATCCTCAGATAACTCACTTTCTGGATAATCGCCTGATTTTCTGTTACACCAGTCACGATGTAGGCAGTCACGCCATTAGGTACGAGGAAATCCTCGTTTGCGTTGTAGAAAGTCTGATACGTTTGTCCGCTGGCAAAGGTGATCTGTGCCGTGCGGTCCTTGATGGTAAATTTGGCTTGAGCCGATCCCTTGAAGTTGTTGATACCCGACTTCGCAGTTACAGTCACGGTATATTCGCCGGCTGCTAATCCCTTGTTGCCAGATATATCATAGGAGGTATCATCCACTTCCAATGATCCTGCTATTACTTTACTGACATTCATTGTCTGCTCTGTGCCATTGTAAGTCAGTTCATTACCCTCTAGCGTCACAGAAGTAATCTCTGCCGGCTCGATGTGTGCTGTGATGGATCGCTCAGCGCATTCTTCATAATTGTCAGATGCTGACACCTTATAATAGATAGTATAATCTCCCGCATCGGTAGCCTGAGGAGCCGTGGTGCTATAAGAGCCTTGATCACCCAACTTATATTCAACCTGTCCGCTTGTGGCTGCACCTGCTGTTGCTATCAGATTCAAAAGATTCTTTGTATATACTAGGCCTGTTGCTGCCACAGGAACAGTGTTGATGGCGTTTGCTGCCTTGGCAATCTGGAAGTTATTCACCGTGATTTCTCCACCATAGTTTCCTTGGCCAGTAATGATTATCTTGTATTTGCCGGCATCAGTCATCGACGTAACATCATTTTCACTTTCCGTAATTTTCTTATAACTGACGTTATAGTCATTTTCACTGAGCGATGATGTGGCGGAAGCCGACTCTTTCACCACAGGAACAATAGCCGTTCCTGTATATTTGGCGTTTGCAGGCAGTTCCACATAATAATTGGAAATGTCTGTCCTTATGTTGCTGAATTCGTGAGATGCGGCCGCACTCATTAAATACTCATTGTTTCCGAGAGAGAATCCTTCCCATGCCTTCAGCGTGGCCTTTTGAGCAGTAGGTCTCTTAGTGTCATCATATTTAATAAGAGTGGGGTTGTCAGCGCTATGCTTATATACTGTTCCTATTTTTACGTCATCCCAAGTATAGAATATTGTCGGGTCGTAAGTTGAGGAAGTGATTTGGATTTCAGAAGTATTGAGGATTATATTATCATATACAAATGATGGAGCAGCAGGTACTACTTCGATAGCGATTATTACAGTATCTCCCAATGACACAAAACTAGTATTATTGCCTGCAGTTTTATTGCTGAATCTCAGAGAGATGCTTCCTTTCCCGCAACCTGTCACAGTTAACTCCTTCTTGTCTCCATCGAATGATTGGACAAACGAAGAAGAACCATCTGAACCGATATTTACTCCTGTGAGCAGGGCTGATGGCTGTAAATCCAATGTGATTGCCTGCTGCGCCGATCCATCATACACAGTCTTGACCGGATTCTCTGTCACACCAAAGCGAACGCCTGTCACTTCCTCACTCTTCACGCCACTTACTTCCACCCAGGCCGTCAGTACACCAGGACTTGTCATCTTGATACCATCAGCAGGAAATTCTTTATCAGTAATATCTTGAATATTCCCGTCCACAAAGTCGAATGAATATTTCAGTGTTGGATTCAGTGCGTTATACATGACGGTACCACCAGACTTATCAGCATTGGCATAGTCAAGTATGGCGTATGTGTAAAAGTCTGTATTATTTGTAGATTTATACGTCTTTTGAAGACTTGGCTTAACAGGCTGCTTGATAGTCCAAGTCGGATTGCCAGACTCATCAGTACCCGACGCATAGTAGATCATTCCACTGTAGGTCACCTTTCCGTCAGTGAAACCGTTCATGGCATCAGACGTACCTAATGGGATCATCGTCAGATTGCCGTTGCTTTGTTTCGTGAATTTAATAGAGGCGTTGGCATTTAATCCCTTGAAGGCAAATGCTCCATTATCATAGCAGGCAATTTTGTTATTGCCAATCAGTTCCACTATCAGTCCTTCAACACCAGTTTCAATGGCATTGCCGGTGTAGATCTCTCCGTCATAGTTTTCAAAGGTGAGTTTCTTCTCTGTCGCGGTTTCAGTGTAAGTGATAGTACCGCCAAACTTTCCATTGATGGACTGGCTATTAGTCATGGCCACTCCGTCAACAAATACATAATGAGAATCAGTCGTAACAAGTGCCGACGATTGCGAGGTGGCTACCCAATAAAGACCTGCACCCATATCAGGAGAGGTGTTATTCATGAAACCACTGAGTACATTATTACCATTAGCGCATGTAAGCGTCAATGAACTGCCATCATCTACTTTTGTAAATCCTATATTTGTATTGTTTTTGCCGTTAATACATTTATCACTCGTGGTATTTATAACGTTGGTACCTTTGATCGCTATTGTCAGGTTTTGATCGATATAACTGTTTATAGTCAAAGTTGATTTGACGTCTTTCAATGTCAAAGTCTGGGTGCTGGCCTCATAACTGATTGTTCCTGATGACGATTCTCCAGCAGGTGTTATACTTGTAGTGGCGCAATTGGCACTGGTAATCACATCATTGCCAACTTTGAAATAGGTAACCAATGTAACACCATCGACAAAGATAGATATAGATTGAGTTGCTCCTACCGGCGTATACTCAGCACCTCCGCTGGTATAGTCCAATCCGGAATTATAGGTGCACGATGCGAATCCATCTATTGGTTTGCTCACGTATGGGAACAAGAGTTTACCCGTAGGAGCGTTGTTGTTGTCAAGTTCTGATGTGAAGGTCAGAGTAGCAGCAGAATTTGTTGAAGAGATACCTTTTTCCAACTGGTTTTGTGAGTCTGTTCCTATTATCACGTTCTTTCCCTGTAGATGAATGGTCAGGTTGTCAAGTCCATTTACGATTCCATCTGTCAGCGTGGCACTATTCAGCGTCAGGGTGTTACCTTGCGTTCCGTTTTTAGGTGTGAATGTCACGTTTTTGGTTGAGAGGATGTCGTTCATATTACGGGTCGTCACCGTTTTTCCTGCTACCTTCAAGTCAAAAACATCCTGATACCAGATTTCAACCTCAGAGCCTGTCTCCGAATATTTCCAGCCCGATGTAGTACTACTGGTTCCTTCCTTCCATTTATCGATTTCGAAAATGGTATATTTATCAACCATATCTCCTACAGAAGAAATATTATTCTGAAGGGTTAGAGTTCCAAAAGCATTATCCTTCCATTCTTTTTCAAATATCAAAGTTGGCGAAGTCCCCGTACCTGTATAAGCAAATACATTTTTACTACTGCTCAAACGGATGACGTTATTGCCAACTAGTTTTACATTCAACTTATCAATGTTACTCTTGACCGCTATATCACTACTCAATGAAGAATAAGAAAAATGTATGCCATCAAATGTCAGAGTTTTAGTATCAGCATCAAATGAGGCTGTAGGCCTGTTAGAACTATTTAAAGTCTTAGTGATGTTCGAGGCATTGGCGCCAACAACCATAACACCATCTACGAACAATTCATAATTAACAGGTTCACTGATCATGGCGTATGCATCATGTTTAGTCGTCAAATCGCCATAAACAAGAGACAAAGGATTAGAATATGACAGTGTCACATCGTCATCCAAGAAACCATTAGGATTAGAGTTAAGAGACATTGACAAACATCCCTTCTCAGTTGCTGATGATTTCATCGTAACAGCAATGTTTTTTATGTCATAGGGATTGTCAATGACGGGACCATCACTATACATAACCATTCTATTATCACCAATCAGGTCGATATTCAGCGCACTAAGAGATGTGCTGATACTACTGATACTGGCATTATTTAGCGTCAGCGTATTGGTGGATTGTTCGAAACTAACTGTTCCGTCTTTGAAAACATCTGTATAATTACCGGCATAAACGTACATATCGTTTACTTTAACACCAAACGAAGGTACAAACTTGGCTTCATCTATCGCATCAGTGAAGTAGTACATATTAGAAGTGTAACCATATGTATTACCGCTACGCGGAAGAATAGGTGCGAGTTCCTTGCTAATTGTGATGTGATCGTCTTTTATTTCACTTACACCACTATTTGTATTCCTCAGTGTCAGACTACCTACTTTCTGGCTGGTAGATATGAAGGTAATGGAAGGATCGGCTCCACTCATCTTCTGAAGACAGGTTTCGGTTGTTGTAATGGTGTTCGTTCCCTGAATATCAATAGTAAGGTTTGTCAAACCTATTTTCACAGGTTTTGTGATAGACGCACCTTTCAGCGTCAGCGTATTGACGTTACCGTTAGCGCTACTTGCCGGCTTGAATTCCACCGTTCCGTCTCCTAATACGTTGCCAGCGTTAAGACCATCTACAGTCTTACCATCAACCTCCAGAGGAAATGTCGCTTTAGCGAGTTCAACACTGTGGGCAGGATCATCGCTGGTGCCATTGTTGATGACGAGTTTTTTTATTCCCTCAACGTATGATATGGTGTTCACATTATTATTATCATCAAACCAGTTGAGGGTTGCAGGGATTTCGACACTGGCAAAACCCTCAATGACAGAAGATAAATCCTGTAAATTAGCCGTCTGAATACAATTGATTAGTGATAAGGGAGTGGATGACGTTCCTGACATATCAAATTTCAATCGTGCAGACTCGTTGTAAGACTTGATACAGGCGAAATTATTAGATGTATATATTTCGTTAATAAAGGCTCCTGTCATTTTGATGGTCAGATTATCAAGATCACTAACAATAGCACCCTCTTGGATTCTTATGCCATCGAGTATCAGGATATTTTCGGAATTATTAATAGTAAAGGACACCGCGTTCGTATTCATAGTACCATTGTTACAAACATTTTTGGCGTTTGCATCAGTGACTTGATTGTAGAAGGAATCGTTATAGACCCATAATGGGTATTCGACCACAGAAGTATAAACTATATCATATAAACTAGTGACGCTTTCGTGATAAATAAACCTATTAATCCACGAGCCATCTTCGCCATAATGCACCGGATAAACCGAAGAAAGATAAGTGTCATTGGCACAAGTGACTGAAGCGAAATCTCGGATACGATCACTTGCTGAATGAATGGTGATTGTTGGATCATCTGAACCAGTCTTCACACTCTTCATTATGAGCGAAGCATTTTTATAACCAGGTGACGGGATGATTGCATTATCTTTGCTAGTAGTGATGTGGTTTATGCCCTTAAACTCAATTGTAAGTGGACTGTTTTCCGCCCACTTTACCTGGCCATTTATTGAAGCATTTTCCAGCGTCAATATGTTGTAGGGAGCATTATAAGACACCGATTGGGTTCCATCGCCAAGAATATCCGAGGCATTGGCGCTTGATACAATCCTTTCATCAACAGTAAGGCCATAAAGAGTCGGACCAGTTGTTGTCATATAGAGGCCGCGATCGAATACGTCGTCCACAGGGCCTGTTACCACGAGGGTCGTCGGAGGATTCGTGTTGTTGTCGCTATAGCATTCGACACCAGGACCAAGGGTCAGGGTGCCACCGATGCCTGCTGTGCTAGATCCGTGGCCGATGGCATTCACTGTACCACCATAAATCTTTACTGTGCCGCCATTAGAATAGCATCCACCTATACCATCAGACGTGACATTAGAAGCATTGGCAGTGATTTTCCCTCCATGGATAATGATTGTACCACAGTCTATTGTGTCATCATTGCCATTAACAGACTCAAAATATCCGCCAATGGGGGCTCCGCACCAAATGTCACCAATATTTGTGTTATCTGCCACGTAGTAGTCATAAGCGATTAATGTGCCAGTTGAATTGCCTTGGCTCTGGGCGTAGATGGTTAGTTTATCGTTTGAACCCACTTGAATACCCTTTGAGGCTGTCAGTTCGCAACCGTCGAAGAGGATAAGACTCACGTTACCTTGCACTTCTAAACGGGTGTTGAGAGATATTTTTTGGTTGACTATATAAGTCTTGCCATCAATCAACTGGGATGTGTTGCTGGTTATTGCTTCAACGTCCGTTGCGGAGCAATGATTTTCAAAAAACGCCCCTTTGGTTTGGTCAAACTCCAGATAACTAATGTCCTCTGCCCATGTCCATTGAGGCAAAAGGAGTAAAGCAAACAACACCAGAAGTTGTCTGAACTTCCTTGTCTGGTTTTGTTGATTGTAAATTCTTTCTTTCATAATGGTTATCGTTTTTTTGTTGTTATTATTTCTTGATTGTTGCTTGTTCATTGCATAAATGCAATATCGCTGCAAAGGTACGAAAAAAAAATGAGAGAAAGCGTATTATTTTGGAAAAAAGTTGTTATAGTGTATCATTTTACATAGTTAGATGTTACCACCTGGGAAAAGTCTGCCCTGAATCCGGGGGACGTTTCCCCCACCGTGCAAAAGTCTGCCCTGAATCTCGGGCAAGGTTTTGCACCCCGTGCAAAAGTCTGCCAGAATCCGGGGGACGTTTCCCCCCACCGTGCAAAAGTCTGCCAGAATCTGGGGGGCGTTTTACCCCACCGTGCAGAAGTCTGCCAGAATCCGGGGGACGTTTTACCCCACCGTGCAAAAGTATGAACTGATTTCAGGGCAAGGTTTCCCCCACTGGGGGATGGCTTGCCCCGAATCTCAGGCATAAAATACCGAGTTTGGTATGCCTTTCTCTGCTTCTTGGCTTCCTTAGAACGGCAGTGTCATGACGAAGCGTGCGCCAGGTCCTTCGAACGTGGTGTCGAGTATGATGTCACCGTTCAGCCGTCGTGCGATGCTGCGGGCGGCGGTAAGCCCGACGCCTGCGCCGTCGAAGTAACTGTTGAGTTTGGTGAACGGCTCGAACACCTTCTCCGCATCCTCTGCGGGGATGCCTGATCCGGTGTCCTCCACGATGAACTTCATCTGGGCGCCTTCTGGCTTCACGGTGAGTCTCACGCTGCCCTCTGTGGTGAACTTGGCGGCATTGTCGAGTATGGCGCCGAGGGCGCGCACGGCCTGGGCCTCGTTGGTGA
>JAFZNI010000261.1 GCA_017551005.1 Prevotella sp.
GATTTTGGTGCTGTGGATGTTTCTGACTGCCCTGCTGATTCTCAGTTTAATTCGCAAAAAGGTGGCGAGAACATAGAAGACCTGATGGAGGAAGTCAGAGAACGAATCGCAAAGTTACGCCAGCGTGGTATTGCAGAGTATTTGCTGGAGCAGTTGATACATCCTGACAACAGGCTGAGCCGTATGGTGATAACGAAGGATTATCGTATTCTGCTGCCTGACTATAACGATATGGAGATTAAGATGGAGCCGTTGGTGAAGGCTGTGTATCTGCTGTTCCTGAGGCACCCTGAGGGAATCGTCTTTAAGTGTTTGCCTAACTATCGAGAAGAACTGGCTCATATTTATTCAGACCTGAGGCCAGCAGGATTGACGGACAAAGCAATGCAAAGCCTTGAGGATGTGACGAATCCTCTGCTGAACTCCATCAACGAGAAATGTGCCAGAATAAGAGGCGCATTCGTGGGCCAGTTTGATGACTATATGGCCAGACAATATTATATCGATGGGCTGCGTGGCGAGGCGAAGAAGATTTCGCTGCCTCGAAATCTCGTGGTGTGGGAATAAAAACGCCTTTTCACAAGCCTTGTGGGGCGAAAATGTTTGGTGGCAAAGATATAAGTCCGTATCTTTGCCACCAAATAAATTATTGCAATTATGACGGATTACGAGTACATTTTACAACAGGTGAAGTTGTTCCATTTCAAGGGATGGGAAGACGGGGAGTTAAGGAAGTGTGTGGATATGTTGCCTGGACTTTCGAGGCAGGAGTTGACTTCGCTCTATTTCAGTAAGTGGGTGAAGGAGGACAGAAAGTTCAGGGATGCTGTATTTAATGCCTTGTTTGCTGACAAGGTGGGTAAACGTGAGGAGCGTATTAAGAACATGGATACTGATGCGCTGATAGAGGAGTTTAAGGACAAGAAGAGTGGCAACGTGGCGTTGATTCGCAAGGAAATGCGGGAACGCTACAAGGCGAACAAGGGCTTTGACAGGAGTAAGATCGCCACTGCCTTTAATGCATCCATCAAAATGGATCAGCAGTGGGTGAAGTCGCAAGTCCGCAAAGAGCGGTATGGGGATTCGGGCAATAATTGGAAACCTTCATGGAGAAAATGAGCATTTTTCATAAAAGGCAATACAGCCGTATCGCTTTATGTGTGGCGATATTCTTTTATCTGCTTCTCTGCTATAACGGGTTGTGGAATATGGCACTATATCCTACAGAAGTGTTATACACTGAAACATTAAGTTCCTTTCTGGATATTTGCCTGATGCTTACACCAGCGACGCTGATTGCAACCTCTTTTGGTGCGTTGTCTGTTCTGGAATTAGTATGTACAGTGGCGGATAATGAGTGGAAGACAATAATGGAGATGATTCTTTGGTCGCTTCTTACTATACTCATGAATTCGTTTACAGCATATCTAATATCAACGGGAAACAATTCAAGTATAGGGATTTGGATAATTCTTATCATAACATCTGTTGTCAATATTGTATGGTATATATCCACGATCATTCTATTAAAAAGCAGTAAGCGCTTACATAAATTAGCAAAGGAACTTGAAGAAGATAATAATCAAAATGAGAATGTAGATATGATGAAGTCGGAAATACATGGCGCAAAGGATTTGGCATATAAACTGTTAAAGGAGATGGGGTGTACTCCGCAAGAAACCGAAGAAGGGCGGATAAAGTTTGAGTATCAGGGAATAATCTTTTTGATGGAGGCAATTAATGAATGTAAATTCGTAAACCTGATATGGCCTTGGTTCCATAGTTTTTCCAAATTCGACATTGATGAGTTTGCGAGTGTACGTCAGGTGGTGAATGACATTAATACAAAAGGGACTGTTTCCGTAATATATGGCATTACTGATTCTGATGACGTGGCTGTACATATAAAGAAGCACTTGTTGCTAGTTCCACAGATACCTGATCTGGAGGACTATTTGAAACTAACGCTGGATAGCTTTTTCAGAACTGCCAGAACAATGGAAATAGAGATTGAGAAACGTAGATTTCAGGAATGTGAGAGATAATTATGAGAATTGTCACCATGAGAAAGTTTTTGTTTAGTATCATCTTGGTGGTTGTGGCTGTTAGTGTGTATTTTGTCAGGAGTGGGCGGAATGTTGAGAGGACGGTGGTTGTGCATGATACGATCTATAAAGATACACAATATATCACGGAGCGTGACACTGTTTTCTATGATGCGCAATGGTTGCGGAGCCAGTTTCAGAATTCCCCTAAGGCGTATTGGAAAAACTATGGAGACGGGTACGAGGTCGGATATCCTGAATTCATGAATAAGGTATTGTTGAATAAAGGGGAGCGGAATCTGAAAGTGGAGTATCATGGTATCAGTTTGGTTGTTAGTGCCTATGATGATGAGTTTGAGATGTCCGTATTGGAGAAATATGAGGGCTTGAATATGTCTGCTGTGACGAAATCTGTTGCTGAAAGTTCGTTCCTGTTGGCTGGGAAGTGTGATAAAAACAAGTTGTTCTTTGAAAAGGACATCAAATTGAAGGGTCGTACTTGGATGTTTCTCCGTGTGGAATTCCCACGAGAATTGACCAGGGCTGTTGACCCTCTGTTGCATTATGTGAAGGATTATCAGCTCTGAAGTTAATCGTAATTTGGTGGTGTGGGGCGTAAAAACTTGGCGAATTATTTGCAGAGTTCAGTTTTTCTTCATATTTTTGCAGCGATAAACAGTAAGTAATGAATAGAGTTGGAGTAAAAAGAGAATTGATAAACCATCTGAAGAAGGCTAATGCTTTCTGGTCTTATCAAGTTGATGCCATTAAGGATGTGCCTGATGACATTCTGGTGGAATTGGTTATGCTCCATCTTGATTTGGATGACATAGACAAACTATTTGATATTTATCCATTCAAGTTTATTAAAAAGGCATGGATTGAGAATGTTGTGGTGTTAGGAGACCGCCATTATGAACTCAATAAGTTCCTCGCATGGTATTATTTCGGTATGAAAAAACCAGGAGCCTATGTGAAATCTATGGAAACTCGTGTACTAAACAAACGGATGGTTGCATAATGAACGGATTAGCTCCTCAGACGTCAGAGATATTTGAGAAGATTTCTCAATTAGACTGCATCAAACCTTTTGTTTTGGTGGGAGGTACAGCCTTGTCTTTGCAATTGAATTTGAGGCAGAGTGAAGATTTGGATTTTATGCGTTGGAAGCAATCTCCAAAAGATAAGTTGGAAGTAGGTATTTCAACGATAAAACATGAATTGGAAGCCATTGGGCATATCGATAAAATGGATATCGGTGGTTTCAATTTTGTGGAGTTTGTCGTTGACGGTGTTAAACTATCGTTCTATGCTGCTCCAAGAAAAAAGATTCCGTCTATGCAGGTTATACCATATCTTAATAATCTGCAATTGGCTGATATTAAGTCCATCGGTGCGATGAAAATGGAGGCAATGCTTCGTCGTAGTAAGTTCCGTGATTATTATGACATATACTCGATTCTAAAACAAGGCGTGGATCTCCAAGAGATGATAGAATTGGCCTTGGAGCATTCTGGTCATCTTTTAAAAAGAAAAAATCTCTCAGCTATACTGTCGAACGGGGAGCGTTTTAGAATAGATCAGGCATTTTTGGCACTTAATCCTGTCTATGATGTCTCAGCCTTGGATATACAGGAGTATATCAAGGAAAAATTGCTCGATATAAAAGGTAAGTGATGTAATTATCGCACCTGTATTTTTCTAGTTCGCAAGGCTTGTGAACGTTTGGAGATTTGGGAAATGTTTGCTAACTTTGCAAACGATATTCTTTTTCAGTTGGTGGGCGAGATGACGGAACAGCAGATTACACCTGAGGAAATGGCTCTGGAGGTGAAAAGACTGGCAGAGCGACTGGTGGCAGCAGATAGGAAGGATCTGTTGCTGAAGGCTATTGGTGTGCCGCTGTTGGAGGAACTGCGCATTGAGGCTGCGAAGGGAAAACTGTCGAGGCTGGTAATCACGAGGGACTATCGTTTTATCTTGGCTGACTATCAGCAGGAGGTGGAGTTGCAGCCTGTTCACAAGGCGGTCTATCTGCTCTTCTTGGCGCATCCGGAGGGGATAGAGTTCAAACGGCTGGGTGACTATCGTCAGGAGTTGACAGACTACTATATGCAGACGGCTAAGATGATGGACAAGGAGAAGATCATGGAGGGTGTGGAGCACCTGGTGAATCCACTCGATAATGCCATCAATGAGAAGTGTTCGCGTATCAAGAAGGTGTTTCTCGAACTGATGGATGAATACAGAGCGAGTTACTACATCATCAGTAGTCATACGCAGAAACATATTGCTGGGCGTATCTGGTATGAGCGGCTGAAACTGATAACGCTGCCCAGAGAGCTTGTAGAAGTGAAGAGTGAAAAGTGAAGAGTGAAAAGTTACGGAGATATGGGTGAGAACGATATTATTGATTTCGGTCTGGTAGAGGACAAGATGCAGGGCATCATCAAAGTGGTGGGCGTTGGAGGCGGAGGCTGCAACGCTGTGAGGAATATGTATAATGAGGGCGTAGGAGGCGTGACGTATGCGGTCTGTAATACGGATAGTCAGTCGCTTTCCCGTTCGCCTGTGCCTGTGAAGATCCTTTTGGGAAAATCTGGTCTGGGTGCTGGGGGCAATCCGAATCTGGGACGTTCTGAGGCTGAGACCAATGTCAACGATATTATAAAACTGCTCTCCGATGGTACGAAGATGGTGTTTGTGACGGCTGGTATGGGTGGTGGCACTGGTACTGGTGCAGCGCCTGTGGTGGCTGGTGTAGCCAAAGATATGGGGCTGTTGACGGTAGGGGTGGTGACGATTCCTTTCTACTTCGAGAAAAAACGCAAGATTATCAAGGCACTGAAGGGTGTGGACGAGTTGCGCAAGAATGTGGATGCGTTGCTGATTGTGAACAATGAGCGGCTCTGCGACGTGTATGCTGACTCGGAAATCTCCATGAAAGAGGCCTTCGTCAGGGCAGACAATATCCTGATGGATGCTGTGAAGGGAATCTCGGAACTGATCACCCTGCCCAGCGACGGTGGTATCAAGAGTGACTTCCGTGATGTGGAGACGACGATGAAGGATGGTGGGGGCGCCATCATGGCGATGGGACGTGCCAGTGGTGATCATCGTGTGGAGAGGGCTATCCTGAATGCCCTCGACTCACCACTGCTCTATGGCAACGACATCGGAAAGGCCAAGCGTATCCTCTTTAATATCTATGCCAGTGACGAGCATCCAATCTTCGTGAGAGAGTTGCAGGAGATCGATGATTTCTTCGATCAGTTGGATCCGAACATTGACGTGATCTGGGGGACGGCTACAGACGACTCTCTTGGCGAGGATGCCAAGGTGACGATTCTGGCAACGGGTATGGAGGATCATCTGGAAACGGAGGTGCAGATGGATGTGCATGCGAATGAGGACGACTACTACGAGGACATAATAAAGAAACTATACAAGCCTGTTGCCAAGCCTACGATAGCAAAGGTGATTACACAACAGGAACTGGAGTTTGAAGTGGAGCCAGCAAAAGAACCAGAACCTGCTGTCGTTCCTGATCAGGAACCAGAGCCAGAGTCTGAGCCAGAACCTGACCCAGAGCCTGAAAATGAGGAGCCAACCATCCTGAAAAAGTGGAAGGACTGGCTGAACAACCTCATGAATGTGGTAACCGAATAGACGGGTTAGAACGGAAAACCGCCTTGGGGCGGGAAGCCTCCTTCAGGGAAGGGGAAGCCTCCGCCACCCGGGAATCCACCACCAGGGAAGCCAGGGAACTGCATCTTCTTTTCCACGGGTTCCTGGATGCGTGGTAGCCAGTCTTTGTCGAAACGATCGATGTTCTTGTCGAGGAAGGCGAGACGGTCTGCAATCCATTTCTTCAGGATGGTGATCTCTTCTTCATAGGAACTGACACGATAGTCGGCGAACATACCGACGGGGTCGAACCCACCATCACCCATGTTGAAACCGCCACCCATGCCAAAGCCGCCAAATCCTCCAAAACCGCCTTGTGTCTTGGGAGCCTCCTGTGAGGCCTTTGCCTTTTCAGGGCTGACGAGCAGTTCGGGATATTCCTTGAAGTGACGATCGGTGGCCCGTGCCACGAGTCGGGCATTATACTCGATATAGTCGAAGATCTGCATCGTGCTGAGAACGGTCTTGCGCAACTCCTGATAACGGGTCTTGACGGCCTTTCTGAAGGCGGGATCCTGCAACAACCGTTGCCAGAAGGCGGGGGTGGGGTTAGTACTGGCACCCTCGAAACACCAGGCTTCCAGATTGTTGGCGTTAGCGAAGTTGCAGTTGCCATAGGCGAGATTGTAGTCCCACACTGGGCCTGCCTGTATCTTACCGCCCGTGCCATCAGCATTCAGTTTCTCCTTGAAGAAATAGGCACTGCGCTTGTAGCCATCGGCATTCAGACTCAGTTCGGTATGGATGAAATAGTCTACGAATGACGGTACGTCGATATAGTGGGCATAGCCTTTTTCGGGATCCATGAAGTCCTCACTCTGGATGGCCAGTTCCATAGAGTCCACGAAGTTCTGGATATAGGCAAACTGCTCAGGCTGGAGGTTTTTCTTTTTCGGATAGATGCACGACCAGGTAATCTGACTCGTCATGATACCATCACCGATACCTGGCACCTTTGAGACGAAGGTGGCATCATCGTCATTATAGGTGTCGATGCGCAGGATATAGCCACCCGTGAGGTCGCGCCCCTCGATGTCTTTCTTCTTCAGTTTGCTGACGTTCACACGTTCTGCACCCCTCTTGATGGCCTCACAGAAGATATAGATACCGTGATACTCGCCGTCCATCACCAGTTCGACCATCGTGGTGCGTGGGCCCCAGTGTCCCATCTCGCGCCAGAGATGGAAGGCCAGCGGGTCGCGCAGCATCGACACGTCGTTGTAGGGTGCTAATAGCACCCATTTGCTGTGGGCGGGCATTCCCAACAGGGCGACATCCAGTTCTTTGCCGTTGTCGTCGCGTGTCTCAAGGGTGTATTTCTTCTGGTTGAAACTCAGCGAACTGTTGCCACGAAGTTTGATGCCGATAGGACCGTCGTAACCCTTACATTTCATGTGGGCGGTCACCTTCTTCTGGGCATTCAGGGCTGTCTCTGTGGTGATATAAACCACTGGCAGGTTCGACTGGAGTTGATCCACCTTGGTATGCTTCACTTGTGACATACCAGGCATGCCTGGCATACCGCCACCGAAGCCACCAAAACCGCCAAATCCTCCAAACTGGGCATAGGCACTCGTTGATGTTGCGAGGAGTGCTGCCAATAACAACTGTAATTTTCCGTTTTTCTTCTTTTTCATACTGTGTCTTAGACGACTGACAGAGCATTTGGTTTAAGGCTACGCATAAAAAAAGAGACCGCTCAGGGTCTCTTCATGTTTGCTCGAAAGTTGATTATTCTGCAGTAACGGTACGACGCTTCTCCTTGATACGGGCAGCCTTACCAGTGAGTTTGCGCAGATAGTAAAGTTTAGCGCGACGCACCTTACCAACTTTGTTAACCTCGATGCTCTCGATGTTCGGACTCTCGATAGGGAAGATACGCTCTACACCTACGGTACCAGACATCTTACGAACAGTGAAGCGCTTCTTCTCACCATGACCGCAGATCTTGATCACCACACCACGGTACAACTGAATACGCTCCTTTGAACCCTCGATAATTTTGTAAGCGACAGTCACAGTGTCACCAGCCTTGAACTCCGGGAACTGCTTGGCGGTTGCAAATGCTTCTTCAGCAACTTTAATTAAATCCATAATTCTTAATTCTTAACTCTTAAATCTTAATTGTTACTGTATCGTTCCAACGCAACATAACAGGCCTCTCGATACCTCCTGCCAGCGATTACGCCGAAAAGCGGGTGCAAAGGTACAACTTTTTCTCCATTCTAAGAAATTTTTTCGCCATTTTTTTGTACCTTTGCCCCCATAAATATACAGAATATGAGAAATAAACAACTATTTTGGGTTTCTTTCGTCATGTTGATGATGGTTTCGTGTGCCACGAAGCACTACCAACTGACGGGTGTGGAGCGGAGCCGTATCATCATCGACAGCCGCTACGACCAGCATCCGGATGAGGCGGCTGCCAAATATCTGGCACCCTTTAAACGGGTGAACGACAGTGTCATGGGTCCCATTATGGGGCGGGTAGCGCACAACATGCACCCCAAACGTCCAGAGAGCGATCTCTCGAACCTTTTAGCCGACATTCTCGTGTGGGCAGCCAAGGAGTATAATGAGCAGCCTGTCCTCGGTATTTATAACATGGGAGGCATCCGTGCCGACCTGACCAAGGGGGATGTGACCTACGGTGATGTGCTCGACGTGGCACCTTTCGAGAATAAGATCTGCTTCGTCACGCTCACGGGTGAGCAACTGATGAAACTCTTTGCCCAGATAGCCAAGCGGGGTGGGGAGGGCGTCAGCAAAGGCGTGGAACTCGTCATCACCAAGGATGGCCAACTCGTCTCTGCCCGTTTGCGCGGTAAGGAGATAGACCTGGAGGCGGAATACCGCGTCACGACCATCAACTATCTGTTGGAAGGCAACGACGGGATGACGGCGTTTACTGAGGGTACCAATAAGGTGGCCCCTACCGAGGCCAGCAACAATACCCGTTACCTCATCATGAACTATTTCAAGGACAGGCACGCACATGGCGAGATTGTCGATGCGAAAGTGGAAGGGAGAATTAGAATTGAGAA
>JAFZNI010000262.1 GCA_017551005.1 Prevotella sp.
GACCGAGAGTGCTACTAAAGGCGGTGAGCGTCGCCGGTTTAACCATATCCTCACCATTACAGCCCATAAAGACTTTACGGGCCATGACATAAGAGCCAAGAGTCAACGTCGCAGTGGGGGTTGTCCCCGTAAATTCCGAGTTCTTCTTCAACGTAGCACTGTTACCACCGCAATAGACGGCACCGCCGATGCTCACGGGATGAGTTTTCGTACCTTGCAGCAAAACAGACGTACTCGGCACGTTCGGGCGGTGGTTTGTCAGAGCCTCGGCAGCAGTTTTCCCTGTCGGAACTGAGAAAAAGAAGTCGCTGCTTGCATCGCTGTTTGTATATAGATAAGAACCATTGCTGCCACCATAGACATCATGGTTAATGGTACTTTTAATCTCGACACGCGTGCCTTGTCTGACGGTACCGGAGATATCGTTACCGCCATAGACATAGTCAATATTACCGTTATTAATTGTCACGGAGGCTGACTGGTGGACATCAGCCTTACGGCATCCGCCATAGACATTATGAACCGTCATACCTTCGCCGTCAACACTCAGCGAAATACCTCCAGAATAGGTCATATCACCAGCATTACCACCACTATAGAGGTTTTCTATACTGCCTTTGGTCAAATTCCATGTGGGACGAATATCCATGGCCGCTTTATTGTTGCCGCCAAAGAGACGAGAGATATGATAGTTACCTTTCCGGTCGAAATTATCGGTATTGATACCCATGGCCTGTAGTTCGGAAGCCGTAAAGAGGTCATCCGCATCACCTACAGGGTCGTCATTATCGTCTGTATCTGTTTTCGCAATATCCAAAGGAGTTTTAGTTTCAGAAATGTTGACTTTAATAATTGCAGAATTGGTGACGGTGGCTGCATTGCCGCCACCATAGACATAGCCAAAGGTGCCTGCCTGAAGATCGATTTCAGCATTGGTCAACTCAGGTTTTGACTTTCCTGCGTATGTCGTTGTATAATCATAATCACCGTTGCCGCCACCGAAGAGTTGGCCCACAAAGAGTTGATTGTCGCCGTCAGTGGTAACAGTAGCCCCACCTACAACTGTTCCTGAGATGTCATTACCTCCAAAGACACCGGTAATCGCTATCAAATCCGCAGCGTCACTGCCACCATGAATTGTGACATTGGCCTTACCATTTACCTCGGCCTGACGAGCACCACCAAAGACATTGCCGCTGATATTGATTCTGGGCTCTACCTTGGGGGTCGGAGTCACTTGCGCCTGAACTGTCAGAGCAGCCAGGAACATCAATGCACTTATTATAATCTCTTTAGTCTTCACTTTCATCTTTACTCGAATGTCACCGTCGGGTTGTCCAAATCTGGCTCGGAGAGCATATACAGATAGGTAGGTGTCACTATCATCGTGAGCGAATACATGTGACCTCTCTGAATGGCCGAAGTGCTGAATATACTAGTGAGATTTATCTTATTATAGGCTTCGCAATCCTTTCGGACGCAGTTGCCTTTCTTGTCATAGACATCGTATCTGCTGTAGAGCGTGAAGTTAGAGGTATTTGTTGAGGGTTCTGTACCGAACTTCCCTGGCATAAAACTACCCCTAAAACTTGTATAACTGCCATTATGCAATATGACTTCATTGGTTGTGACTTCTTCGGTGTTTTCGGTGCCGTCCCACAGATAAAGTGACACATATTCTGCTCCTGAAGTATTGTTGTCTGAACTAAAGACAACGGATTGAATGGGTGAACTACCATTAGTCTTTGCAAGGGTTACGACGGCATCGTAATTAGACTTGTATCCATCTTCTGTACACTTGAGTTTCAGTTCACGGAGTTTGATGGTGCGCAACTCGTCATATCTCGAATCAACCGTGAACCGGAAACGTATGGCAGAATAAATATGGTCGAAAAGCAGGAACACATAATTATGTGCATCATCACCAGCCTGTGCCTCATAATCGAACTTCCCTGTTGTCAGACCTGAGACAGTAGATTGTCCAGTCCCCTCCTTTGCGCCTACCACTACGCAGACATCAGATGGCGTCACCGCCCTCAAGCCCCTGAGGGTCAACACAGCACCGTTGGCATAGGTAGAATTACCTGCGATCGAAGCACTGGCTTCTTCGTACGGGATATAACCATAGAGTTGATAAGTACCCTGAGCCTTGATTTCCACAAGCGAGCGCCACTGATCACCACGATAAGAGAAATAGCCAGACAACACATCAGGGGTTGCACCGTCTTGCGTAAAGAAGATACCGATAGAATTATTGGTCAAGTCTATCTGCTGTACAAACTGGCCATTGAGATGTTCGTCACTATAATAATAGTACTTGTTGGGAGTGGTCGGTGCCCATGGCACTGGATTATCCGCACGGGTAGAGGCTGACGTGGAGGGCCACTCCTCAACGTATGAAGAGGCACAGGGAATCAACTCGATGGCAGTGGCAGGCTGACGGTTTGCCTCCTGCTCCGAATCATCGGTGCAGGATGCAAGTCCTGTCACTGCTGCTACCAACAGGCACAGCAGCCATCTCATTGTTCTATAATCTCCATTCTTCATTCTTTACTTCTATTATCACCAATTATACACTGGATAATCTTTTTCATGATAACTCCACGGTGCAAACGCCGACTGCACAGCATCGATCTCCACACCACCAGCATCAGTAACCTTAAAGATATAGGTATATTCGTAACCCGGTTGCCAGTTCATATACTGGGCGGGGACGACAACATTCCTTGGTTCATTGTTGACCTTCACAGAGAGGGTGTAGGTACCCTGATCAACAGCGGGAAGCACGACGTACCACATCTTTTCACCTGCTATGATGGCGGGGATGGTTTCGCCTGCGGCTGCCTCGTAGTAATTCTGTGTAAAGGCGGTCAGATAGTCTGTTCCTTCTATGTCAGGAGAGGCATGTGTAACACTCCATGTCTCACTGATTCCTCCTGTAAGAGGATAATACACCTGGAAGGTTCCTTTTATATAAATATATGTACCATTTGTCGGTTTGAAACTCATGTCAGTCAGCGCAAAGACTGTCTCAGCCGATTCTGACTGACGGAACAGGAAGCGCACCTTGACATAGGGCTGGAGGAACTGCAGGGTGACGGGCTGGTTCTTCTGAGCCGGCAGTCCAGCGTTCACCTTGTACCACAGTTTCGAATAGAGAGGCGTGGAAGCAGTCAGCGGCAGTGTCACGGGGTCTTGCTGAGGATTGGATGCGACGGAAGCATCGAAAGACAGACTGACGCTGGTGGGTGCCGTTTCACTGGGTGTATAGTTCATTGTTACGCCCGTTCCAGCATACCCAAAGAAACGGTAGTCCGAGGCGGTAAAGTCCCAATACTTGATGCCCTGCACCACACCTTCAGCATCCTGAAGATTGACGTATTCCCAGCCACTGGAATTGGAGATGGTAGTGCCTGCTGTGCCTGTCACGTAATTGACTGTATAGTTCTTCATCACGGTCTCAGTGGGGCCTGATGCCGGGTTCTTATAGGCCCAGACATGGAAGGTCGTGTGCGTCCCACTCAAGGCAGTACGTGTCCTGGCGTGGCTCTCGCTCTCACCTTCGGAGAGGTTACCAGAGAAAGCGATGGGAATGTCGTTCTTGGGTTGGGGCTGTGGCGTAGGTTCTCCTCCTGGCTCGTCGCCACTGCCGCCACACGACACGACGATGAGAGCCGTCACTGCCAGCAACATCAGGCTACCAACCAACCTCATCAGGCCAGTCAGCATCCTTTCGTCTGTATGTCTCTCTCGTCTCATCTCTCGCGCGTACATTATTAATATATTAAGAGCCAGAGGCCACCTTGATAACCTTGTAGTACTTCACATCCGGATCAGGTGTCGTGTCGGTATACTCGAACACATATATTCCAGCCTCGGCGGTAAACTTGACTGCCTTATATATAACTGGATCTTCATTTTCAGCCGGTGTGCGGAATACGACAGCCTTGCCGTCGGGCGAATCATCAGCATCAATCTGGTTTGTGGGAGATAATACGTCTGTACCTGGGGTAACAGGAGTCACCGTCATTGTATTGCCATTTGCATCCTTTGCGCCTGCTGGGTTCGCAATGGCATTGGCAGCAACCGTTTCTGTGACAAGGGCATTATCTATTTCTGGATTAGTCAGAGTAACTGTCACCTTGTATAAGGTTGCATTAGTACCTAACGTCAGAGTTGCCAAGTCAGAATTATCGTTCACCACGATGTAGATAGGACCGGCAGTATGGGTACCCTCAACCACATGAGTAGAGACGTAATACTCGTTTGTTCCCTCCACGTTAGAGCCATACTGATAAGTGGTGATGCTCGGATTGGTGACGGTGGTGATGGTCTCCTGCTTACCTTCGGCATCCTGAGTTATGACAGCATCGAGGGTAATCGGATAGAGACCCGTGATAGCACCAATCTGAACATTGGTGTTGTCGGATATCTTAAAGATATAGGTATATAAACAGTTTGGCTGCCACTGTGCATAGGTAGCAGGCACCGTCGCTGTGGCTCCTTTCACATGAATTTTCTCTCCGTAGCCATCGCGGGACAGCAGTGTAAAATCCATTTTCATGGTAAGTGACGTACCATCCGGGTTGGGAAGCGCAGTTACCTCGGGGGTTATCGTCGCCGTATTAGAGGAACGGGCAAGATACAATTTTGCAGCGTCAGTCCCCAGTGTCTGTGTGTCTTCTTTATAATCACGCTCTGCATAATTTGACAATGCGCCAAATTCAACCTTGTCGACAGCCGTGAAACCAGTAGTTAATGCCAATTCCGGATGTCTTGTCGTTGGATTTAACGTAACGGTATATTTCCCTCCATCAGGGATGCTGGCCGTGGTACCATTGTCGTAGAGAGATGGCTTAAAATCCTCAATATCACCTGCTGTCGTTACATTTTTATCCGAATAGAATTTCAAGCCCTCTTTCGTCACCGAATAGCCTGGAATGGTCTCATAGAAAGCCACCCTCACCTTTGCCATCATGTTCCGGAATTGCAGTTGAACAGTTTGGTTCGCAGGTGCCATCTCCACCAAGTCAGAGAGATAACAAGTACTTAATTGGTCCTTGGAGCCTTCTAATGTATAAGAATAAGGAGTGCCTTGGGTCATGGCTGAGGCCTTGGCGTATGAAGTGGTAGGAGACTCCCCCGTGGTGGTGTGTCCCTTTCCTAATGAATAGGCGTAGAAATCGTATTTTGAGGCCCCGAAGTCCCAATACTTGATGGTCTGGTCGATGCCTGAGGCTATGGCATTTGTTGCCACGCCATTTGTATTTAGTGTGCCACCTGATGTGGTCGTCGTGCCGTATGGCAGATTCTTATAGCCAACGTATTCCCACCCAGCGGTATTGGAGGTGGTGGTATTATGCGAGTTTGAGGCATAGTTGACTTGATAATTGTTGAAAACGGTCTGAATGGTTGTATTGTCGCTTAATGTCTTTTCACCCCAGATAACGAAGTTGTTGTTAAGGAGATTGGCAGCCTCTCCCCCATACATGGCTCGTGTCTGGGGAGCAGCAACAAGGTCGAACGACACGGGGCGGCCGTTTTCATTCGCCTCGTGCAGTCGTTCATCGCCGACAAAGTCTTCACTGGCGCAGGCAGCCATCAGAATGGCAACCGTCGCCAGAGGCAGGTGTTTGGTTATGATTCTAATTAACTTCATCTTTCTTTTCTGTCCTGACTCTCGACACACTCCCTAACAAACCGAAAGGACCGACATTGCTGTCAGCCCCCGTCTACTATTCTTTAGTACTTCCGTCTTCGGCTTAGCCTACGCCTCAGATTTCCCGGACTCATACGAGTGTCCCAGATGTCCGCAACCTTTACGGCATCATCGGCATAATCCACGAAATAGATCACATTTACATGTTTTGCTATCCTAACAGCACGATATAGAGGCGAGAGCCCCTCTGCCAAAGGTTCAGGATGCCCGACTTCAGGAAACCTGGCGAGATAGTTCATCTTCGTTTCAAAACTATCGGCAAGGTTATTTGCTGGCTGAAGACCAAAATGTGAGGCATAATAACTGGTGAATTTCACCAACTGGCTGGCGGCAACATCAGATATCTTGATTTTCATCTTATGCTATGTTGCGACGAACCATGTCCATGACTTCCTCCAAGGTGTGCCATTGGCCATTCTCAAACTGCTGTTCTGCCATCTTGAGGCGCTTAATAGCCTCCTTTTTCGTTTTCGGCTGAAACACTGGTGTCTGATCTGCATACGTTTCATCAAAGAAACTCTCATCATCTCCCACAGAATCTTCGACAAGTGCCTCACACTCTTCTGATTCTGAAATAGAGTCGAACATTGGTTCTTCTGCTTTCATTGCCGTTTTCTCGAAAAATTCGTCTGCTTCTGTCATCATACTATTACTTTTACGATTTCGTTTGCAAAGATACGAACTTTCTGCGAAAGTGCCAAGGATTTTGGGATTTTTCCGCTTTTTGCCTTGGATTCCACATAGACCATCCCAAAGTCGGAATTATATGCCCCAGATTTCGGGCAGACTTTACCCAGGTAGGGGATGATCCGTTCTCTGTTCGGACGGGTTTGTAAGGGGGTGTGTCAGTAAGTCAAAGAACAATTATGAATTTATAGCCAGGCGGAGCAACCCCCGCCTGGCTGCGAGAGGATTAGTCAACAACCTTAATGACCTTAACAGCGTAAGCACCGTTATTTGTGATATAAGTGTCGAAATATATGGTGCCCGCAACAGCAATTGTTGATCCATTTACATTCTTCGTAAGGGATGCTGAACTCTTGGCAACTTTAAGCAGACCGGCAGGGAGGTTGGTCTCACCTGCTATACTTACGAAAGAATAAGTATAACTAATGCCACCATCAGTGGTTGTCTTAGAGAAGTAGATGTAATCAGTGCTTACTGCTTCATTGTCAGCAGTGAAATTAGAAGCATCAGTCAATGCATCCAAAACGGCAGTTGTAATGGAAGCATATCTAGTCACACCAGTTATGCCAATGGCAGCGTCTATTGTTGGAACGAGGGGCTGATACTCTGTTACTGTGGTCTTATCGCCTGTTGTGTAGTCATACACGTAGGCGTATGTTCCTGGATCAAGACTGCCATCACCGGTGATAGTAATCATTGCTGCCTCACCTGCCGTTACTGAGATTTCCTGATTGTCAACACCATTCTCAATCTTAGCAACTGTATTGTTAATTGCCTTCTTGGTAAGAACAATCGTGTTACGACCTGTTATATCACCAGTTTCGCCATCAGTAGCAGTACGTTTTTCAAGCGCATCCATTACCTGAGCCTCAGTAGCAGTGGCTGCATGGGTAGCATCTACAGCATAGAGCAGTGAGTTCGCGTCGGAAAGGGTATTGACAAGCGTTGCTGGCACTGCCCTGTTATCCATCACCTGAACATAGATGTTTTTACCAGTAGCCTTTGAGTACTCATTAGTTGTGTAAGCATGATTCTGCTGGTATGTAGTGATGGTAGGAGCAGCCACGGTTGTGATGGTGGTTTGCTCTTTTGTCGCATCGGTAGCCTCAGCCACGACAGCATCGAAAGTGATGGGGAACAATCCTGCGGGGTCTGTGGTCACTGTACTAGTCCAACCATTTGAGTTGTCAGAGATCTTGAAAATGTAGGTGTAAGCATAGTTCGGGAGCCACTTAGTATAGGTAGCGGGAACCACAGCCTTGGCACCATAAATATTAATTGTCTCACCAGAACCATCAGTAGCAACAAGCGTATAGTCTATGCGAAGCGTAATAGGTGAAGCGCTGCTAACTGGGAACATGATCTGATAATAAGAAACATCTGACGAACCGGCAAATGTTGCTGTGGGGAGCGTACGACCAATATAACTACCATCAGCAATATATTCACTCTCTTTTTCTGATGCGAAATTAGAAAGAGTACCAAATTCTTGAGTTTTTGCTGAGCTTGCATCGACAGCAGTCACCGTTGCTGCAGCTTTGTCATAGTCTTGCTTTGAAGCATAATTGTCACCAACGCTGGGGAAATAGACCGCAATGGTACCTTTGGTGGGAAAACCTTTTTCATCAGCACTGATTAACTTTGCTGTTGTGTTCTTGGTGGCAGTCGATAAATCAGCATTCGTTCCATCAACCTGATAGAAGTTCACATCCTTTACAGCGTATCCTGGAACGGTCTCATAAAGAGCCACACGCACCTTTGAGCCGAGGTTCTTGAACCGTAACGTCACCTCTTTGCCGTAACTGGTCTTTGGCACCTCGGTAATATCGGTGATGTAAGTGCTCTTAAGAGCATTAACAGAAGGCAGGTAGAA
>JAFZNI010000263.1 GCA_017551005.1 Prevotella sp.
CTTCGAATTCCACTGTGTCATTCGTCTTTGCTGTGGACTTCGAGAGGAACATATCGCCGTTGGACATGTCCTTGAACACGACGGGGCGATAGTTTTCTGGATGAATTCCTTTTTTCATTTTGAGTTAAAATATTAATGTTTGAATACTATTTGCGCATAAAGCGGGTGCAAAGGTACGAAGATTTTTTGAATTTTGCAAATAGTTTCGAAAAAAAATAGTAACTTTGCACCAATAAAACTCATTTTATATGAAAAAGTCTGGTTTAATACTGCTAACAATGCTCCTGTTTTTGGGTGTAAATCCTATCCTGGCGCAGCAGAAGACATTCTCTGTCTATGCCATAGGATTCTATAATCTGGAGAATCTGTTTGATACGTGTCACGATGCTGGCAAGAACGATTACGAGTATATGCCTGAGGGTACCAACAAATGGACGGGTATGAAATACACACATAAATTACGCAATATGGCACGTGTGCTCTCGGAGATGGGTACGGACAAACTGCCGAAGATCGGATGTGCCGCCATTGGCGTGGCTGAGGTGGAGAATGCCAGATGTCTGGAAGACCTCTGCAATCAGGAGCCGCTGAAAGACAAGAACTTCCAGTTTGTGCATGTCGAGGGGCCAGACCAGCGTGGCGTAGACTGTGCCCTGTTGTATAATCCCGCCTTGTTTTCTGTACGCAATGTGAAACTTGTACCTTATATATATAGGTTACCACAGGACTCGCTCAGAGCCACCCGTGGCTTCCTCGTGGTGAGCGGTACGATGGCTGATGAGCATGTGACCATCATCGTGAACCATCTGCCCTCACGTGGTGCCACTTCCTTCTATCGTGAGGAAGGCGGTTTGCAGTTGAAGGCGGTGAAAGACTCTCTGATTGCTGAGGATCCCCATGTGAAACTGTTGATTATGGGTGATATGAACGATGATCCTCAGGATGCCTCGATGGCGAAGTGTCTTGGTGCCAAGCGTAAGATCAAGGATGTGGGTGAGGGCGACTTGTATAATCCCTGGTGGGATGTGCTGGCCTCGGGCACGGGTACGCTGATGTATAATGGAGCCTGGAACCTCTTCGACCAGATTATTCTCTCTCCTTCGCTGCTCGATCGCGACAAGAAGGACTACTCTTCACTGAAACTCTTCTCACACCAGATATTCCGTCGTGACTACCTGTTCCAGAAAGAGGGGAAATACAAGGGCTATCCCCTGCGCACTCAAGGCAGTGGTGAATGGCTCGACGGTTATAGCGACCACCTGCCTACGATTGTCTATCTTATTAAAGCACAGAAATAATGATTATCATCGGAATCGCTGGCGGTTCGGGTTCTGGCAAGACCACCGTCGTGAAGCGTATTGCCAAAGCGCTGCCACCACATTGTGCTGCTGTCATCCCGTTGGACTCCTATTACAACGACACGACGGCTCTGACTGATGAAGAGCGGAAAGCCATCAACTTCGACCACCCTGATGCCTTCGACTGGAAACTGTTGACGGAGCAGATCAAGAAGTTGCGCAACGGTGAGGCCATTGAGCAACCCACCTATTCGTATGTGCTCTCCAATCGTTTGCCTGAGACTGTCCACGTGGAGCCGAAACCCGTGATTATCCTGGAGGGCATTATGACGTTGCACCACAAGAAACTGCGCGACATGATGGATCTGAAGATTTTCGTGGATACCGACAGTGACGTTCGTCTGATACGAAATATCCGTCGTGATGTGGTGGAGCGCGGACGTACCGTCGATATGGTGCTCGACCATTATGAGAACGATGTGAAGCCCATGCACGAGCAGTTCATCGAGCCCACGAAGAAATTTGCCGACCTCATCATCCCCTGGGGGCGTGAAAACAAGACTGGCATCAGCATCCTCAAGACTTACATCGAAGGATTCTCCGAAGAAGTCAAAGAGGAAATGAGGAATGAGAAATAAAAACCTTGTGCCTTCGAAGATAAGGGCATTGCTATATCATTGATCGTCAGATGATAGGGTGATGTCGGTAGATGTGGCGATGTCGTCTTCAGTATCGTCTTTCGCTTCTACAGCGAGGTCTTCCTTGACTTCCTCAGCGACGGGAATCTCCTGGGTCTTGGCGAACTTGCGCTTTTCGTTATGGATCTTGATGGCGTTGATGAGTTCAGTAACGCCATAGAGCAGCGTACACCAGCCGAGAATGAGCATAGCCATAGCAGGGGGATCCATTGGACGGATGATAACATAGAGTCCTGTGAGCAGAATGATGCACGGGAGAATCCAGTAGCCGAAGCCCACCTTGCCGAAATGACGGGCATTAAGCAGGTTCATGAATTGGTTGATGGCTCCAAGCACGAGGATACCGCCAATGATATACATCAGTCCTTTGACAAAAACCGTAGGCGTCAGAGCCAATAATACTCCAAGGATGGCACTTCCGACACCCACGATGGGAAAAGTGGGCTTAGGTATCTCAATGCGTTGTCCCTCAGCATCGGTGATATAAGCACCGCCTGGCAGTGACTCTTGTTTGGAATATTGACGGAGGGAGTGATAATAGACCACTAATGAGATAATGCCTGAGAGGAGGAACAGTACACCGATGGCTATGGTAATCCATGTGACGGTGTTGTCGGGGTACTTGATAAGCATAATGCCGATAGCAATGGCGCAGATTGCGCGGAAAACGGAACTCTGTAGTATCTTCATGTCGTTAAAGTTTTCAAGTTTGATGGTGCAAATATAGTAAAATAACGTGTAATTCGCAAATAAATTGCTAATTTTGCACCAAAAATATGCAAATATGACCACATTGTACTTAGTCAGACACGGTGAGACGGTGGATAATGTCAACCAGATCATGCAGGGACAGACACAGGGAGAACTGACGAAAAACGGTATACGGCAGGCTGAAGAGGTGAGGGACAGTATGGCTTCAGAGGATTTTGCCGCCATCATCGCCAGTGACCTGAAGCGTTCTGTGGATACGGCTGTGATTATCGCAGAACCACATCATCTGGAAGTGGTTCAGACACCTCTGCTACGAGAACGTGACTGGGGCGGATTCACGGGACGCTATATCCCTGAACTGAAAGGGGAGGTATGGCCAGACGATATAGAGACATTGGAAAACCTTCTTTCCCGGGCTGGCGAATTCATCACCTACGTCAAGAAGACTTATCCAGGAAAGAAGGTGCTGGCCGTGGGGCATGGCATTATCAATAAAGCCATCCAGGCAGTATATTATGGAAAACAGATGAGCGAGGTACAAAAGATGAGCAACGCCGAGGTCAGAATACTCGAACTCTGAGAGGTTATTTATCTGCGGCCTCCGAAGTGTCCGCCACCGCTACGTGAGGAACTACCGCTGCTGCGGGATGAGCCTGCACTGCTGCGAGATGAACCTGCACTACTGCTGCTGCGAGAGGGACTGACGCTGCGCGAAGGAGTGGCGTTGCTGCGGGTGCTGCTACGTGGTGTGCTGCTACTCTGTGCTGAGGGGCCTGATGTCCTGCTGCCACCGAAAGTACCGTTGCTATTGGTAGTGCGGTTTGGGGTCGTGATGACACGTGACGGCGTACTGCTGTTGTTGCGATTCGGAGTGGTCGTGATGCGAGACGGTGCATCGCTGTTGTTGCGATTTGGAGTGGTTGTGACGCGAGACGGTGTATCGCTGTTGTTGCGATTTGGTGCTGTTGTCGTCGGACGAGTTCTCTCCCCGCGAGAACCGCCGAATGTACCCTGCCTGTTCTCAACTCTGTTACCGCGATTGTTGTCAATTCTGTTCTCACGGTTGTTATCGACTCTTCCGCCACGATTGTTGTCGACTCTTCCGCCACGGTTGTTGTCGACTCTTCCACCACGATTGTTGTCGACTCTTCCTCCACGATTGTTCTCAATCCTGTTGCCACCACGATCAGGGGCTCCCGTTACGCGAGTGGAACTGTTACGGTGGTTGCGGAACTCGCCACGATCCCAGCGATCATGCATGCCAACGTGTCTGTCTCTGGGCGCACGGAAGTGCTCTCTGTGTCCGTAGTAGTAGCCGCGGTCACCATGAATGTGCCAAGCATGTCCGCCACGATAAGTGGCATAGAAGGCTGGACGTCCGAAGAAGAAGTAATCACGGTGCGGATAACGGGCGTAGATGCCGAAATGCCAGTAACCTGCCTCCCAGTAAAGCGGGCGATAGAAATAGTTGGCTGCGATATAGGCCTGCCACTGCCAGTCGTACAGGATATAACTCAGGTCGAGGTTACGGCGCTCCCAATAGGTGCCAAACACATCAGCGCGGCCCGTCACTCCCATCAGATAGTCGAGGTTGATTTCGTAGCATGCCTCGTACTGCTCGTCTGTGAGATTCAGTTCGTAAGCCATCTTATCAGTCAGGAACAAAGCCTCGTTGCGGGCCTGCTCGAAACTCATTGCGTTTGCTGAAACCATCATGGTCAGCATGGCAATCAGGGTCATCATCATCTTTTTCATAATCGTATCGTTTTTAATTGTTCGACATCATTTTTATTGATTCACGGTGCAAAGTAACGGCTTTTTTCGCACGTTTGCAAAGGAAAAACCCTAAATGGGGTGGGGAATTTCCCTATAAATAGTTTTTTTTAGAGAAAAAGATGTACCTTTGCAGCCAATAAAGACAGAATGAAGTCTATATGAAAGGGATTCTCATCGGTTTCATGGCTGTAGCATTTTATGCTCAGGGGTGGTCACAGGACTCGCTGTCGACGCACCTGAACTATGACCTGACGAGTGAGACATCAGTAGGGACAGGCGACTTTACTGCTTTCTATCTGGCAGCCAATCGGCATCATAGTTTGGGAACGCGTGCCAATACGACCAGTCTTCGAGGTTCCCTTCATCTGGAACACCGATTGTCTGACGATTGGCTGTTATCTGCTGCTGTGGATGGCATTGCTGGCGTGCATGCCGATCATCGGGCTTACCTGCAACAGTGCTACGTCAATCTGTCGTATAAGTCATTTCATCTGGAAGTTGGCAGCCGCGAACTCCCGCAGGTATTACGTGACAACTTACTCTCTACTGGCTCATTTACAAAGGGTACCAATGCGAAGCCCATCCCTCAGGTGCGTTTGGGTACCAATGGTTTTTGGACAGTACCATTTACGAAGGAGTGGGTTCAGGTCAACTTTGATTTTGGTTACGGCAAGTTCCTTGACAGCGACTATCATGAGGATGCCTCATACATTGACGGTAGGCTCGCTTCTGCGTATGTGAAAGGTGCCTTATACCATCAGAAGCATCTGTATATTCGCAGTAATCCTGAAAAACCGCTCTTCGTGACGGTTGGCATAGAGCATGCGGTGCAGTTTGGCGGTACCAGTTACCTCATGGATCATGATGAATTGAGGGTGAAGAAAAAGTCTGCGAGGTTGAAAGATTTCTGGGATGTGATTCTGCCCTTGGGTGACAGCAACTATTTTGAGCACGACGATTCCTGGGAAGACTGGATTTTTGGCAATCACTTGGGCTCGATGACCTGCCAGATAGGGTGGAACATCAACCGACAGCATCAGGTGCAGGCTTATCTTGACAATCCCTTCGAAGATGGCTCAGGCATGCGTAAGGGTAATGGTTGGGATGGTATCTGGGGCTTGCAGTATCAGAACAAGGCCTCTGGGCGGCAGATTCTGCGTGGAGTAGTGTTCGAATTTGTCCAGACAACCAATCAGTCAGGTCCCCTACACTGGGATGGTGGTGACTATCCGGAGCCTATACGCAGTCAGATTACAGATTATGTGACAGGCAATGACAATTACTATAATCACGGCATCTACGGCAGTTATGTGCATTACGGTATGACACCTGGAAATCCGCTCATCACATCACCTATATATAATAAAGATGGTAAAGCAACCTATACTGATAATCGCATCAAAGCCTGGCACTTGGGTGTCAATGGCGAGGTTACAGACCGTCTGTCATATCTCGTCAAAGGCTCTTACCGTGAAGGGTGGGGTACTTATGTTTTCCCATTGGCTGTGAAACATCACTCTTTCGATGCCATGTTCCAGGCTGATTACGTTGATGGCCCCTGGTGCCTCAGTGGGGCATTCGCCTTTGACAAGGGTAATATCTATGGTGATTGTACTTCGTTTTATTTTAAGATAGGCTATCATGGTAAGATTCTATAAGACATTTGCCCTCCTGTTCTGCATGCTGCTATTGTCCTCCTGTCAGGAAGGAGGCGAGGCTGGCGACTTATTCGGACAGTGGCGTTTGGTTGGTCACGATACCCAATATATCAGTTTCTCAGGATCATTGACGCTTTTGCGAAATACTGACGAGACAGAGGTATATGGAAACTTCCAGCATGTCGGCGACAGTCTTTTCATCCAATGCTATTCCATTGAAGCCCTGCCTCTGGATACTGCTGTCGTGGAGGTAACCTTTGGCTTCAAGCCCCTCAACAATATTCGTCTTAGAATTGAAGACCTCAATTCCGACCATCTCGTGCTTAGCAAGGACGGGCGGATCTGGAGTTTCTATCAATACTGATGATGTGGAGTCTTGTTATCTGAGTAGGCTGAGATAAACCTTTCGTCTCCATAGACTTGGTAGCATGCGAATAATTGTACGGATAATAATATTCAATGCCATGCGCCACCAACTGATGTAGCCTTTCTTGTAGAACGATATCTGGAGAGAAATCTCCCGGCGGGAGTAGTTCCAACCGCCACGACGCCTCGCAAAGTCGTCGGACATTCGGAAATAGAGTAGCGAGCGCTGGATATTGTAGAATTTGCTGCCCTTCAGCATCATCCGTACCCATAGATCGTAGTCTTCCACCTGCGGCGAATGAATATAATAGCCGGCATTTTTGACTGCCTGATGACGGAACATCACAGTGGGGTGGTTCATAGGATTACGTTTCTTGCCGAATTGGATGATAGCCTCATGTCCTTCAGGCAACTTACGGGTTGATAGGATGTTTGAGATATTGTCGGAAAACTCGTCAGCCCAGGAACCGACAATATCATATTCGGGATGATCTTCTAGGAATTTGACTTGAGTCTCGAAACGGTCTGGTTTACAAATGTCATCTGCATCCATACGGGCTACTAAGTCGTAGGAACAGTGCTTCAGTCCTTCGTTGAGGGCATGGCCGATACCACCGTTCTTGGGTAGTTTGACTGTCTTTAATTCTGGATGATCTTGCTGACTCTTAGCGATGATCTCATCCAATTCAGAGGTCAATGGTCCATCCTCCACCAGAACAATTTCCGTCGCTGGCAGTGTCTGGCTATAGAGGCTGTCGAGGCATTCAAGCAAATGCTTTGGCTCCTCTTTTCTATATATTGGAATTAGAACAGAAAACTCCATATTTTTAATTTCGGGTGCAAAAGTACTCAAAAAAAATGAGAAACACTTATATTTGTCTAAATTCTTATCCAATTACTCGATGTTGGTGTATGTGCTTTACTGTTATTCCACCATTTTCGGGGACTAATGACAACTTTGTTTTCATTTGTATTCAACCACGCTCCCCACCATGAGAAGGAGGAGTTGGCGATGATTTGGTGATTGCAGAGGGATATGAGGTGCATGTCTTGGAAACTCTTTTCTCCTGTATTCCAGTCAACATAGATGGTCTCGGTCTGTCCAGACAAGGCTGTCAAATGCTCGCGGCACCAGGCAGTGTCGTCGGAGAAGATACAGAAGACCTCTGGATTCGCAAGTTCCTTCATGCGCTGGATGGCTGTCTTGTAATAATCTTTATCGCAGATGCCACGGAAGAGTCTGTCTTTCACATAGTCTCCGCGACGGATATGGATGGCACAACTGTTCTTCTCGGTAATGAGGCTGGCTGTCTCTTGATTTCGTTGATCTTCAAATGCCGGGAACGTGAATGTCTTCAGGATGTCTTCACGGATTGCGATAAAATAATCCTCATGTTGCCAGTAGCCGTCATAATAGGTGTCACCTTCGCGTGACAAGGCTGTCGGTTCAAAAGCATAGTCGACACCTTCCATAAGCATAGTCTTTCGACAAGGCAAGATGCGACTACCGATGCGCCACGACAGGAAGTTAGGATAGGGATAGGCCAGTTTTGCAATCTCTTTCCAGTTGGCTTCCTCGTATGTAACATCAAATATCTTCGGAATCTCAAAGCCTCGATGCTTGTGATAGCCGTTAAAGCAGTGCAAATCCAGCAATATCCGTTCTTGAGGGAATTGTTTGTGCAGTGCCTTATAGAGGCTAAACTGAAACATCTGGTTGCCCAGACCGCCTATGACCTTAACAATCTTCATCCCTTTCCAAATAATTGTTTGATGTTGAGAATGCCGTATTGATAGAGGAAGAGTATTCTTCTAACAGTCTTGTCCTGTTGATAGACATGACTCAAGATGACTTTATCTGAAAGAAAGGCTTCCTTCATATTGATAGTCTGAGATATTTGACTCTCATGTCCATGATGCGAGTGTATGGTAAGGGTATGAATGCAGACGGGTTTCCTGCCGTTGAGCATCCGGTAGTACCATTCAACGTCAACCAACCATATTAGGTCGGTATTGAAGGTCTGTAATAGTTCTCTACGAAAAGTCAGACAAGCACAAGGACCTATGACATTCAATAAGAATAGTAGGGCAGGGTGGTTACAGACATATTCCTTCAGCCAGCGGTTGCCATGCTGTCGCTTCTTTTGTCCGTTGACACAGACAGTTGAGATAGTGATGTCCGCTCCTTGTTCCATTTGCTGTTGGACACACTTCAGATAGTCGCTCCCTGCCATCTCCTCATCATGATGCATCAGTATCAGATACTGACCTGTTGCCATCTGAAGGCCATCGTTCCAGTTGTATGCCGCTCTCTTTCCTTGTTGATGGCGTACATAATGGATATCCCTGTTTCCCAGTTGCTGGACATACCGTTCGATTTTGTCGTCTGAAGAGTCATCAGAGATGATGATGTCGTAGTCAGTCCCTTCCTGTCGTAATACGGACTCCAAAGCCCTTCGCAACAGGGATAGTTGATTATAGGCAGGGATGACGATTGTAAACGTTTTCATCTGCAGCCTCCTTTCTTGGAAAGAAAGAGGTAACTACCCATACAGAGCATCTTCAGACAGTAGGCGATGAGTATGGCCAGCGCAATGCCGGATGCCCCGTGATGCTGATGGAGGAAGATATAAGAGAGTACGACTGTTGTCACGCCCCAGAATATATTGAATGTAAAACAAGTCCACATCTTATCCCGACTATAGAGAGTCATCTCCAATATCTGGGCAAGGGCCGTGGGGATGGTGGATATGGCAAGTAGTATCAAAGGTATTGTATCGGTGAAGGCTTTTCCGTAGAGTGGCATGATGAAGGATGCCAGAATCCAAGAGGCTATGGCGAGAACAGTGGCAATGCCGCCAATGAGGGTGATATTGCCCATCAAAGTATGTCTGAATGTCCTACTGTCGGTGATACTTGACATGATTGGGAGTACAATCTGACAGATGGTACCCGGGATAAACAAGAGGATGACTTTCCATTGGTCTGCTGCTTCGAAGATTCCCAATTCTCCGTAGTCATTACTTTTGACTAACATAGAGCGGATGAGCCAGAAGACAGGCGTGACAGTCAGGGCAGAGAGAGTGGCGGGAATGCTGTACTGGTAGATGAGTTTCCAGTCTTCCTTGAAAATGGACCGTCTTTTGCTGCTGATACCGCTCTTCCTCAGATTTTTGATCGCAGACAGTTTGTTTGTCAGGTATAAAGCCAGTACACCGATTCCGAAACCAGCAATGGCACCCTCAATCTGGTATAGATAGGCTCCGACAATCATACCCACCGATTCGACGATGCTGCCAATGAGTGTGTTGATGGCAATGGCTCTGAAATCTTCGAAGCCGGCAAGTGTCCCATTTTCGGAACTATTCAGGATTGAGAAGAAGAGAACGATACAGCCGATGGTCAGAGGAAATGCGAGTTTTGAGGAGACCAGAATGTTATCAGCCAGAAATCCTGAAGAAAAGAGCAGAACCAATGTTGTCAGGATACCTAACGTGGTTGCAAATCGTGTGGAGAGTGTATAGATAGAGGCGGCATGAGCCTGTTGCTCTCTTCGGTATAAAGAGATGAACCTTGTGGCTGTCACCCCAATACCTCCTGCTCCTAAGATGATAAACATACCGATGGTGGAGCGGATCATACCCAATTCTCCGAACTGCTCTTTCCCTAAGATACGGGCACAGATAATGCCTGTAAGGAATACAAAGAACTTCCCCAGAGCCGTTCCTGTAAACGACCAGAAAGCACCACTCATCATCCGTTTGGCAATGTCGGAGGCTTTTAACCGACGGTATAAACTCTCAATTATCAATTCTAAATTATTTCTGGGGATATAAATTATAGGTGTGGTCTTTCTTGCCGAAATCATAGAACTGGTACGAGTCGATGTGCAGCCATTCGGGGCGGAAAGTGATGATACCCACCAATTTGACCACAAACACAAAAATGACAATCAGACGCAGGATGTTTCTAGTACTCTCAATCTGGGTAGTATAGGGCTTCCTCATAGAAAGTGGCTCTATGTACCGGAGAAGATGTATGATAATGAACGGCCACAAGTATTCATTGACACGGGAAATAGGGTATATAACCGGTGCGATAAGACAAACACATAATCCCCCCGTACAGATCCAGAAGAAGATGTTATCAGGCTTGGGCGCTCCGCTCCTTTTTCTGGTAAACAGACAGACGGAAAGGACGAAGATCATAATGGCACATTCAGCCAGGCCGACAACAGACAGCGAGTCTTTCTGAATGGCCGCCTGATAGTAAGGATGGTCTCGGAGACCTATTAATGACAGTATCTCGAAAATAAATACGGCCAGAAGTAGCGAGGCACCAATGGCTATGAAGGCATTTCGTCGTGACGGCGAGAACCGGATTACGATTGGCAGGAGATAAAGGGAAATGGCGGAAATATGGAAGAGACTAGCGCAGCCGATCAACAGGCAATACTTGCCAATCTTTCCTTTTTCAAGACAGTCGAATGCAAAATAAAAGAAGAATAAAGCCAATGCCTGACGGATGATACAATAATGCATGAAAAACAATCCTGCTATTAGCATATAGAAGCAGACCAGTGCAATGTTCTTCGCATATTTGTCTATCAGCCAGAGTTCTCCGATGGTGATGACAAGACTTGAAACGAGAATAATTGTAAAAGGATTTTTGGAAACATACTTCACAAGAATATGAACGAATACCTGAAAGCCGTATTCAAAACTATCTAATAGATGATAGGTCGTGACAGGCTCGTTCCTAAAACTAAGGATGTGGGCTTTCTGAAAGTAGTATCCATAATAGTGTGAGGTGTCATTGAGCACTGTGATATCTCTGAACCCGAAGAATCCGAAAAGCAGGATAAAACAGGTCACCAACTGAAACAGACGGGCTGCTCCGGGACGCTTGAATTGCTTCGAGAGGAAGTGGACTCCAAGGAAAAGGGCGAAATACAAGAAGATGATACCCATGTCTCAAGAAGCCTTACTCATCTTCGGCTAAGATGCGCCTGACGTTTTGCCTAACATAGATAAAGAAGGCGGGGAGTGCTAACCCCAAAAGGAATGCCAATATCAGGGTTGTCGCTTTTTTCGGAAATACAGGCTTCAATTTGCCCATCGGCGGAGAGACAATACGTAGGTTCTGGGCATTATAGACTTGGGTGAGATTGTTCTCCTCGCGC
>JAFZNI010000264.1 GCA_017551005.1 Prevotella sp.
CGCAGCACGACGTACAAACTGACACACTTTGCTTATCAGAAACAGACAGGCAACACGGTAGGCATTGATTACCAGATGTTCCGCGACCTGTTCCAGACCATGAAGGCACCGGAGTGTGTGATGGCTGTGGACGAGGCATACGGCGTAAAAGGGTATGTAAAACTGCCCGATGCCCTGCACGACCGCGAGGTGCGGCTCAAGAATACCGAGCCGGGGTTCTTCCGCTTCTATCAGTTCCACTTCATCGAGGGAGCACCTTTTACGCAGGATGATTTCGACAACGAGCGCCGTGTGGCAGTCATCACGCAAGAAATCAGCGATTTGCTCTTCGGCAAGGACGCAAAGGCCTTAGGGCAGACCGTCCGCTTCAACAACTTGGACTTCCGCATCTGCGGCGTGGTGGAAACGCCCAGCGCACTGACCGAGGTGTGTCTGGCCGACATCTATCTGTATTTATCAGCGGACGGGATGATGAAGGAGTGGTTGTTTCTCAATGCATGGAGAAGTGTGGGGCTTCATGTCTATTTCAGCGTGTCTGCCGACCGGCTCGATGCCTTTATGCAAGAACTGAAGTCGGTTGAAGCCAGATACAATGCAACACATAAGGATGATCCTGCCGATGTGTTGACTCCTCTGGTGAGTTACTACTCGGAGGTGTGGAGTGAATTTAGCCATATGTTCTACGCCAGTGTCAACGACAACCGTCTGTGGTTCCTCACGCCCGCCGCCATTCTGTTGCTCCTGCTCTTTGTGCCTGCCCTGAATCTGAGCGGCATGGTGGCCAGCCGCATGGAGCGACGGCTACCAGAGATGGCCATCCGCAAAGCCTTCGGCGCCAAGCGGAGGACGCTGCTCGGACAGGTCATCATGGAAAACCTCATACTCACGCTCATTGGTGCTCTCGTTGGACTGTGCCTTGCATGGACGGCACTCTACGCCTGGCGCGACTGGGTCTTTTATGTATTCTCCGAAAACACGAAGACCTTCGGCCGAGTGCCCATCATCGAGGGCGAGATGCTTTTCGGCCCCGCCATCTTCCTCATTGCCCTGCTCTTTTGCAGCCTCCTCAATGTCTTAGCGGCCACACTCCCCGCATGGCTCAGCCTCCGTAAACCGATCGTAGAATCCATGATGATTAAGAAATGAAACAGTTGAAAGATATCTTCGGACGCAAGACGTCCATCTGGCTCGCCATCGAACTCGTACTTGTCACCTGCGCCTGCTGGTGGGCCTTCGACCCTGTCATTATCACATCCTATGTCACCCACCTGCCCATGAACTGCGACATTGACCGCATCGTGAAGATGGAAATAGCCAGTTCGCTGACCGATAATGAGCGTGCTATGGCAGGCATAAGTTTCTACGACGGGCCGCGTCGTCTCATGCAGAAGGTGCAGGAGATGGACGAGGTGGAAGTGGGCTGCCTCTCATACGACGAAAACGTGATAGGATTCGGTGAGAGTTTCCTCTTCGGCTTCTACTACCACGACGGCGACACAATAATATGCCACTATCTGGACTTCGAGAAAGACTCCAAGATTTTCGAAGCCTATGGCATCCAGTCGCTGACACCCGAGGTGCCTACCGCCGAACTGACACACGGCTGTGAGAATAACAATACCATCATCATCACCCGCTCCGTGGCGATGGCATTCTTCGGAACCATCGACGTGGCAGGAAAAATCATCTACACGGACAATATAGGGCTTAACCCCGAAAGCGGACAATGGGAGCCTGTACGCCGCGACTGGCACATCCGTGCCGTGGTGGAGGACTTCCGGCGCGAGGTTTACGACCGTGACATGGCCAACGTATTTGTCCTCAGCCCAGGGGCAAGGGCAAGAGCGAATATCATCGTCCGTCTGCGGGATGGCATCGATGCCCGCCGCTTCGTGCAGGAACAGGAGCGCAATGTGCAGCACGACATCGTGACAGAGCACAACTATATCCGAAAGATGCAGACTGCCCGTGAAGCCAGCGAATTAGATCTCAATAGCAGTTGGATGGACAAGCAGACGCGTCGCAACCTGCTCATCGCCGCGTTCTTCGCCATCAACCTCGCGTTCGGCGTGTTCGGCACGCTGCTGATGTACACCCGTCAGCGTCGCGAGGAGGCTGGCGTGCGTAGGGCATTCGGCGCGACGAAGTGGAGTGTCTTCTGGGGCTTCATCCGCGAGGCGTGGCTGCTCACCACCCTCAGCGTTGTCGCCGGCTGCGCCATCTACTTCCAGTATGCCACCGCCCATGGTCTCTACAGCGATTTTGGGAGCCTTAATCCCGCCGTCCACTTCTGGTTCGATGACTTCGGCACCCACTTCCTCGTGGTCTCTGCCATCGTCTACCTTATTATATTATGCGCCGTACTCATCGCCACCGCCCTCCCCGCGTGGCGCATCTGCAGGAGCGAAATAACCGAAGCATTAAAAGATGAATAAACAAATAACAATAAAAACAAAAAGAACAATGGAAACAGTAATCAAACTGAATGGGATCAACAAGATCTACCGTACCGACGAAGTGGAGACACAGGCGTTGGAGAATGTGAACCTCGAAGTGCGCAAGGGCGAGTTCCTGAGCA
>JAFZNI010000027.1 GCA_017551005.1 Prevotella sp.
AGGCAGTTCAAGATTGAACTGGGCACCAGTCATGTCTTCTCCCTCAAAATTGACAACGAGAGATCCCACGCCATCTGCAAATGTAACAGCCTCTGCACTTAACTTCTGAGCCATTGCATTGCCTGCAAACAATACCATTGCGGCAAGCATAATATTCTTAATAGTCTTCATAATTTTAATTTTTAAATTTGATAATTGTTTCTTTAAATACTTTTATACTTTCAGATATTAAAAAACTATTCAATTGCTTCAATGACGAAGTCAGCGTCGGCAACATCAATCTTACCGTCACCGTTGGCATCGGCACCTGCATTCGCTTCAGTCAAATCTTCGCCAATATTCATAATGACATAGTCTACATCACCAATATCTATCTTACCGTCGTTATTAGCGTCGGGGTTACCCTTCTTAGCAGGTCCTGTAGTCCAATTGTATGGACTTGTGCCGGCACCGATCTTCACCCAGAAGTTGTCTGTACTTTCTGCATCAATCAGGTTCTCTGTAGTCATACCTTCCTCAGGATATTTCAGATACCACTTAACGTTCTTGATGGTATAATCACAGGCCTCCTTGATTTCAGCCATGTTGAATGCCATAGACTGGATATTGCCTTGAATAGCGGATCCCCAAGGAGTCTTTTCAGGAACCTCCCACTCTTGGTAGAATGGCTGTTCTTCAGTAGTGAAGTTCAAATCAAACATATTAGTCTTGTAGTCACCAGGATCACCATGAGCCTGTACAGAAACCTTTGCATCGGTAGTGGCAAGATAGTCAAACTCAATAATAGTTATTTCACCAGCCTTAAGCGGACGATTAGCCTTTATGAAGAACTGGTTGTCCCAAGGCTGACCATCAGCGACATAGTCCTCTGGGAGATCTTCAATGTTCTGAGCCTCGCCTGATGTGTATTTTCTCTCAACACCTTTGATGACAAGTTCATTTTCGTTAACAGCGATTTCAACAGGCTCAATATCTTCCTCACCATAGATTTTCTCGAAACTGATCAGATTCTCATCACCAACGGCAATACGAATCTTCCACGCACCACGTACTGGGAGAGCAACCGTAGACTTACCCTTGGCTTCATAACCGTGCCAGTCTTCAGGATCGTTCGTAATAGGAGATTCGGTATCAACCTTGATTGTAGCAGATTTGAATCCCTTGTCGGTTCCTTTCCTGGTGGAGATCATAATCTCCTTTACCCATGTGTCTTCAGCCTCGCCACCGATTGTGGCAACGTAATCTTCGCCCTCTTGTTCAAATTTAACGGCGTTGTCAAAGTCGTATGCAGGATCGCCATCGTCTGGGTCAGTACCAGCCACGAACCAGCCCTCTTCAAGTTTCTGAACCTGTAAACTCAGATCATCAAAGTAGAAAATGATATCCTTTTCGTACTGTTGATCCTCACCGAAATTGAAAGCGATTGACTGAACACCAGATGCAGCATCCCATGAGTCCTCATAAGTCTGCCATTCTTCAGTAAAGTTGAGTGTACCAACTTTACCGCCACCGAGATAACCACCAGGAGCGTAGTGATCCTGTGTTGTTACGCGAGCCGGTTCTGAAGCCTTATACTTGAATGAAAGTTTTACAGGTTCGCCATCACCAAGAGGTCTTGGGAAGTTGATCCAGAACTGATTCTGCCATGTGTTGTCGGGCTTTGGATCACCTGCAGAGTGCTGCTGACCCCACTGCTCACCATCTTCTTCCCATACCAGAGGAGGATCAACAGGATTGGTCTTACATACGAACACACCGTCCTCAATGAATGCAGCGTGAGGATTGTTCTCATTATAACCATACTCCTTAGAATAAGCACTGACTAATTCTGCGCCTTCGCCATCATACTTATCGTTAACTGTCTGTGCATTGGGATTTTCCCATGCAGCAGAAGCATCACCGTTAGCAAGGATATTCTCCCATTCAACATCCTGAACCTTCTCGTCGTGAGAGATCTTGATAGACTTGATCCAGAATTCGCCTACATAGTGACCAGCCTGCAAGAGGAGAGAACCACTATTTGCAAAGTACTGTGCATTAGGATTGTTGACAACATCAGTGAATGTAAGGGTCTCAAAACTTGCAGTGGTTTCAACCCAACCTGGAGTGTCAGAACCTGAGAAAGCCAACCAGAATGCGGTCTGATCACCAGCAGGATTGCCCTTCACTGTGATTTCTACGGTGTACGATGCATCCAAATCCTTTACACTAGGGAATGGCTGAAGTTGGATGTCATAGTTGTTTGCCGTTGCTTCACCAAGCGTGAAATGAAGGCCATCACCATCAAGATCGAAGTAGTCTGAATTGGCATCAGCATTCCAACCAGCACCCCAACCCCAAAGAGTTTCTTGAGTAGTGAAGTCAATCTCGACATCTACTACTTCAATCGCGTTTGCTCCCAAGAAGCATGTCAAGAGAGCAAGAAGAGTAAATAATTTCTTCATAATTGAAACATTTAAATTAATAATTAAGTGAATAAAAAAAACTGTTAAAAGAGTTTAGAAAATATATTAAACAAATTACTCACCACTGAGGGCATCGCAGAATGCCTTATAGGTGGCTGTGCGCACCCAATCCTTGCTGTTGCTGTCAATAGACCAAAGACCTACAGGATCTGAGGTGTCTGCCATATTACCCTTACAGATACCCGCCTGCTTATCGTTAGGGATCCTGTTCATATAACTCTTGATGACATAGCCATAGTAGTCAGCCAATTTCTGACGCTGGGCATCAGTGATATCCTTGGCTGCCACATTGGCACCGTCAGCATTCTGATACTTAATGTCAAAGTTGGAGAGCCGAATGAGTTTGCCTGTAGAAGCCAAGTTCGTCAGAAGATTGTCGATAGATGCTTTGTTGGCTTCCTGCTTCTCTGCATCCTCGCTATAGGCGAGATTCAGTTTGGCATTGATACCATCGATCTTCGCACCATTAGCATCCCAGATACCAATCCAGTATTTGAGACTCTCAAACTTCTTCTCGTTCTCAAGACCAGACTCACTGATGAAGAACCTCAGTGCTGCGAGGTCGCCCTCATATTTCTGATAGGCTTCACTTGCCACCTTGGATACGACCGGCGCATAGTTTTCACTGCCCAGAACATCCTGCCAGTAGAACTTTTCTGTAGAATGTTTGAGGTCGAGCATGCCATTTTCCAGTTCTGTAGTGCCGATGGCCTCGTCAAGAAGGTCGAACGTCTTGATACGGCCTGCGTTGATTTTCATCAGACCATCACACCATGCATGAAGGGCATAGTTTATCGTATCTGTCTTTTCCTGTGCCGTCTGAGGACGGTGGTTATCAGGATAGTAGCCTATCTGCACCTTTTGGATATAGACAGGAGCAGCACGGGTATTGAGAATCTTTAAATAACCCTCAGTTACACCTGGCAAACTTTTGCACTCCACAATAATCTTTTTCCAATTTTCACCAGCCGCAATCGAAAATCTTCCATTGGCAGCACCTCCGTCAATTTTATCGTTGCCGGAAAAGACGACACTGAAAGTGGCAGTTTTGTCAGACTTTGCCCAGAATGTGATGGTATAGGTAGCAGTGGAATCCACCTCGAAACCTTCAATAATGTTGACAATGGCAGAAGAACCCACTTTCAGAGCATTCGCACCGTCGTATTTCTCGATGGTAGCCGTTGGCTTTTCCACCGTTCCTTGGTATTCACCAGCCTCCATGGTAGTAAAATCAACGGTTTTTCCCTCTACATAGTCAACGATGATCTCGATAGGCGCCGTGAGCATGTTCAGCCATTCTTCAGCCTGGTTGGCATTTGCAACAATAGGACTGCCGAACACCTCACCACCGATTTCCTCCACATGGTCAAGGAGATCCTTCATGTCAAGAAAGTTCATCACACCCTTTCCGTTGATGATAGAACCTGACATCAGGGTATTTCCGAAAGCGAGATTGTCGAAGTTGGTGACGGCGGCAGCATGAGCCAGTTCCTGCTTGTTGAAATCTGTCACATTGAGCGTTGCTCCGAGCGATAAGTTCGGATACTGCTCTCTGTTGATATATGACTTGACAGGATTTAGGTCCTTATAGGGCTCTACAAAAGACGGATCGGGATTAGCCTTGAAATCGTCTGTCACGTTATAGTCGGCACAGGATACTACAAGTCCACAGCCAAAAAACAATAAACAATAACCAATAA
>JAFZNI010000265.1 GCA_017551005.1 Prevotella sp.
GGGTATGATGCTCGCCATCTTCTTTGGTAATATGTTTGCTCCCACTATCGACCACTTCGTGGTGGAGCGCAATATCTCAAAACGTTTAAAGAGAGGAGGTACCAAATGAAACTGAATACAAACTCTAACGCGTACATTATTATATATAGCGCGATACTCGTGGTCATCGTGGCCTTCCTGTTGGCTTTCGTCTATCAGGCATTGAAGCCTATGCAGGACGCTAATGTGGCCCTCGATGTGAAGAAGCAGATTCTCTATTCGCTCAATATCCGCAACCTTGACGGTGCTGAGGCTGAAGCCAAGTATGCCGAGGTGGTGAAGGCAGAGACAGAGATTGATGGGCAGAAAGCCTATGCATGTCTTGTCGATGGCGAGGAGATTATGGTCTTTGCTCTGAAAGGTATGGGTCTTTGGGGCGGCATCAGCGGTTACATCGCTATTCATGGTGAAGATGATCCCACTGTTTATGGTGCCTACTTCAACCACGAGAGTGAGACTGCTGGACTGGGTGCTGAAATCAAGGACTCTCAGGCTTGGCAGGAGAAATTTATCGGAAAGAAGGTCTTTGTTGACGGTGATGTCGCTCTTTCTGTAGTAAAGAAAGTGGAGAATCCAGAGACTCAGGTAGACTGTGTGACGGGTGCCACGCTGACCAGTAATGGTGTGAACGATATGATTCAACAAGGACTAAAGGTTGCTGTTCAGCGTTATCAGCAGGCTGCCAAGGGCTGCTGCCAAGAGGCTAATGACAGTTGCCAGAAGGCTAAGGACTGCTGCCATGAGCCCATGGAATGCTGCAAGGAGGCTAATGACAGTTGCCAGAAAGCCAAGGATGGCTGCAAAGAGGCCAAGAATTGTTGCAAGGACTCTAAAGCCGCTGCAGAATAAGATAGTAGATTGTCAAATGGTAAATTGTCAAATTGTAAATTACTATGGCATTATTCAGTAAACAAAATAAAGAGGTCTTTACGAATCCGTTGAACCTCGACCACCCGATTCTTGGACAAGTATTGGGTATATGCTCGGCTCTCGCCGTCACCTCGCAGTTGAAGCCTGCCATCGTGATGGGTCTCGCCGTAACGGTAATCACTGCCTTTGCGAATGTGATTATCTCTATTATCCGCAACACCATTCCTAACCGTATCCGTATCGTGGTTCAGTTGGTGGTGGTTGCTGCTCTCGTGACTATCGTTTCTCAGATTCTGAAGGCTTTTGCCTACGACGTGAGCGTTCAGTTGAGCGTGTATGTCGGTCTGATTATCACCAACTGTATCCTGATGGGTCGTTTGGAGGCCTTCGCCATGCAGAACAAGCCTTGGCCTTCGTTCCTCGACGGTGTAGGCAACGGTCTTGGCTACGCCATGATCCTCGTCATCGTGGGTGCCGTACGTGAGTTGCTCGGACGTGGTTCACTCTTAGGTTTCCAGATTATCCCCGACAGCGTCTACGACTTTGGCTATGTGAACAACGGTATGATGACGATGCCTGCTATGGCGCTGATTCTCGTGGGATGTGTGATTTGGGTTCATCGTGCATATTTTTATAAGGAGAAGTAAGTTATGGAACACGCAATATCATTACTATTCAGGTCGATCTTTGTCGACAATATGATCTTCGCCTTATTCCTCGGCATGTGCTCTTATCTGGCTGTGTCGAAGACAGTGAAGACTTCGCTGGGACTGGGCCTCGCTGTGACATTCGTGCTCACAGTTACCGTTCCCGTTA
>JAFZNI010000266.1 GCA_017551005.1 Prevotella sp.
ACGAAGAGTAGTGCCGCAACGCTTCCCGTCACGATGGAATCAGCGGAGAATCGCTTGGGTGTCCGCAAAGACATCGCCCGTTTTGTGCTCCCCATCTGCACCACCATCAACATGAACGGTTGCGCCGCCTTCATCCTCGTCACCTCGCTCTTCGTGATGCAGAACGGTGGCACGCCTCTCACCCTTGGCACCATCCTGCTGTGGATTCTCATCTCCGTCATCTCCGCCATCGGCAATGCGGGTGTCCCCATGGGCTGCTTCTTCCTGACGCTCTCGCTGATGTCGGGCATCGGTGCCCCTGTCGCCATCCTCGGCATCATCCTGCCCATCTACACCATCATCGACATGGTGGAAACAGCCGAAAACGTATGGTCCGACTCCTGCGTCTGTGCAATGACCAGCCACGATTTACGCTGACATACCATAATGGTATGCGAAATACCATAAACAGGCGATTGTGGGGATGCAAAAATCGCCGAACCTTTGCACCGTGATTCATTCACAGATGAAACATTAGGTGTATATATAACAAGCACAACGTTCTTCAACTAGTTTGCTGAACACCTGCACGAGGGGGATACTTAGTCAAAACAACGAAATTATTAATTGATTGTCTGATTATTACCATAATATTTGGCCAAATGAATGGCTTTTATTATCTTTGCGGCTGAGAATGAAGAAACTCTGTCATTACATATCGGAATACATGGGCGTGCTGGTGCTGGTGGCTGCTTTGCTGGCACTGATTTTCCCAAGTGTGCTGCAACAAATACCTACGACGGTCATCAATCCGCTGTTGGGCGTTATCATGTTCGGCATGGGACTGACGCTGAACCTGAAGGACTTCAAAATCGTCTTTAGTCGCCCGAAGGATGTCATCGTCGGCTGTCTAGCGCAGTTCACCATCATGCCGCTGCTGGCATGGGGACTAGCAAGGGCATTCCAACTCGACGAGGCGTTGGCGCTTGGCGTGGTGCTCGTGGGCTGTTGTCCTGGCGGCACGGCCTCGAATGTCATTACCTATCTGGCGAAAGGCGATCTGGCATTGTCGGTAGGTATGACAGGCGTTTCCACCTTGCTGGCACCGCTACTGACGCCCTTGCTCACATGGGCCTTGGCAGGAAAGAGTGTCGATGTGGATGTGGCGGGTATGCTGCTGAGCATTCTCTGGGTGGTCATCCTGCCCATCGTCGTGGGATTAATCGTCAAAGGTCTTTGGCCCAAGTTCACGGAGAAAGCCATTGATTATCTTCCGGCCATCTCATCGCTCGCCATAGCGATGATTGTGGCTATCGTCATCGGGGCCAATGCCCATAAACTATTGGCTGGCGGTCTGGTCATCGTCGTTGTGGTTATGCTCCACAACATCTGTGGACTGAGTCTTGGTTATCTGATAGGACGGCTGTTGGGACTTGCTGAGCCGAAAAAGCGGGCTATCTCCATCGAGGTAGGCATGCAGAACTCGGGCCTCGCCTCGTCATTAGCCACACTCCACTTTGCCGCCTATCCCATGGCCACCATACCCGGTGCCATCTTCAGCGTGTGGCATAACATCAGCGGCGCGATGGTCGCCAGGCTTTACAGCGAATCTACAAAGAAAAATGCAAAGTATGACGACGGCAAAGGAAATCATTAAATATATGGAGTCGCTGCGTAATGAGGAGCAGCGTGGGAATCTGATGCGTGAGCAAGTTCGAGAAGTGATAGACCCAGTGATAGCGGTTAATCCTCTTTGACGATGGGATAGAGTTCGATGAACTCGCCTTGGTGGTTTTGGCCGTCATCGATGAGTTCGGCCATCTTCTGGCCGACGGTCTCAATGTCGTGGAAGCCGGGTAAGGCCATGTTACCATTCAGGTCGGTGGTGGTGGGGCCTGGGTGTACGGAGAATATCTCCAGGGGCGTGTTGCTCTGCTGTAGTTCGATAGCCATCACCCCCATCATCGCATTCTGTGCTGCCTTGCTGGCCACGTAGGCCAGAGGGTGCCAATAAGGACTGATCTCTGAGGGAACGGTCACGTTGACAATGCGACCTTTATTTTTTGCGAGCAACGGCATCAGGGCCTTTGTGAGGGCAAAGGTGCCGATAAAGTTCACGTCGAGCGTCTCCTTGATGTCACTGATCTCTGTGTGAAGACTGTCCACGCTCATGTCGCCCGGGATGCCGGCATTATTTACAAGCAGTGTCAACTCTGGATATTTGGCATTGATCTCCTTGGCGGCTTGTTCGATGTTAGCGAGGTCGCGCAGTTCGATGTTCACCCAACCCAACACGTCAATACCATCTGACTTCAGTACGCTGATAGCCTTCTCAGCACGCGCTTCGTCGCGTGCGCCGATAATCACCTGCCAACCGCTCTTTCCGAGGTGTTTGGCTATACCAAATCCGATGCCTTTGTTGGCTCCTGTTACCAAAGCAATCTTTTTCATACTCATATTTATTTAATACCACTTTACTTTTCGCGCTGCAAAGGTACGGAATTTTACGGAATTAAAAATACCATAAATATAGTATTTTA
>JAFZNI010000267.1 GCA_017551005.1 Prevotella sp.
CACTAAGACTCACCATCGTCTGGAGTATTTCCATGCCGACAATCACGACTACAACTATTACGAGGAACTCTTTGGCGATAGTCCTTATTATGGGGATGACGGACGCAACCTTCGTTTGCAGACCACCACTTATCCGTATGTTGATACCGAAGGTGTGATCCATGATGCCTTGACAGACACGACGGAACCTGCTGCCAAACTCTTTAATTCGCGTAGTGGCGGTGAGAAACTGATGGGTAAGCCGATCACGGATATTTGCGAGAAAGATGGTTTGATCTCGTTCCTTTTCAAAGACTCCAATGTCATTCCTGGCGATGTGAATGGTGATGGTGTCGTCAATGAAAAAGATATCGTGGCGCTTGTGAATGATATGATGGCTCATTCGTCTGGTACCATTGACCTGACATCTGCTGACGTCAATCATGATGGCATGGTGAATGTGGCTGATGTCGTGTTGATTGCAAGTATGATTATCTCGGATCAAGTGAACACTACTCCTTAATACTGTAGGTGATGAAACGCATCTTTCTTCTATTTGTCTGTGTCATCAGTGTCATCAGTGTCTTCGCGCAGGATTTGAAACCCTGCGGCACCTCTATATTGGCCCACCGACATGTGAGGGAGGGTAGTGCTTCCTCACGGGCGTGTTTTAGGGAAACACCTCAGCAGAGTGCCTATTTGGGCGAGAAGAGGGGACTGATTATCCTCGTGGAGTTTCCAGATACCAAGTTCCAGAACGAGAATTCATATCAAATCTGGTCGGATATTGCCAATCTTCATGGTTACGCTGACAACAAGGCCCCAGGTAGCGTGAGTGACTATTTCAACGACCAGAGTTACGGTCAGTTTCGTCTTACCTTCGATGTTGTAGGCCCTATCAAGGCGCAGCATGAACATGCCTATTATGGGAAGAATATCGACTGGGGTGATATTGGCTGGTTCGATCAAAAAGTGGGAGAGTTGGTGGAGGAAGCCTGTCTGGCTGTATCCAGTCAGGTATGCTTTGCCGACTATGACTGGAATGACGATGGTGAGGTGGAACAGGTATTCCTGCTCTATGCCGGACATGGCGAAAATGACTATTGGACAACGGATTCCACCGTCATTTGGCCCCACATGGCCCTGATGGAAGAAGACTGGGGCTATGAAGGGGGGCTGTTGGTACAGGATATGCGTATCAATGCCTACGCTTGTAGTAATGAGATTAACCGTAGCAACAAATTGGTTGGTTTGGGAACGTTCTGTCATGAGTTCAGCCACTGTCTCGGACTGCCCGACTTGTATGATACTGAGCAGCAAAAATCCGTTGTAGGGAATTACGACCTGATGGATCAGGGGTGCTATAATGGCAGTGGCTGGTGTCCTGTCGGCTATTCATCTTACGAGCGCTATGTCTGTGGTTGGCTGATTCCCGTCGAGGTGACCAATCCCAAGGATGTCATAGGCTTCGATCGCGACATGAATGTGACGCGAGGGCTTTATCATGTTGTCAACCCGCTCATCAGATATCCCGATGCTTGTATTTATAGTAGTTCGCCTGATGCTAACGACTATTACCTGATAGAGTATCGTACGAAGGAGTCGTGGGATGCCAATATTCCTAAGTCAGGTCTGCTGGTCTGGCATATCGACTACGATGAGCAAGCGTGGATTGAAAATACGGTCAACAACGACCCTGACCATCGGCGTGTGGAATATATGAGTCCTGCGGACATCCCGTATGATGTACCGGGCGATGCTAATGGTGACGGTCTGGTAGACGCTGCCGATGTCGTAGAGGTGGTCAACGCCATCATGGACAAGCCTTCTGACCGTTTCCAAGCAGAAAAAGCCGATGTCAACGGCGACGGGATCGTCAATACCGCTGACATCGTCATGATAGTTTCTATGTTTTATTCCGTTTTTTAGTTCCTGAACACCAGTCCTTCTCCGAACTCGTCGATGATGATTGGCTTGTCGCGGTTCACCTCGTCGGCGAGCAGTTTCTTTGAGAGGTCATTCAGTACGAACTGCTGGATGGCACGTTTCACAGGTCTTGCTCCGAAGTCCGGATCATAACCCTCCTCAGCCAGATAGTTGATAGCCTGCGGTGTACACTCGAGTTTGATGCCCTGAGGCTCCAGCATGTCTGTCACCTTCTTCATCTGTAGGCGTACCACGTCGGCTATCTGTTCCTTCGTGAGCGGCGTGAAGGTGATGATCTCATCGATACGGTTCAGGAACTCAGGACGCATCGTGGCCTTCAGTTGTTCACGTGTGGCGTTTGAGGTCATGATGATGATGGTGTTCTTGAAATTGGCGGTACGACCCTTATTGTCCGTCAGTCGTCCGTCGTCCAGCACCTGCAACAGGATATTGAACACATCTGGATGGGCTTTTTCTATCTCATCGAAGAGCACCACAGAGTAGGGCTTGCGTCTGACGGCCTCCGTCAGTTGTCCACCCTCGTCATAGCCCACATAGCCTGGAGGCGCACCAATCAGTCGGCTCACGCTGTATTTCTCCTGATACTCGCTCATATCGATACGCGTCATCATCGTCTCGTCGTTGAAGAGGTAGTCGGCCAACGTTTTGGCGAGTTCCGTCTTACCCACGCCTGTGGTACCTAAAAAGATAAACGAGGCAATCGGTCGCTTGGGATCCTGCAATCCTGCCCTTGAACGACGTACTGCATCTGATACGGCAGTGATGGCCTCGTCCTGGCCAATCACACGCTTGTGCAGTTCCTCTTCCAAGTGCAACAGTTTCTCGCGCTCACTCTGCATCATACGCGTCACAGGAATGCCTGTCCAGCGCGATACGACCTCTGCGATATCATCCGCAGTGACTTCCTCGCGAACCAGCGAATTTCCATCCTGTGCTGAGGCCAGTTGTGTCTGAATCTGC
>JAFZNI010000028.1 GCA_017551005.1 Prevotella sp.
ACCTCGAGTGCGAGCACGGTATGGTGCTCAACAACCCCGCCTTCACCAAGTACATCTATGAGTATGGTGAGATCAGCTCTTATCCTGAGGGCTACAAGGAGAACGCAGGTATCTTCTGCCACAACAATCCCTGGGTCATCATCGGCGAGTGTATCGCAGGTCGAGGCAACGATGCCTGGAGCCACTACGCCAAGATCCTGCCGTCATACGTTGAGGAGAAATACCAGACGCTGCACAAGGTGGAGCCATACGTGAACTGTCAGATGGTAGCCGGTAAGGATGCCTTCAAGCCAGGCGAGGGTAAGAACTCATGGCTCACGGGTACGGCTGCCTGGATGTGGTACACCGTCTCGGAGTTTATCCTGGGTATCAAACCCGACTACGATGGTATCCGCATCGATCCCTGTCTGCCAGAGACAGCCACCGACTACACCGTTCAGCGTAAGTTCCGCGATGCTGAGTACGAGATCACCATCCATCCGAACGGCAAGCAGAAGGGCGTCAAAGCCATCACCCTCGACGGTAAGGCCGTAGATGGCACGGTCATCCCCTACTCTGCCGGCAAGCACGTGGTAGAGGTCACGATGTAAGACTGACCACCATATACTATATATCGTCTGAGAGCCTGTATAAAGGCCTCAGACGATATAAGTTTTTGTGGGCTTGTGAATGGGACAGGATGCCCGGCTCAGATGGTAATCTCTATCAGATTGTCTTCTACGCCCTTGATGGTGCTCTCATAGAAGCCGTCGCCAGTGGCACGGGGCTCGCACTCTACGTGGTAGCCTTCTGCTTCAAGACGTTCCGTCAGGTCGTCGACCTTCTCCTTACTGCCGACCGAAATAGACAAGTGGGCATAGCCCGTCCGGTTGGGTTTCTTCGTATAGTCCAACATGACGGGACGGTGCATGAGTTCCAGCTTCGAGCCGTCGTCGAAGGTCATGAAGAAAGACTGGAAACCCGTACGGGGATTGTGGTACTTGTCGCTTGCCTTGGCTTCAAAATATCTCACGAAGAAGTCCCTTGCTGCCTCAAGGTCGTTCACATACATTGCAATATGATTAATCCTCATTTCATCAATAATTTAGGTTTTACAAGTCATTTATTCACAAATCTGTTGATTCAACTGACAAAGATAAACAAAAATGTCCGAATTCACGTACTTCTGCCCCAAAAATTAAGATTGTTTATGAGAATCAGGAACAATTGCACATTATAATCTTTTTGATATGTATTATAAATACGTTACCTGCCACTACGATAGCAAAACAAGTTGTTTTGGTGCCAATAACCTGCCTTTAAGCAGTGAAAAGGATGCCTTCTTTAATACCAAAACAACTTGTTTTGTTATTCAGGGATCTATCTCTTCCATCCTGTAGGCGGCTCCGCTGTTCATCTTGTGGTACTTATACCCCATCGCAGACAGCCTGCGGCCCAGTTCCATGTCCGTACCTCTTCTAATTTCTTTCAGTGTTGATGATGGTAATCTTCATATCCTTGTTGGTATAATATTTGCCTACAAAGATACAACTTTTTGGAGAGATTTGCAAGACTTTTACCTAGAAATCCTACAAAATTACTCCAAAAAGTGATGCTTTTAACAAAAGGGTCACCCCGCTAATTCCCTAATCTTCATTTACTTAACTACAAAAGTGATGCTTTGTTAAAAAATAACAAATGGTTTTTGTCTAATGAAACGGGCAAAAATAAAAAAACACCGAGACTCCATGCGGAATCTCGGCGAGATATCTACCGGCGTTGTTGTTTACAGTCCCTCGATTTCCTCAGCAGTCAGGCCGGTAATCGACATGATTTCCCTTACGTCATATCCCTTGCTCTTCATCCTGCTGGCGGTCTGCATGAGAGCCTTATGAGCGACGGTCTCCTTGATGACCTGCTCGTTCTTCTCCCACTCGTCCCAATCCACTTCGTTTAGATAGCGTACGACTTGCTCGCGAAGCGGTTGAAGGTCGTACTGAATGACCGACCAAACGATGTCGGCATCCACCTGATAATAGCCATGCGCAAGATTGTGGCGCATCTTGGCTATTTGGAGCCACGGCGTTTCGGGATGAGCCTTGATGAAAGCCTTGGAAAGGTTGTAGGCGGCTTCGCCGATGATTATGGTATGATAGACAATGCCGCCGAAGAGAACTTTGTCGGCTGTCAAGTCCTCGCGTTTCATTTCGCTGCATCGCTCCTGAATGGTGTCGATGGCCTCCAAGATATGCTGGAGGCGGTTCCGGTCTTTAGGCTGCTCTCTCATAAATTAGTATTTTATCGCGTTCTACACTCTCGCGGGCGAAGTCGGCCAGCGAACCTTCAGTCACTAAGTCTACGCGACGGTCGAGCAGTTGCTCCAAATCACTCCACATGCCGAAGAATTTGAAGCCCACAGGCTGCGAAGAGTCGAGGATCACGAGGATGTCGACATCGCTCAGTGGTGTCTCCTCACCACGGGCGAAGGAGCCGAAAATCCATGCTTTCACAACGGGCTGCGTCTTGAAGTAGTCGGCAATTGTATTGACTACGTCGAGGCTCGTCACGACTCGGCCATCCGAGCGAGTCTGGCGGCTCTCACTGCTCCGATCCTTGATCATTGTCTGGGTGTTCATAAGCGATTCCTTTTTATTTCTGGTTGCAAAGATACAACTTTTTTTTTATCCGCGAACGATTATTGAATAAAAAGTTGTAACTTTGCAGCGTTGCTTTTAGCATAACGGATGAAACGGAAGAGATACCTATTATACCTATTGGAGGAATTAAAACGATAATGATATGATAAAACAGTTTAAATGGATGCTCGCCGCCATCCTGACACTCAGCGGTGCAATGAACGCTGGTGCTCAACCAACCGACAACGGCAACAACAATTATGTTGTCATCGAGCAGTTACCCGACGCAGGCTATTTCCTACCCGCGCCGCCCGACTCGTCCAGTGCGAAGTTTCTCGACGATATTGCCCAGTGGCAGTGGGGCAAGACCATGGCCTCGACCGAGCGCGGGGCACGCGCCAGCCGTGAGTCACTCCTCGACGCCTACGCCATAGCCTCGGTCATGGCGCAGGTGCTCCAACTCGACGCCATCGACGACGAGCAGACACCCGCCATTTTCCGCCTGGTGGCGAAGTCGTTTATCACTGGCGTTTCATCCACGAAAGGTCCTAAGTCCAAGTACATGCGCAAGCGTCCCTTCGCGCAGATGAACGAGACGGCGTGGGGAGAGTACGACGACACGGAGACCATGCTGGGCGACGGCTCCTACCCGTCTGGTCACACCGCCAGCGCCTGGGCGACGGCTCTGGCCCTGGCCGAGATGTGGCCGGCACTGCAGGACACCATCCTGTGCCGTGGCTTTGAGTATGGCGAGAACCGCATCATCGTCAACGCACATTGGCAGAGCGACGTGACGGCCGGCTACCTCTGTGGCGCAGCAGCCATCGCTCGCGCACACTGCGAGCCCGAATTCGAGCAGGACATCCGCGCTGCGCGGGCCGAGTATGCGCGCCTGAAGGGACTGCCCGAAGACTATGACCCCGCCGCCGAGGCCGACGTGCCCCACGGCGAACGTTTCCTGAACAATCCCGTCGATACCGCCTCCGCCCGCTACCAGGCCGACCTCATGCTCTACTGGAGCAACAAACCCATCCGCAGCACCGAGCGCGGCGACACGGCAGCCGTCGAGGCCGAATACAGCGTAGCCATGATGCAGAAAGTGATGAGCGAGGCCATCGGCATCACTATCAGCGACCTTCAGACACCCGCCATCACCCGCCTGCTGAGCCATGTGCTCGACAAAGCCAGCGAGACCGCCGACCGCTTGAAACCCATCCGCTTCCGCAAGCGTCCCTTCGTACAGTTGGGCGAGCCGTCGGCCGTGGCCGGCGACGAGGAGAAGGAACGCGGCAAGAGCAGTTTCCCGTCAGGTCACACCAACCTGGGCTGGACTGAGGCACTGGTCATGACCGAGGTGGCGCCCGAGCATCAGAACGAGATACTACGGCGTGGCTATGAATACGGTCATAACCGGCTCATCGTGGGCTACCACTGGTACACCGACATCGAGGCCACCCGCCAGCTTGCCTCTGCCCTCGTGGCCCGCCTGCATGCCGACCCCGCCTTCCTCGACATGATAGCCGCTGCCCGTGCCGAGTACGAGGGCATCACCACCGGCATCGTCCCTGTAAGCCGTGTCATCAGACCATCTTCATCCCAGGCCTATCGCCTCGACGGCACCCTAACTACTGACTATACGCACGGCATCGTCATTGAAAACCAGCATAAGATAGTCAGACGATATAACAAATGATTTAAAAAGAACAACATGACGAAGAATGCCATTTGGATGCTTGCCGCCATCCTGACACTCAGCGGTACGGGCCTGCAGGCACAGACGAAACGCTCGGACGACTTCCGGGCACGGTATGAACTGAAAGAGGTGGTGGTGATGAGCCGCCACAACATCCGCTCGCCGCTGTCGTCGGGCGGAGCGGCCTATCAGCGGGTGACACCGCACACATGGTTTGCATGGTCATCGCCCAGCAGCCAGTTGTCGCTGCGGGGCGGTGTCTTGGAGACGGAGATGGGACAGTTCTTCCGTCAGTGGGTGGTCAGCGAGGGCTTGCTGCCTGAGAATTACAGGCCCGAGGGCGACGAGGTGCTGTTCTATGCCAACTCACGTCAGCGCACGTTTGCCACGGCGAAGTATTTCTCTGCCGGATTCCTGCCCTTCGCCAACGTGGAGATCACGCATGCGCTGGCCGAGGACAAGATGGACCCGGTGTTCACCCCGCAGTTTACGAAGATGAACGACACGTACCGCCAGCAGGTGATCGACGAGATGCAGGCTATGCATGGCGGACCTCTGGCGTGGATGGCAGCCCAGCAGAAGACGCTGACGCTGATGGAGGAGGTGCTCGACATGGCACACTCGCCAGCCGCCGCGAACGACACGACGCATTTCTGGTACGACGACGTACAGTTCAAGATTGAGAAGGGCAGCGAGCCGAAGATGACGGGCGGCTATACGCTGGCCAACAGCGTGGCCGACGCGCTGGTACTACAGTGCTACGAGTCGGAGAGTTTCGTGCCTTTTGGCAGTGAGTTGACTATGGAGCAGTGGCGCGCTATTTGTGAAGTGAAGGCGGTCTATGACGGTCTGCTCTTCACTACCCACGCTGCCGCCGTCAACCTGGCATACCCGTTAGTGAGCCGCATCCGCGAAGAGTTGAACCGTAGTGACCGCAAGTTCATGTTCCTCTGTGGACACGACAGCAATCTGGCCAGCATCGGCGCTGCCCTTGGCCTGCAACTCCCCGAAACGGAGAACGCCCTGGAACTGCACACCCCCATCGGCTCGAAACTGGTGTTCGAGAAGTGGAATGACGGCACGGAGGACTACGTTGCCATCAATCTGGTCTATCAGGCTGTTCAGCAGTTGCAGGGGCGCACCTTGCTCTCGCCCGACGTGCCGCCGATGGTGCTGCCCGTCTCCGTCGAGGGTCTGACCGCCAACGCCGACGGTCTCTACCGTCTCGCCGACCTTGACACACATATCGGTAAAGCCATGGCAGAGTACGAAGCCATCGAGGACGTGCCGACGGACGTCAGGGCAGCCAGCCATTCCGAGGCCGCCTCGCAGCCCGCAGTTATTTATAATCTGCAGGGGCAGCGCCTCGACACCCCGCAACGCGGCGTGAACATCGTCGGAGGAGCGAAAACTATCGTGAAATAAGGAATGCTACAAATATCATAAAATAAAAGACAATGAAGAAGAATTATATCTTATGGATGCTTCTGATGCCAATAGCATGGGGCATTGCGGCGTGTACTGACGTGGACGACAACCCCGTGGATCCTGTCATCCCTATTCCTGTTACCCCCACCGACGAGATGCTCTCCGACACTTACCAGCCTGGGAACAACTTCTATCTGTACTGCAACGACAAATGGATAGCCCAGCAGACGGTGGACTTCGACGGGAAAAGTGCCAAAGAACAGTTCTATGCCTACTTCCCTTCGGAGGTCAACACAGTGTTTATGCAGCAGATGGAAACCATTGTGTCGCCTACGCTCCAGAAACTGAAGAAAGACCTTGTTGTCGACGAAAACGCCTACGCTCAGAACAAACTGCTGATAGAGCAAGCCTCCAAGCGCCTTAGCGACTGTAAGACCAAGGAAGAACTCTGGCTCACTGTCGGACAGATGATAAAGGAGGGATATCCTTCGCCCATCGAAATCATGCCCTTCAACCAGAATGGTAGGCTGACCTTGGTATTCTTTACGCTTGACAAGGTGCCTCAGACAGTTGAAGCCCGCCAGGCCGCCACCCGAGGCTCCAGTACCGAGGCATGGCCCATGCTGGCCAAGATATGCGAGGGACTGGGCATCGATGCCGAGTATGCCTATGTGGTTGCCGACAACGTCTCGGCCCTCAACGAATACCTCAAAGTGGAGTATGACGAGTATCTCATGAATCTGCAGAATGCCACCCTTGAGCAGACCGCCCAGTTTTTCATCAGGAAACTGTCGGAACTCGACAACTATTGCAATCCGGAAAGAACAGGTGACGAAGCCAGGCGCCAGCAGATACTTGAGAGGCTCGAGACACAGTATCTAACCTACGAAAAGACCAAACTCTACTGCGACAAATACATCACGGCCGCTGCCAAGCAGAAGGCGACAGACATCTGCGAGACCCTCCGTACGGCCTTTGCCAGGCGCATTGAGAACAGCCCCTGGATGAGTCACGGCACGAAAGCCAACGCCCTGCAGAAACTCAATGCCATGGTCTTCAACATCGGTTCGCCCGACCAGTGGATCACGGAGGCACTGCCTGACATCTCCCAGAAGACAACCATCGTAGAGGATATCCTGGAACTCCGTCGTGCCACTCTGGCCATGAGACTCGTACACGCCGGCAAGACCTCAAAGGAATTAGGGTTCCACTCGCTGATGCTGTCGATGGTGTCTATTCCGCCGCTGACCATGAACGACAACTATGACCAGTGGTTCAACTGCATCAACATCTTCCCGCCATTCATGCAGGTGCTCGCCACCGAGGGCGACCAGTTGACGGCTGAGGATTTTGCGAACTATGCCGTTGTGGGCCATGAGATGACTCACGGCTTCGACACTGATGGCTCGCTATACAACCATCTTGGCGACTTGGAAAGCATCTGGGCCAGCGAGACCGACGCTCAGGAGTATAACCGTCGCGTGGAGATGCTCAACGACTGCTACAACCATCTGGAGATGGTACCCGGTGTGATGAGTGACGGCACCTTCTGTGCGCCGGAGAACATTGCCGACCTGGGAGGCTTCGTGATTGCCTTTGATGCCTGCAAGGACTATTTCACCGCCCAAGGCTATAGCGGAGAGCGCCTCGATGCAGAGCTGCGCAAGTTCTATATCGCCTTTGCCAGGTTCTACAGGGCAAAGTACACCAGCGAATACGCCATGATGTATTATAATAAAGATGAGCACTCGATGCCTCAGGAGCGCATCAACGGTGTGGTTAGCAACACCCAAGCCTGGTACGACCTATTCGACGTAAAGTCTGGCGACAAACTGTATCGCAGTCCTGAGCAGCGGGTACATATATGGTAATAATGCACAGAATGAACTGTATCCCTCTGGCTATTGCACTCACTGGTCAATCATAAAAAAACAAGAAAGATTTGGCGAAATGAAATAATAATTGTACCTTTGCAAACGATATGCGACAGAGGCTACACCTTATTATATTTATAGCGATGGCAGTGCTGCTGACGGTGATGCTGTTCACCGGTTGTAGCACCAACAAGAAATCCTCTTCTGCCGAGGCGACCCGCATGCTGGAAGAGGCCTCAGACCAAAGAGACGACCAGCGGCTCCTGACGCTGGCCGACAGTCTGGCCAAGGCGGGCGACATCAGGACGGGCGAGAGCCATTACTGGCAAGGCTTGGCCCACTACCACAAAGGTGACCTCTCGCTGGCAGAGTTCTACTGGCAGGAGTCGATAGATGCCACCGCCAACTCTGACGATGCCACCGACCTGGTCTATTATGCCAAGTCGGCCAGTTACCTTTCAAGCATGTACTGCCGCTACGGCGAATTTGCGAAGACCCTGCAGATATCTCTGCCTGTCTTGAAAAGACTGGAGCAACAGGAATGCGACACCACCAGCGACTATACCAATCTGGTGATCTTCACCGGCTGCTGCAAGGCGCATTTCGACAAGAATGACACAACGGCTGTCGAAATGTTTGAACATGCCCACAAGATGCACAACGAAAACATCCGGGTTAACCCCACGAAGGATGCCTACCACGATGCGGTGGCCGGACTGATCAACATTGCCTACGGATGGAACAGGGAAGGTGAATACGAGAAGGGACTTCTATGGACTGAGCGTTTCGGACAGTTTGTATCCGACTATAGGGAGCGTTTCGGCGACGATGAGAAATATATCGACAAGCAGTGGGGCAGGTACAAGATTTTCCGTGCCATAGCATTAGCGGGGCTGGGACGCCTTGACGAAGCCGACAGCGACTATGACGATTACCAGCAGACGCGCTTCTCGAAGAGCATGGAAGGAATGACCAATTCCAGTGACTACTTAACCATAGCCCGTCGTTGGGACGAGGCGTTGTCCTGCTATAGCACCATCACCGACTACCTCTATCAGGAATTCGGCATGTACTCCTTGGAGAACATCCAGCGCTACATGTTGAAGAAATACCGTGCCAACGCGATGAATGGCAACAACGACTCTACCAACCTTGCGGCCCGGCAGATATGCGAAGTGCTCGACTCTGCCATCACGCGTGCCAGAAGAATAGATGCTGAAGGCATACAGAATATCCATAAGAAGGACACGGAGATTCTGCAGCGCGAGATCAGGTCGGCAGAACTGCGGAAAATCAATTTCATCATTCTGATTCTGGGCTTGATTGTCGCCTTTACCATCTTCACCATCATCCGCCACCGTGCTGCCAAACGTCTGGCCAAGGTCAACGCCGCCAAGGAGCGCATGGAGGGTGAACTGAACATCGCCCGCGACATCCAGAAGTCGATGGTGCCCAGCACATTCCCACAGCGTGAAGGCCTCGACATGTACGCCTCGATGACCCCGGCCCGTGAGGTGGGCGGCGACCTGTACAGTTTCTTACAGAAAGACGATATACTCTACTTCTGCATCGGCGATGTCAGCGGCAAGGGAGTGCCCGCCTCGCTGTTCATGACGCAGGCCACCCGTCTGTTCCGCACACTGGCCTCGCAGGACATGGATCCTGCCGAGATAGCCACCCACATGAATGCCGAACTGGCCGAGGAAAACGAGCAGGGCATGTTCGTTACCATGTTCATCTGCCGTCTCAACATGAAACTTCATCTGCTGGAATATTGCAATGCTGGGCATAACCCGCCCGTGCTTGGCAATACCGACGGTCAGTTCTCGTTCCTCGACATGGAGGAGGCCAACGCCCCTATCGGACTCTGGCCCGGACTGGAATACGAGGGCGAGACCATCGACTACTACAAAGACCGCCTGATGCTGCTCTATACCGACGGACTCAACGAGGCCGAGAACGCCAGCCAAGAGCAGTTCGGCGAAGAGCGCATCATCAATATCCTGACATCCAAGCCATCTGCCAACGCCCAAGGCATCATCGAAGCCCTGGAAGAAGAGGTCGCCCTCTTCCGCGACGGTGCAGAGCCCAACGACGACTTGACAATGCTCTGCCTCAGTCTGACAATATAAGATAAATTAAAGAACTGACGAATAGTCAGCACGGCGTGACTATTTGTCGGTAGTAGACGGTGCGGCATACTCTTTGACCTCCTTTTGCAGAGACAATTCAAAAAAAACAAAATAAAAGGAGGACAAAATTATGACATTAGACAAATTTACCATCAAAGCCCAGGAGGCCGTGCAACAGGCTGTGAATACGGCACAGTTGAACGGTCAGCAGGTGATAGAACCTGTTCATATATTGAAGGGCGTATTGGAGAAAGCGAAGGACGTATGTACCTTCATCTTCCAGAAACTCGGCGTGAATGCCCAGCAGATCGAGACGCTCGTTGACAGCGAGATCAAGCACCTGCCGAAGGTGCAGGGCGGACAGCCATATCTCTCAAATGAAAGTAATAATGTACTCGTGCGCGCACAAGAGACGGCCCAGAAGGCAGGCGACGAGTTCGTCAGCGTGGAGCCCATCCTGTTGGCCCTGCTCGGCGTGAACTCTACGGCCTCACGCATCATGAAGGACGCCGGCTGCACGGAGAAGGACATGCAGAAAGCCATCCAGGAACTGCGACAGGGACAGAAGGTGCAGTCGCAATCGGCCGATGACAACTACCAGAGTCTGGAGAAATATGCCAAGAACCTCGTGGACCTCGCCCGTCAGGGTAAGCTCGACCCAGTGATCGGTCGTGACGACGAGATCCGACGGCTGTTGCAGATCCTCTCCCGTCGTACGAAGAACAACCCGATCCTCATTGGTGAGCCAGGTACAGGTAAGACGGCCATCGTCGAGGGACTGGCAGGTCGTATCGTGCGTGGCGACGTGCCAGAGAACCTGAAGGACAAGCAGCTCTACTCGCTCGATATGGGTGCGCTGGTGGCTGGTGCGAAGTACAAGGGTGAGTTTGAGGAGCGTCTGAAGAGCGTCATCAACGAGGTGACGAAGGCCGAGGGGCGCATCATCCTCTTCATCGACGAGATCCACACGTTGGTAGGAGCCGGTGGTGGCGAAGGCGCAATGGATGCTGCCAACATCCTGAAGCCTGCCCTGGCCCGAGGTGAACTGCGTGCCATCGGTGCCACGACGCTGAACGAGTATCAGAAGTATTTCGAGAAGGACAAGGCCTTGGAACGTCGATTCCAGACCGTCATGGTCGACGAGCCTGATGAACTCTCGGCCATCTCGATATTAAG
>JAFZNI010000029.1 GCA_017551005.1 Prevotella sp.
ACCAACACCCCTATTGGCATACTGTATAATTTCGCGCCTGTAAAAGACCAATGCGAGAAATACTATTACGATGCGAAAACCAAGACCATAACGGCTTTTTAGGAATCATTGTTGTTTTTCGGTTTTCGCTGTTTTTCTTGTTTGTGCAGCAAAGCCGTAGGCTATTCTAAGGTATCGAGCCGAGGTCTGTCAAGTTTACTTGAACAGAACTTGGAACGATGACTTAGAAGGCTTGCTCGCAGAGCATGCTGCTGCACAAACAAGGGTTTTGGCGGTTTTGGTTATGAGTCACACAGGTATTTGCAACGACATGCACATCGGGAAACAGGGGCGCGCAGTTTGAACTTCTTTTGAGCGAAGGGGAAAGTTGGAGGATGCGCAGGTGAAAGTTTAATCCGCACTGATGTCTAATTAATCCGCAGTGTGGTTTAATTAAACTGCAGTGTGGTTTAATTAATCCACAGTGTGGTCTAAACTTTGAACCGCAGGATGAAAAGGTTTACCCTACAGCATGAAGAAGATTGACGTGTAGATTCACGAAGATTGATGTGTGAATCTTAAGGTGTTGATGTCGCGTACCTAAAGGCACGCATGATTCCATTCGCATTTATGACCAGCCATTGAAATGGCTGGCTACCTTTATCATGCCCCTATGGGGCAGTCTGATTACAGGCAGGCCCCCCCGTAAAATGCGGCGATTATGTTAAGAATTCTTAAGAAACTTGAAAATGAGAGGATAATTTTGTTAATATTTCCTTATATATCCGTAACTTTGTAGTATGTTAATTTATTGTTTCACTAAAATCAAAAAAGTTATGAAGAAAAGATTTACTCTGATGATGCTGGCGGCTCTCGTAGCCGTAGCAAGTTTTGCACAGCCCGTGAAGCGCAGCCCCGAACTGCGTGTGATAACGGCTGAGCAAATGAACAAGGAACTGGCAGCGAAGCCGATGCCAGTCAAGAAGGCCCAAGCGCCACGCAAGGCCAACGTCACGGTGGATGACCTCGTGGGTGTGTACACAGCCAAAGTATATATCGACGGCAACCCTTACACGTACAAATTGACTCTGAAAGCCAGCGAGGTCGAAGGCGAGGTGCTTGTGTCCGGAATCTGGTGGTTCAATGACATCAAGGCTACGGTCGATTCCGAAAATTCCAGGCTGGCCATCAAACTTGGCCAGCAGGTTTACTACCATTCCGCTTACGGCTGGTGTATTCTTGCTGTGGCAGGAGGCTCCTCTACAGGCACCATTTACGCCACCGTTGAGGAAGACGGAACGATCACCTTCCCATCCGACCAATACCTCTGCATGATTGTAGCCGAAGGCGATCATGCGGGCTACATTGTTCAAAGTAAAATCTATCCAGGCATGACGCTGACTCCTGGTTTTCCTGATTTCGCCCTCACGCCGTGGGACGACAAGACCCTCACCTTCCTCGGCGATGGTGACGTGGTGGGCGACTTCAGCACCCTGGTCACAGGTGTTGCGTATAACGGCGATGACTGGGTGGGATTAGAAATCACGACGACCGACTTGGTCAATGTGGAAGACCCTGACGACCAACTGCTCCTGTCGGTAGGTAACAACTTGAGTTTATTCACTCCTATTCTGGTAGGCGAAGACGAAATCCTGTGCAATAACGGAATAGCCGCCGACAACAAGCCGTTCAGCACCCTTGTTGGCGAACACGAATTCATCTTAATCGACGGCTATGGTTCGGACGAGGATTTTGAGGCAGTCAAAGACGTCCTCGCCGGCAAGATTGCCGTATGCTACCGTGGTGGCGGCGTCTCGTACTATATCAAGGCCAATGCTGCCGTAGCGAACGGGGCTATCGGCCTGATCGTCGTGAACAGCCAGGAGGGTACCACCAACATAAACCTGTCAGGCTACAAATACGACAAGCCCGTCGCGATCATCACGAAGGCCGACGGGGTACTGCTGAAGGAGAGCGCCACCTATGTTGACGGCGAAGTATCCTACTATCAAGGCTCGCTGACCGTCTCTGATGAAGAGAAACCCTACCACAGTAGTTTTGTTTATACTTATGGAAATAAGGAAGAAGATAACGAAGGGGAAGTGAAAGCCGTTGTGCAGGACTGGACGAATGCAACACCCGGTGCCACCTATCAGGCTACCATCAACTACGCAGTCACCTACCGGAAATATAACGAAGAACTCGACACTTGGGAAGAGAAAGAAGCCGAGATGGCTCCGACCACGCTGACGCTACGAGTGCTTAATAGTCCTGGCCTTGTCATTACCCCCTGGGACGACGTTGAACTCACCTACGGCAGCACAGAAGGCGACCTCGTGGGCAGCCCCAACACGCTGGTCAGCGGACTGAATCCGGAAAGCCGTGATTATGTAACCGTCAAGGTGACATCCACCGACTTAGAAAACTATTGGTACTCCGGTGAAGGCCCACTCTACTTGGACTTTGGAGGCAATATGGATATCACCTATTACTACGGATATGGCTATGAGCCTTATTCTGATGAATTTGATGTACGGGCCGTTATTTCCGACGCGAAGAATGCACATGCTGAAAATCCCTACATAGCATACCTCACTTACGAGGTCACGTACTATGCATATGATGCCATCACAGATTCCTATACTGAAACCCCCCTTACGACAGACAAGACAATGCTGTGGATTGTAATACCTCCTCTGGACATCGTCTTCACACCCTGGGCCGACAGCGAACTCACCTACGGCAACACCGAGGGAGATGTCGTGGGCATCAAGAGCGAATTGCTCAGCGGACTGCCGGACTCGAAATATAACTATGCGGCGGTATCGTTTACCAACACCCACCTTATCAATGTGGCCGACCCCGACGACAAACTGATACTTGCGTTGAAGGCGCCCAC
>JAFZNI010000268.1 GCA_017551005.1 Prevotella sp.
CAATTCCGCCACCTCTCCAACAAAATCAATACTGAAAAAAAAGAGTGCCCAGAACAGGACTCGAACCTGCACGCCTCGCGGCACACGCACCTGAAACGTGCGCGTCTACCAATTCCGCCACCTGGGCATTTTCACATCTGGCCCATTACCAGGATGCCTCTTTTTTGTTCAATAAGTGGAGCGGAAAACGGGACTCGGACCCGCGACCCCAACCTTGGCAAGGTTGTGCTCTACCAACTGAGCTATTTCCGCATTTTTTCGAGCATTCCCCTGAATGCGGATGCAAAGGTAATGCTTTTTTCGGAACTGACAAACTTTTTAGGTGTTTTTTTTCTAAAAAAGTGCCATTTTATCGAAAAACGGGCAGTCCATAAGGCTTAATCCATCCGATTTCGGTAATCTTCGTACCCAAATTCACGCAGAATCTCTAAGTTGCCATCCTCATGCAGCATACCAATTGACGGGTGGGAAATGCCATTGAAGGTGTTTGTCTTGACGGTTGTATAATGGATCATGTCCTCGAAGATTATTTCCTCGCCCACCTGCAAATCATGGTCGAAATGCCAGTAACCCATAAAGTCGCCACTCAGACAACTGTTGCCTCCTAAGCGATAGAGGTGAGAGGTGGGAGATGAGAGGTGAGAGATTTGTTCGGCACCACGGACTTCGGGATAATATGGCATCTCCAGGCAATCGGGCATGTGACAGGTGAAACTCACATCCAGGATTGCCGTCCAGATGCCCTTGTCCTCCACAATATCCACCACATGAGCCACTAATGGTCCCGTCTGCCAGGCAAAGGCACTGCCAGGCTCCAGAATCACCTTCAACCAAGGATAGCGCTGACGAAAGTCTTTCATCAGGCGAATCAGCAATGCCACATCATAGTCTTTTCGTGTCATCAGGTGGCCGCCCCCAAAGTTAATCCACCTCAACTGAGGGAACCAGCGCGAGAATTTCTCCTCGATATGTACGAGTGTACGCTGGAACACATCTGCCCCACTCTCACAATGACAATGACAATGGAAGCCTTCAATGTCAGAGGGAAGTTGCTCAGGCAGTTTGTCGGCTGTCACACCAAACCTCGTCCCTGGGGCACAAGGATTATAGAGCAATGTTTCTACCTCGGAATACTCCGGATTAACCCGAAGACCTACCGAAACACCTTTGGCCCGCTCATGGAAGCGCTCGTACTGCGAGAGAGAATTGAATGTGAGATGCGATGAGCATCTGATCATCTCATCAAACTCCTCGTCGGTATAGGCAGGCGAATATGTGTGGGCAGGTGCACCGAACTCCTCGAAGGCCAATCGCGCCTCCGAAAGCGAACTGGCCGTCGTTGCGTGAATGTACTCCCGGAAGATAGGGAAAGTCTTCCAAAGTGCGAAAGCCTTAAAAGCCAGTATAATCTCTATATCGGCTTTCGCCGCAACATCAGCAATGAGCGTGAGGTTGCGGCGAAGTTTTTTTTCTTCTATAATATATATAGGTGTAGCCATCAATCATTTTTGAGTGGGATAATGACACTGAACGTAGAGCCCTCACCTTCGACAGATTCCACCGTACAATCGCCACCATTCTTCTGGGCGAAGTCCTGACAGAGTTGCAGACCAAGACCTGAGCCTTCCTCACCACCCGTACCAAAGGTGGTATCTCCTTTATGGAAGATGGTATCAATACGGTCGGCTGAAATACCAACGCCATGATCCCTGACACTGATCTTGGCATAGTTTCCTTCCTTCAACATCAGGATCTCGATGGTCGAGTCTTCTGGCGAAAACTTGATGGCATTCGACAAGAAGTTACGCACCACTGTCTTCAGCATATCGTTATCCGCGTGGACCATCAAGGGCTCGGATGTACGCTGTAAGTCAAGTTTGATGTGCTTTGTCTGGGCAATCATCTCGAATATCTCAACCACACCAGGCACAATGTCTTTCAAGTCCAGATCCTGCAGCACCACATTCAGCCTACCCGTCTGACTCTTTGTCCACTTCAAAAGGTTGTCCAACAGGTCATGCACCTCCTCAGACTCCCTATTGGCCTGGTCGAGCAAGGTATATAACTCCTGTCCGACAGTTTCCACTGATGTAGACTGCACCACGAGGTTGAGCACCATACGGATGCTGGCCATCGGCGAACGGAGGTCGTGCGCAATCACGGAATACATCTTGTCACGGTTGCTCAGGGTCGCCTTCAACTCCTTATTCTGCTGTTCAATAATCCGCTTGGCAGCCACGAGTGAAATCTGCTGCATCACACGCATCACCAATTCTTCCTTATTGAAGGGTTTCGTCAGGAAGTCGCTGGCTCCAACCTGGAAGCCGTGTACCAAATCCTGTGGTGTATTTAATGCCGTCAGGAAGATGATAGGTATATCGGCCAACTCAGGATCCTTCTTCATGATAACAGCCGTATCGAAGCCATTGATGTCTGGCATCATCACATCAAGAAGAATCAGGTCTGGATGCTCCGCCTTGGCCTGCTCAATACAAGCCTTACCGCAATTTGCCGTGCAAACCTGGAACTTCTCATTGGTCAACAGAATTTTCAGCAACAGCACGTTGCTCATCACGTCGTCAACTATCAGAATCTTATAGTCGCCTCTGTTAATTTTTGACTCTAATGTAGTTCCTGCGTCCATTATTGATTACGTAGTACTAATATTCCTGACTGCAAAAATAATGGAATAATTCGAAATCACCAAATTATTCCACTACTTTTTTTACTTTTGAGCCTATTCTTTCGTTATTCTGCCCGTTTTTCGGGGGTTAGGCGCCTCATTTTCCCGATTATTCCACAGTCACAGACTTCGCCAGATTTCTTGGCTGGTCTACATTCTTACCCTTGCAGACAGCCACGTGATAAGCCAACAACTGTAAGGGAATCGTAGCCACCAGCGGCTCCAAGCATTCCTGCACATCGGGCAACTCTATTACCTCGTCAGCAATCTTCGCAATGGTATCGTCGCCTTTCGAGACGAGGGCAATCACCCTACCCTGACGCGCCTTAATCTCCTGGATGTTCGACAGCACTTTCTCGTACATGGCATTGTGCGTGGCGATGACCACAACCGGCATATCAGAGTCGATCAGGGCGATAGGCCCGTGCTTCATCTCTGCGGCGGGATAACCCTCCGCGTGGATATACGAAATCTCCTTTAATTTCAGGGCGCCTTCCAATGCCACAGGATACGAATAACCGCGACCTAAGTAAAGGAAGTTATGCGCATAAGTAAAGGTACGCGCGAGGTCGGCGACCTTCTCGTTGGTCTGCAACACCTCACGAATCTTCACGGGAATCTCACTCAGTCCCCTGACCACCTTCAGATATTCCTGACGGTCGATGGTTCCTTTTGCTTCGCCCATCGCAAGGGCTATCATCGTGAGCACGGTCACCTGACCTGTGAAGGCCTTCGTCGAGGCCACACCGATCTCCGGACCGACATGGATATAAGTACCCGTATCCGTCGCACGAGGTATGCTGCTGCCGATGGCATTGCAGATGCCGTAGATGAAGGCGCCATGCTCCTTGGCCAGTTGTACGGCAGCCAACGTGTCAGCCGTCTCGCCGCTCTGAGAGATGGCTATTACCACATCACCCTTGCCCACGACAGGATTCCTGTAACGGAACTCCGAAGCGTACTCAACCTCCACCGGTATCCTGCAAAATGTCTCTATCAACTGCTTGCCGATGAGGCCTGCATGCCATGATGTTCCGCAGGCCACAATGATGACGCGCTTGGCTTCCAACATCTGCCGACGATAGTCGATGAGTGCAGAGAGCGTCACATGGTCAGCCTCCAAATTCACGCGACCACGCATACAGTTCGTCAGGCATTCCGGCTGCTCGAAGATTTCCTTCAACATGAAGTGCGGATAACCACCCTTCTCAATCTGACCGAGGTCGATATCCACGGTCTTTACCTTCAGTTCCTGCTCCTCGCCGAGGATGCTCAGTACGTGCATATCTTCACCACGACGGATAACGGCGATATTGCCGTCTTCGAGATAAACCACCTTATCAGTATATTCCACGATCGGACTGGCATCGGAGCCGAGGAAGAACTCATCCTCGCCGATACCCACCACCAACGGACTCTGCTTGCGGGCAGCGATAATCTGGTTGGGGTCGCGCTTGTCGAGCACGGCTATGGCATAAGCACCAATCACCTGATAGAGCGCCACCTGCACGGCCTCCAACAGGGATATGTTCTTCTTCACCATAATATATTCTATCAACTGCACCAGCACCTCGGTATCAGTGTCGCTGACGAACTGCACACCTTTCTCCCTCAGTTTCTCCTTGATGTCGGCATAGTTCTCGATAATACCGTTATGGATGATAGCCAGGTTGTGACTCTGCGAATAATGAGGGTGCGCATTGCGCGACGAGGGCTCGCCATGCGTTGCCCAACGGGTGTGGGCGATACCGATGGTGCCGCTCACATTCTTGTCGTTGCAATACTCACAAAGATTATCTACCTTGCCTTTTGTCTTATAGACGTTCAATTCACCATTCTCATTAATCATGGCCACGCCGGCCGAGTCGTAGCCACGGTACTCCAGTCGCCGGAGTCCCTTAATCAAAATTGGATAAGCCTCTTTCGTGCCTATGTATCCTACTATTCCGCACATGTCGTTATGTATTTATTGTGTTAAGTTGTTCTGTTTTCGGGTGCAAAAATACAAAAAAACAAGCAAACAAACAAGAAAATCCTACAGAATCTTCATATCATGTCTATAACGGATTTAAACTATTCTGTTTTTTTCCGTCTAATAGTATATAACAGGAAAAGACATGAAGA
>JAFZNI010000269.1 GCA_017551005.1 Prevotella sp.
CCAGTCGAAGATTGGCATTTTGCTGAGTGGCACCTGATACGAAGCCGTTGCCTGCTGTTGGTAGTCGAGGGGCGTACCCAGGTTACGAATGCTTTGGAGCACCGAGTCCTTCCACGCAGAGTAATGATCAGGATAGATATCCTTGTTCACAGGTGTGTATGGCTCCTCAATCTCTGCGTGGGTGGCACTCTGGAAGTTGAAATGCAGGTTCTTGGTGAAGTCCCAGCGCAGGGAGAAGTCACGGTTCCAGAGGAACTGCGACGAGAAGTTCAGTGGCAACTTCTGGTTTTCCAGACTCTCCAAGTCGCGCTCCTGCAATTCGGAGTAGACACGTGAGATATCGGAATTAAACGAGATGCTCTGTGGCAGATAGTTCAGTCCGATGGCCTTGGGGAAGTTCAGCCACTTCGACTTGCCTTTCAGTTTGCTGAATGGCTCCCATGTCTTATAGACAGGCGAATAGGAATAGTTAAGGGAGCCTCGCCACTGGTCTTCCTTTTCATAGATGGTGGTCTCGCCCGAGGTATAGCGGTGCGAGTGACTGTAAGAGAACGAGAAGTTGCCTGGATCGTAGGGCATGGGATGGCGTTTGGTCTTCAGTCCCCAGCGCACATTCGAGAGGGAGAAGTTCGTATTGGTGGTCTTCGTCACCGCCATCGACTCGATACTATCCCGCTCGTGCTGGTCTGCCACGGCATCCAATGCATCATCGAGTTTCATATCCGTATCGAGTGGGTTGTAACGAGGACGTATCTCTTCTTTCGTCACAGAATAATAGAGCGGTGCTGACACCTTTGCCTTCTCTGGGAAGAACTTACCGAGTTCCAGGGAGGTCGTCACGGAGTACTGCTTCTCTGTGTCAGTCCTGCGCCGCGTCACACTCTCTTCCAGTCCACCGAAGCCATCACCCATATACCGACCTGTGACATTCACCGTTCCGAAGTCGGAGAGTTGCACATTCATCGCACCCGATGCCGCCCATCCGCCTTCGCTGTTGGTATCCAAGAGACGGAGTTCGTTGACCCACACCTCACCCGATTTCGTCTCACCTGAGATATTACGCACACCGATCACCATCGCCTTCACCTCGCCGAGTGAGGGGTTACCCATCACACTTACCTTGTTGCCAGGACGGTTCTCGTCATAGTCGCTGAACAGTTGGTTATAGGATGCCGTACCAAGTGACTTGGCCTTGTTGCGCTCTTTCTTCAACTTCGTGAAGATGTCGAGGTCGATGTCGAGCATGTTTTCCTCTGGCCACACCTGACGACGGTCTGCTGTGGAGTATTTATTGTAGTCGCTGCGATCGGGCGTCAGACTCAGAGGTATCTCGTATTCGTAGTAGTTGCTCTTGTAGTCACTGCCCAGACGGATGAACACCGCCAACTGGTTGTCTTGCAGAGCCGTTGCGTCAGGTACAAGGTGGTTGGCGTGAGTGAACATCTGCAACCGTTTGTACTGGCGTAGGTCAAGCGAAGTGTTCTTATACACTGCCTTTGCCTCACCATGACTCAGGTTCCTGACCACGATATTGAGGGCCTGCTCATTATTCTCCACCAACTGAGGCTGCGAGGGGTCTGTCACACGACTAATGCCTGGAGGCAGCACATAGTTCACTGGTGTCTTGTCGTTATTCTCCTCAATGTTCACGGCACTCACTGCCATCGTTCCCGTCTCGGCTCCCGTAGAGAGACTCTGTTTGTAGATACGCCACTCACCACGCACCAGGTCGAGCGAGCCGAAGCGTAGCACGATAGGTTTCTGGAAGTTGGTCATAAACATACGCATGAAACGAATGCTGGTAAAGTCACTGATGCTTCCCACCTTGCGCTCGTATTCCCTCAGAGGGATACGGAACTGGAACCAGTTGACACTGGTGGTGTCGCCATTGCGCAGTTTCACGCCACTGGTACGCATATCGGTGATGTAGCAGTCGTCGGGTGCATACCCGTTGCGGTAGGCATCCAGAATCTCCGGGCTGATACGTACCTTATACTGATAATACCGCTCATACTCGTTGAGGGTGAAGTCTTGGTTGATATCCTCCACATCTGGTCCTGTCTTGTAACTCGTGTCATAACTCTCCGTGCGTGCATCGGTGTCAGGCGAGTTGCCTTGCGGGTTGTTGATGAGTTTATAACGGTCAAGGATACTCCTCTCCTCAGCATCATAGTCTGAACCACGATAGTAATGGTAGTCATCGCCAGCAGGGTCGTTGCGCCACGATTGGAGAATACTGTCGTTGGTGACGAGACCACCCAGTGCATCGAGCCACTCCTTATAGGCTCCGTACTCCTGCTCCTCGTCGTCGTTCAGACCGTTGAGACCCACATCCTGCTTTGCCCTCGCACCCGACGAGGTGGCAAAGGCGTAGGTCTGTGTAGCCTGCTGTGGTATCTTTCCCCACTGGGTAGTGGTATAGCCGCCAGCACTGCCTTCCTCGACAGGCATACCACTCTCATAGAATTTCTTTCCGTCGCGCAGGATATCCTCAGACACCTCACCGAGGTTGAAATAGAGGTCGCCGCTGTAATCGGAAGCATTGCCCTGCTGACGGAGATAGATATAGGGATCGAGCATCCAGAACTCGATATACTCGATGTTTGCCTGCTCGAAGTCGGTGGTTTCCAGTTTACGCATCATACCGCCCCACTTCGTCTCAGGCTGACGCAACGTACCGTCGCTGTTCAGGTCACGCGTCAGATTATAAGGACCACGCTCCTCAGGATAATAGGCCAGGTTCAGCACGGGCAGCGTCGAGGTGGCACCGTTGTAGGTACTCTGGTCACGGTTCGGATAGAGTTCCTTCACATAGACCTCACGCACATAGTGGTTGGAGAGTTGTTCGAGGTCGCTCTTGATATGACTCGGCGTGAGGGTCGAGGAACGACGGGTGAAGATGGGGTCTATATTGTACCACGCCAGTCGCGCACGGTTATAGCCACTTGATACACCTGTCTTGTCAGCATACTCCGCAAACATCGTTGGCACACTCGACAGTGTCCACAATTTCGGACTGCTCACATCGATGAGGTTCTTCGTGTTCTCGAAGTCGTCGATATATGAGGCATTGTCCTGTGTACCGCTTGCCGTACCCGCAATCAACTGGGCTACCTCACCAGTAAAGGTGATCTGCGACGGCTGATTGACGTGCAGGAAAGGTATCTTGTTGAGCATTGAGGTAAGCCACTGACTTTCCTGCTTCCAGTTCACGTTCACGCCCCAGATAGTGTTACGCAGGGGTTCTGCCCCCATCACCACCTTCGAGGTGAGTGCCTGTTCGGAGAGGTGCATCAGCGTACCGCCAACCTGGAAGTTCTTCGAGAAGTCATACTCCCAGTTCATGCCGAGCATCGTCTTACGCTGCATGCCATAGTCGGTGTTCGACTCCAACGAGACATTCACGTTCGTGCCTGCATCGATGATGCTCTGGTTCAGGATGGTCACCTCACCAGCGGAGTAGTCCACCGAGTAGTCACTACCCTCTTGGAGCGTCACGCCACCCGCTGTCACCACTACCGATCCCTTCGGCACGTTGTAGGCACCCAGTGAGATGACATTGGCATTGTGGCCCTTGAACTGTCCCATCATGATGAACTTATCCTTCTCGGCCATCTGCTTGGCTACGGTCTTTGTCGAGTCATAGAGTTCATCGAACACATATTTGTCTGCCTCCGCCTTAGAGAGTCCACTGGCTTCCAACTGCCGACGCAGATAGTCGCCGAAAGGCTCTGCCGACGGCAGGAAGATACGTCCGTTGCTCACGGTATAGCCCTCGATGAAGTCAAAGTAGCCGTTCGAGTGTACCTTATTATTATTATCAAGACGGTCGCAGCCCAACATCTTCAACAACGTACGGTCCTTCACCCTCGAATCGGGGATATAGGTCAGGTAGACACCTGCCGTATCGCTCTGGTACTTGATGTCAAGACGGAACTTAGTCTTCTCCACCGATGCAGCGAGGTAATAGACATTCTTCATCATCAGATCCCAGTTACCCTGTTTTGGATTGTTCGACGTATTTTTCAGCGACTTCACGAAAAGGGCCTTCGACGTTTCGGTATTATCGCTGGCAAACTCACCCACCTGGTAGGTCTGTCCGCCTGCCGTAAACTCATAGGCCACTGCTAATACCTGATCCGTTTGGAGTCCCGTCTTCAGGGAGATATAACCCAACGACTTATTGACGGTGTATTCTGAAGATGTCAGCAGACGGGCACTCGCCAGTTTCTCGTAGTCTACCCCACCCTCGAAGTTAGGGATGCCCGCCAGCACCGTACTGGTCTGGTCGATATCACGGGCTGCTGCATAAGTGCCCACCATCGTGCTATACTCCGTATTGGCGGCATTCGACGGTACGCCCATACCCGTCAGGTTCCACTGGTTGTTGCTCACTTGGGAATTCTCACCAAGGTCGGTCAGGGCAATGATGTTACGGGTGTTGGAAGTCGTACCGGTCTTATTGGTAATCCATATCTCCACACGGTTGATCTCGATACCCGTTGTCAGGTTCGGCAACGTAGACATCGCCCCGTCGTAACGGTCACGGAAATAGCGCGAGAGGAAGAAGTGGCGGTTATCCTCGTAGTTGTCGGCATTGATCTCGAAGGGAGTGGTCTGGGTACCGCCCTTCGACGAGACGCTCTGCGTCGTCGACTTCTTCTGCGAGAGCACCGTCTGCAACTTCAACTTACCGAACTGCATATCAGTGCGGATACCAAAGAGGCTCGAAGCACCCTTCACCAACGAGTTGTTCGAGGGGAAGGTCACATTACCGGCCTCCACCAGTTTGATGATTTCATCCTCCTTGCCATCAAACTTTAATTTAAGGTTCTGCGTATCGAAATCGAAAGTGGCATCGGTGTTGTAGTTCAGGTTCATATTCACCTTGTCGCCCACCTTACCGTTCACGCTCAGGTTGATCTTCTCGTCGAAGTCGAAACTGGTGGTCTTGCGGTTACGGATAGGCAGCGAGGGATTCTCGATGTTCTTCAGTGTGGCACCCATCTTCAACTCTGCCGATCCCTGCGTCTTGATACGCACACCACCAGGGCCGAAGATCTTCTCCGCAGGTCCCAGGTCGAAGTGCATATCCATCAGGTCGAACTGGTCCTTGCCCTCGTTGGTCACATTCTCGGCATCCTTGGAACGGAAGAAGTCGTGACGGGCACGTTTCTCACTCCACAGGCGATACTCCTCAGGAGTCATCAGCACAGGGGCATTCAGATAGGAGTCACCAATCTTCGAGCCGATGACATAGATATTCAGCGAGTCGTTGTACTCCACCGTCTGTCTGATATTGTCTGGCAGATGCAGGTCGAGAGCCGACGAGTCGAGGTCAGCCACCTCTATCGGAGCCGTACGCTGAATCTTCCATCTCGCATGCAACAGCGAGTCGGGAATAATGTCTTCATCTGCAACTTTCGACTGCGGCTGCGCCTTTGTCTCTGGTTTCTTTTTCTGTGTCTTATCGTCCTGAGGCGGAGCAGCAAGAGCCACCACGCTCAACAATACGATAATAAAGAATAATGAATAATGAGAAATGAGAAATGAGAAATGATGATTAGTGTGCAAGCCATCCGACATGCACTTCCTGCGCCTCATGAAAGCCTTCAGAGATTCTCCGCAAGCCTTCAACCACAGTTTCAGTTCACTATAGTAATCAACATTTCTCATCCCTCATTTCTCATCCCTCATTTAATCTGCTTGAGCGCCAGTTTTACTACTTGCTCCACAGGCAGGTCAGGCTGCTCCTGAAGAATCTGCAACACCACCTTCTGCGTGGGTGCCGGAGCAAAGCCCAGCATCGTCAATGCAGATACCGCCTCATCCTTCACCTGATTGTTCACAGGAGCCTGCATCTGTCCGCCAGCGGGTATTTCTTCAGCAATGCCGAGGGCCACAATCTTGTCGCGCAGGTCAACGATGATGCGCTGAGCCGTCATCTTTCCGATACCCTTGATGCTCTGGATCAGACGGGCATTACCCGTTGAAATGGCATTACAGAGTTCTGCCACGCTCATGCCTGAGAGCATCATCCGCGCTGTGTTGGCCCCCACCCCGTTTACCGTGATGAGCAGTTCAAACATCTCGCGCTCCCGCTTGTTCACGAAGCCATAGAGCACATACGCGTCTTCTCGGATAGCCTCATAGACATAGAGTTTCACCTCTTTCTTTCCTTGAATCGCACTGAACGTGTTCAGCGAGATATTCAGTCCGTAACCTACTCCGGCAGCCTCGACAGTTGCCAGCGCGGGGGTCAGTTCGGTCAACTCACCCTTAATGTATTCTATCATAACTTACACTTTTTGTATATATACAACTCAATAAACGTTATTTGCTTACATTTTATTGTATTTCACCCCCAAAACCTTACACTTTGTCACGAAACGTCATTTTTTAGATAAAATATTTGGCAAAATGTAATGTAATTCGGCAAAAAGATGTACTTTTGCAAGCGGAACCAACCGAACATTAAAAAAGTTATGAAGAAAATCAGAGCAGCCGTCGTAGGTTACGGCAACATCGGAAAGTATGCATTGGAGGCATTGGAGACCGCCCCCGACTTCGAAGTAGCAGGCATCGTGCGCCGCAATGGTGCAGCAGACAAACCCGCAGAACTGGCACCTTATGAGGTTGTGAAGGACATTCGCGACCTGAAGGATGTCGATGTGGCCATCCTCGCCACGCCAACACGCTCCTGCGAGGAGTATGCCAACCAGATACTGCCCCTCGGCATCAACACCGTCGACTCGTTCGACATCCACACTAATATCCGAGGCTATCGCGAACGCCTGATGAAACTCAACAAGGAGACCAACACCGTCAGTGTCATTGCTGCCGGTTGGGATCCAGGTTCCGACTCCATCGTGCGCACCCTCATGCAGAGCCTTGCCCCAAAGGGTCTCTCCTACACCAACTTCGGCCCTGGTATGTCAATGGGTCACAGCGTCTGCGTACGCTCCAAGGCAGGTGTGAAGAACGCCCTTTCTATGACCATTCCTCTTGGTGAGGGTATCCATCGCCGTATGGTCTATGTAGAGTTGGAGGATGGTGCCAAACTCGACGAGGTGACAGCCGCCATCAAGGCCGATCCCTATTTTGCCTCTGACGAGACACATGTGTTCCAAGTCGCAAGCGTCGATGACGTGCGTGATATGGGTCACGGTGTGAACCTTGTCCGCAAGGGTGTTAGCGGCAAGACACAGAACCAGCGTCTGGAGTTCAATATGAGCATCAACAACCCAGCCCTCACAGGTCAGGTACTGGTCAATGTCGCTCGCGCCTCCATGCGTCTGCAACCCGGCTGTTACACGATGGTCGAGATTCCCGTCATCGACATGCTCCCCGGCGACCGCGCCGACCTCATCGAGCACCTGGTATAACAATATTCATTATCCTATAAAAGCCGACGCACTGACAAACAAATCAGTGTGTCGGTTTTTAGTGTGTTATTTACAATTAAGGCTAAGAAAATCAATAAGATACCCCTCTTGGATTGCAAAACTGCCCGCATATTGTTAAAAATGCCTAACAGGAAACAAATAGTCAATCAACCTTTTGGCAAATGTCGTCAAAAATGTCTAAATTTGCGCAAATAATATCCTAAAATAATTCGAAAACTAAAAAGTAAAAATATGACTATTTGTAGAAAACTCATGTTAATTGCTCTTTGGGGCTTTTGCACTGTAACCTTTGCGCAATCTGAAAAGGATTATGACGTCATTAAGTTAGACACTACGTCAAGAAAACTATACCGTCCTGGACAACTCTTGGTTAAATTCAAGGACAGTAGCGTTTTAAAAGTCAGAAAGAGAGGGGCTGGCAAGGTGTCTGCTGACCAAGCACAAGTTCAATCTCTGATGGACAAGTTCGGTGTGAAAGAGGCGGAACAGTTGATGCCCAAGACTGGAGCCGTTAAGATGGGGGCTTCTGCCCGTTTACGCTCCGTAACAGGCAAGGTTTTAGAAGACCGTGACTTGACTAAATTGTATCTTCTCAAATTAGATCAGAAGCAGCCTATTCAAGAGGCTGTTGATGCTTTTAAGCAATTGGATGAGGTTGAGTTTGCAGAGCCCAATTACCTGGTTTATGCTTTGGGATCACCATCTCCTGATAACCTTTATAATATTCCCAAAGCGTCAAGTGCAGGACCAAATGCCTTCACGCCAACCGATCCAATGTATAATCAGCAATGGGGACCGGCTGCCATCAATCTGCCACAGTTCTGGGCAACTTCAACGCAGAATGTCTTGGGACGCAGACCTGTCATTGCCATCCTCGATACAGGTGTTGACATTGATCATCCTGATCTTAAGGCCAATATTTGGACTAACGAGAAAGAGTCCAATGGCGCAGAAGGAGCAGACGACGATTTGAATGGATATGTTGATGACCTTCATGGTTGGGACTGCGTGAATCAGACTGGCCGTTTGGGCGACTGGAACGGACATGGAACCCATTGTGCCGGTATTGCCGCAGCAGTTGCAGGCAATAATATCGGTATTGTCGGTGCCAACCCCGATGCACTGATTATGCCCGTTACCGTACTTCAGAGCGACGGTATCGGCGATGTCGGTACGATTATCCGCGGTATTGAGTATGCCATGAGTCATGAAGCCGACGTTATCTCCATGAGTCTTGGTGGCTATAGTTACTCCAAGGCTGAGGAACTGGCTTTAGGTAAGGCCTATCATTATAGTGTGATCGTGGCTGCTGCCGGTAATGACGGACTCTGTATCTACCCCGGCCACTCCTGCTGCTCAAAGCCGATGTACCCAGGTGCTTTCACTTTCGTTCTTGGTGTAGAAGCCAGTAAGGATTATGCTGGACAGTGTTTCAGTTCATGCGGAAGAGGCGCTGACCCTTATAAAGCCAATCAATGGCGAGCCTGTTTCAGTAACTTTGACGATGATGGTCCCCTCTATACAGACTTGGCCATCTTTGATGAGGAGAAACTCTATAATTATGAATTAATGGTTCCTGGTACGAATATTCTGAGTACCTATCCTGGTGGCCGGTATAAGGTAATGAACGGTACATCCATGGCTACACCTTTAGCCGCTGGTGCCATTTCCCGTCTTTTGGAAACGAAGGAATACAGTAGCAAAGAACTGCTTTTCGGCGATCTTGTCGGCACCGCTAACAAGTCAACCAATATCATGGATGTCATGGCCGCCTATAACGTGAAAGATGTCGACCGCAAACCTACGCTTTGGTTTGTAAACTACATCATGGATGACTCCAAAGGCGGTGATAACGACGGCCGTTTCGATGCTGGTGAAATCATCGAATTATACCCAGTCCTCCGCAACACCTGGGGTGAGGCTGTTGGTATCAAGTGTTCCCTCTCCACCAGTGATAATGAAGATCCGGAAATCATCACGATTCTAGAAAACAATGTAGATTTCGGCCGCACCCTGCATAGTTATGGCAAGGAGCACAGCGTCAATCCTATTCGCTTCAAAATCAATGACAAATGCGTCGACGGACGCCACATCCGTCTGACCCTTAACAGCACTTGCGAGAACGGTACCGGCGAAACGATTCATCAGGATATCGTCATTGTCGCAGAGAACGGTGAAGAATTAGGCGGCATCCTTGAAAAGAACACCACTTTGGTGGCTGGCAAGCACTATATTGTTACAAAGTCCTTAGCCATTCCGAACGGTATTACATTAACCCTCAATCCTGGAGTTACTCTTAAATTGCACGACAATGCCTTGATTAAAGTGTCGGAAAAAGGACGTATCAGGGCTGTAGGAAAACCAGATTCATTGATTACCATCACCAAGGGAGACCTGAGCCAAGGCTATATACCCACATTGGCCTTCAACAACTATTGTGTGTTCGAATATTGCCAATTCACGATGCTTTCGGCTGAAGTGAACCTCATCTCCGGTGGAAAATTCACCGATTGTATCATCAAAGACTGTTATTTAGGTGACCATGGTCTCACTGGCATCACAACTACACGTTGCAACATCATACAAAACACAGGCTATGCGGGTATTGAATATGGTAATACCCATAAGAACACCAATATCATTGACAACACCATCACCACGCGAAGCGGTCTTTGCTATCACCAAACCCCTTGGTACTATTTCCTCCCAGGATGGAAAGACTTTAACGCCTGCAATATTTACGGCAACTTCATTGACTTCATGGGCAGTTATTATAGTGTTGCCTGTGTAACCTTGGAACCCACAGTTGTCTATCATGACTATCCCTCCTACTTGGGATCCGCCATTGAAAAGACTGTCCGCAAGGGTGTGGTGGACTATTATAACGAGTTGAACGATGATGTGCACTGCACCACTTTTGGATCTATCGACCTGAAGAATATGCTTACCCAGCCCAGTAGCGAGGCCCACGGTGTCGTATGGAAGATATTGGTAAACGGCAAGGATGCTCAGGACCAATACGACGAAATCGCTCCATTGGGTGTTGGCACACATAAGGTAGAGGTCTATTTCAACCGTCCGATGGACACCACCATACAACCCTGGCTCTCTATGGGCGTACGTCCACCATACACGCAGACCTTCATCAACGAGAATCCTTCTTGGAGCAGCGATGGCAAAGTATATACCGCCTATATTACCATCACAGCGAAGAGCGCTTTTGATGGTATTAACCGCTTCTATGTGGCCGATGCCCAAGACTTGGATCACTTCGTCATTCCTACGGAACGTTCCCGTTTCAATGTACCAGTCGGTGCTGCCGGTAGTAAGAGTACAGGTTTCATGGCAGAAGCAGGTCTGGGCAAGGTGACCTTGACATGGGAAACGCTCGATCCTGAGGAAGTAGAGGATGTGATGGGCTACAATATGTATCGCTACACAATGAAAGAAGATGGCACGTCTTCTGACACCACCCGCGTGAATAAGGAGATTATAGAAGAAGGAACGGGAACAGAGATGAACTACACCGACTATGATGTCACTCCTGGCACTACCTATTATTATTACTACCGTGCCCTCCGTTCGAACCTTGACTCCTCAGAGCCATCTACTACTGTTGCCGTCACTCCACTCACCTCCAAAAAGGGTGATGCGAATGGTGACACCAGAGTGACCGTCACCGATGCCGTGGCAGAGATTGACTATCTCACCAACCAGAATCCACAGCCATTCATCTTCGAGGCTGCAGATGTCAATTCTGATGAGATCGTCAATATTTTGGATGTTGTCGGTACCATCAATATCGTTATGGGACGAGCCGGCGCAAGGCCTATGGCCTTAGGACTGGAAACAGCAAACTATACCATTGAGAATGGACTGCTCTATATTGACAGTCCAGTCGAACTGGCAGGCATCCAACTTCATCTGACATTACCCTCAAGTGAAAATCAGTATCAGCCACTCTCTGCCATTGAAGGCATGGAACAGGTCGCTTGTAAGATGAATAACAACCAAGACTATCAGTTTATGGCCTATTCATTTACAGGTTGTACTATCCCTGCCGGACGTCATGCTATCCTCCGTGTTGGCGAAGCCACGCTCTTGGATATTGTCCTGAGTGACAACTTCGGCAATGAGGTACAAATCATGTACCAGAATCCCACAATTATAGAAAGTATTTCTCCCTCTCAACAAGTCAAGAAACAAGAAGGAATCTTTGACCTGATGGGCCGTCGCATCACGAAACCATCAAAGGGTGTCTATATTGTGAACGGGAAAAAGGTATGTTATTAAGCAGTTAGTCTATGACGTATCTTCAAAGATATGCAATCCTCATGTGCCTAGCACTCTTCCTGCCTTTTTCCTTGCAGGTAAGTGCTCAGAGCACAGTCAGTCTCACTTCATCCTCAGGACATCCCGGGGATGAAGTTGAGATTAGTGTTTCCATCACTGGAGCACAAGAGGCAACGGCTTTGCAGGCCGTTATTCCTCATTCCCCACAACTCTCATACGTTGAATCGTCGGCGAAGCAGAACACCCAGATCACCTCTGGCGATCACTTGTTGTCCGTGTCTGATGATAATAGTCAACTCAGGCTCTATATCTATAGTATCAATCTGACGAAGTTCCAAAAGTCAGACGGCACGATTCTCACATTCCGCCTCAAACTGGGTAATGAACCCGCAACTTACGAACTAAAGCCGGAGGTCATACTCAGCAATCAGAATAGTGCAGCGATTCCCGTCAAGGTCAGCGGTGGTAAGGTCACCATCAACTGTCCAAAGATTTCGCTCAACGAAACTGGTATAGACTATGGTTCTGTACCCATCCGGAGCACCCATACGAAAAACGTCACCGTTAAGAATGTCGGCAATGAAACCTTGAATGTCTCGGAAATCAAGGCAGGATCCGCCCTTTTCACGGTCAGTCCCAGTTCCATGTCCATCGCTGCAGGCAACAGCAAGGTTTTGAAGATTGAATATACCCCCCAGGAAGCCGGAGAAGACCATACCGACATCTCCATCAAATCCGACGCAAGCAATGGAAATCAGATTATCCATGTCAGCGCTTCACCCTTCTCTGTCAACACCCTTTCGGTAGCGAATGCTTCTGGACAAGCCGGAGAAGAAGTGACAATCAGTGTCAGCATACTTAACATGGAACCCATCATTGCCGCACAATGTAGTTTTACGTTACCAGAAGTCCTCAAATATGTAGAGGGAAGCGCCACTCTTACCAAAAGGGCCTCAGCAGATACCCAGATCTCTGGTACCGTGCAAGGAGATAAATTGTCCTTTTATATTCATTCCTTAAATAACACGCCATTGTCTGGTCATGAAGGAGAACTCTTTACGTTCAAACTACTGTTAGACGGAACCGGAGGAAGTTATACCTTGAATCCAGAAGATGTCATCCTGAGCAATACGGCAGGACAAGATATGACATCGTCCACCAACGGAGCGACAATACGCATAGCCGCCCCCAAGATGGTATGCGACACTGAATTGGACTTTGGCAGAGTTCCCATGGAGAAGCCTATTACAAAAAGTTATGTCATCAAGAACACAGGCCAGTCGTCGCTAACTATTCAGCGGATCGAATTCACTGACAACGAATTTTCTTTATCAGGAGGGACTGCCCTTCCTGTCATACCTGCTGGTGGAAAAACAGAACTTGTCATCAATTACCAGCCCTTAGATGAAGGAGATTTTGATGGTATCATGCAGATTTACAGCAATGATCCGGAAAATCAGATGCAGGCCGTTAAGATCAAAGGTACGGCATACTATACCAACCAACTGGAACTCCAAGGAAAGGCTGTCGATAACAATCCCAACCAATATACAGTTACGCTATCCATGCGTAACACCTTACCGATTGTAGGCATACAGTTCGATATCCATTGGGTTCCTGGCATGACGACCAGTCAGGACCTGCTTTCACTGACCGCCCGAGCAAAAGCCCTCCAGACAAGTTTAACACAAGTATCAGAAGACTGTTATCGGGTATATATCTATTCCCTGGCTAATACGCCCATTGCGTCAGGGGAGGGCTCTCTGATCTCTATATTATATAATAAGGTGAAAGAACAAATCAATATTGAAGGAACCACCATCGTAGTGGATAACATCATATTAAGCACTGCTGATGAACAGAACCACGCATCATCGTCCTCTGTATCATTTACTATTAATTCGAACGGCCTCATCGGTGATGTTAACAATGACGGAATGATTACAATTGCCGATGTCATCTGCATCATCAACAATCTGCTGACAACTGGTAATTCTGTAACCCCTCTGCCCCGAGCCGACGTCAATCATGATGGTAAGATGACCATTGCAGATGTCGTTGGAATTATCAATCTTATGTTGCAACAAACAAAATAACAATAACAATTAAAACAAAACAATTATGAAAAAGCGACTATTAACAACATCCTGGATGATGCTATTGGCATCGGTCTTCGCTATTACCATGATGGCGCAGCAAACAGTGACTGTCCAGGTGAACACTGCCGGCGGTCTTTGGGACGCCGTGGAAGCACAAGGCATTACGGACTTCACCTCTATTAAGAACCTGACGGTGACAGGGAAAATTGGAGATGATGATTTCGGATTTATCAAGAACCAGTTGTCAAATCTGGAAAATATAGACATCTCTGGGACTAACATTACGGAGATTCCTAATCAGGCATTTTCCAATAAGGAAAATTTGAAGACGGTACGTCTGCCAGAAGGCATCACCTATATTAGAGGTGAAGCGTTCAACTACTGCCAACAGTTGGAGTCAGTTACCTTTGGCAGCCAGACGGCAGTGAAAGGAAAGATTGTGTTCCCAGCCAACCTGTATAATGTGGAATGGAATGCCTTTTACAACTGCCAGTCACTGACGAACTTGGACTTCTCCGCTTGTACAAAGTTGGAATGTCTTAGTAGCAGTGCGTTTCAAAACTTATACAACCTAAAAGAAGTCATATTTCCTAGTCAGGGAAACCTACGCCTTGAGTGGAATTGTTTCAATGTAGATCAGATGTGGGACGATAATACTGGGAACTGGATTGACAAAGGCTTGGAAAGTATGACTCTGACAAAGGCTGTGACC
>JAFZNI010000270.1 GCA_017551005.1 Prevotella sp.
ACTCGATGACTCCCAAGGAGCGTGCCAATCCCGACATCATCAACCAGAGTCGTCGTCTGCGCATTGCCAAAGGCTCTGGCTCGAAGATTGAGGACGTGAACCGTCTGATGAAGCAGTTCGACCAGACACGCAAGATGATGAAGATGGTCAGTGGTATGGGTAACAGCCGTATGGCTCAGATGGCCGCTGCTATGAAGATGAAAGGAAAGGGTTTTGGTCCCCTAAGTTAGGGGACTATAGGGGTCTGAACAGGCGCAGTCCCCAAGTATAACAATTAAATGGTCTGGTAACGCTTGTTCAGACCCCCAACCCCCTAACTTAGGGGGCTATGATTATGGCATTTGGTAAATGGATCGGTAATTTGAAGGGCCTTTTCAATGAAGGTCCGATGAAGCAACTGACAGAAGAAGTGGCAGAAAAGCCTCAGTTGAAGTTGTCTGCAGAGAATGTGGTATTCTCGAACGAGTTTAACCAGACATTCAATGTGGAGAGTCCTGTAAGGGAGAACATGCGCAACAGTTTCCTGTTCTCTATGTTGGTCATGGCGTCGCATATCGTGATTGCCGACGGCAAGGTGGAGCCTTCTGAGTACCAGTTCCTGGGTAATTTCCTGAGGGAACATTTCGGCGAAGAGGCTGAGGTTGAGGGCATTGATGTGGTGAAGAAACTCATTGCCAAACATGAGGAACTTGAGGCCCGCAAGCCGATGGCCTTCCTGCAGTTGATCGGCGATTGCGGCAGTCAGATTGCCAATTCGCTAAGCGAAGATCTCCGTTACCAGATGTTGAGCATGCTCGCCATGATCGTCAAGTCCGACGAGAATGTCAGCGACAAGGAGGTGGAGACGCTGAAAGAAGTGGCTATGTATATTGGCATGAAGGCTACCGACGTGGATGCGCTGATGAACCTTGATCCTGAGAAGGCTAAGGACGAGTGGCAGTGGATGAAACAATAATGGATGATTGACAATTGATAATTGAAAATTGATGCAACTGATTGACGGAAAGGCAACGGCAGCAGCCATCAAGGCTGAGATTGCCGAAGAGGTGAAGGCGATCATCGCCAAGGGTGGCAAACAACCCCATCTGGCAGCCGTGCTGGTAGGCCATGATGGTGGCTCTGAGACATACGTAAAGAATAAGGTGCTGGCTTGCGAGGCCTGTGGCTTCAAGAGCACTCTCATCCGTTTCGAAGACGATATCACCGAGGCAGAACTCTTGGATTGTGTCGACAAACTGAACAAGGACGACGATGTCGATGGCTTCATTGTGCAACTGCCCTTGCCGAAGCATATCGATGAGCAGAAAATCATCGAGGCTATTGACTATCGCAAGGATGTCGACGGATTCCATCCCATCAACGTGGGTCGTATGGCCATTGGTCTGCCGTGCTTCATTTCGGCTACGCCTCTGGGTATCATTACCCTGTTGAAGCGCTATCACATCGAGACCTCTGGAAAGAAGTGTGTCATTTTAGGACGCTCTAACATCGTGGGTAAGCCGATGGCACAACTCATGATGCAGAAACAGTATGGCGACGCGACGGTCACCGTCTGCCACTCTCGCTCCAAGACCTTGAAGGAAGAGTGCTGTGCGGCTGATATCATCATCGCTGCCATCGGCCAGCCCGACTTCGTGACGGCTGACATGGTGAAGGATGGTGCAGTCATCGTCGATGTGGGTACCACCCGTGTGCCTGATGCCTCGAAGAAGAGCGGCTTCCGCCTGAATGGCGACGTGAAGTTCGACGAAGTGGCACCCAAGTGCTCGTTCATCACCCCCGTTCCTGGTGGAGTAGGACCGATGACCATCTGTTCGCTGATGAAGAATACCCTCGCCGCCGGCAAAAAGGAGTACTATAAGTAATGCACAATTCATAATGCATAATGCATAATTGATGACTGCTGAAGATTATTACGAACAGGGCAATGAGGCCCGTAAGCGAGGTCAATGGCACGAGGCCATCAATGCCTATATCCAGGCCATCGAACTCGATCCGGAGAGTCCTGCCGTCGAGGCCAAGCGGATGTTGGACGACATCATGGCCTTCTACTGTAAAGATATGTATAATCCCTAATCATAACCAACTAACTTTTTAATCACAACATTTATGAAAAAACTATTTTTGCCTCTTCTGCTCTTGGTAGCAGTGTCTGCAAATGCGCAGAACAACCCCGTGTTAACGATTGAAGGTGGTCAGGTGAAAGGCGTTTTGGCCGACGATCATCCTGATGTGTTTGTCTATCGTGGCATACCATACGCCGCTCCTCCCATCCGTGAGAACCGTTGGAAGGCTCCGCAGCCCGTCGTGCCCTGGAAGGGTGTGAAGATCTGCGATACCTTTGGTCGTCCGAGTTATCAGGCCATCCAGTACACTGGTGGTTATTATACTGAGTGGGGCTATGGCAAGGAGGCCGCCTTCAGTGAGGACTGTCTGTATCTGAATGTATGGACGAAGGCTCCTGGTCAGGTCAATAAGAAGTTGCCTGTTGCCCTGTGGATTCACGGTGGTGGCTATCGCGAGGGTTTCGGTTCTGAGCCTGAGTTCGATGGTCAGGAGTGGGGTGCCAAGGACGTGGTGCTCGTCTCCATCAACTATCGTCTGGGTATCTTCGGATTCCTCTGTCATCCCGCACTCGCCGAGGAGAGCCCCAACAAGGTTTCTGGTAACTACGGTATCCTCGACCAGA
>JAFZNI010000271.1 GCA_017551005.1 Prevotella sp.
TCTGTTTTCGGGTGCAAAAATACAAAAAAACAAGCAAACAAACAAGAAAATCCTACAGAATCTTCATATCATGTCTATAACGGATTTAAACTATTCTGTTTTTTTCCGTCTAATAGTATATAACAGGAAAAGACATGAAGAAAGTATTATTTTGGGTACTGCCCTTCCTTATGGGCAGCATTTGTCATGCCGAGGACATCTCCATCCGCTATAAAGGGGCAACGGCGAAAGTGTCACAGCAAGTAAAAGATAGCGTAAAGGTGAGCGTTAACGGTGCAAATGTAAATATCGAGAGTTTGTACGAAGATCATAAACTCACCCTTCTTCTGACGGGTAAGAGTGATGATGGCCAACTCATCCTGAAAACTGCCGGCAAGGCCAAGGTGAAACTCGATGGGCTGACGCTGACCAGTCAGGAGGGAGCGCCACTCGACCTAAGGAACAAGAAAAAGGTCGAGGTGGTGGCTGTCAAGGGAACGGAGAACACACTCACCATCACCGCCTGCAACGACACAGCCAACCATAAGGCTGCCACCATCTGGGCTAAAGGGAAACTGGAACTCAGTGGCAAAGGTACACTCAACATCATTGCCACGGGCGACGGTTGCCGAGGCATTAAGACCAAGAAGGATATCACCATCGAAGAACTAACCCTCAACGTAAATACCTCTGGCAACAACCTCGGCGAGAAGCCTTTTGGCTTCGGCGGAGGATTTCCTGGTGGCGGCTTTCCAGACTTCGGAGACGGTGAAAGGCCAGACTTTGGCGGAGGTTCCCCAGGAGGTGGATTCCCTAACTTCGGCGGAGGATTCCCAGGAGGCGGCTTTCCAGACTTCGGAGGCGGTGAAATGCCAAACTTTGGCGGCGGCTTCCCAGGCGGTGGATTCCCCAACTTTGGGGCAATGCGTCCTGAGGACAACGACAGTACAAGCGAAGGTGGATTTGGCGGATTTGGCGGCAAACACAAGTACGTAGCCTCTACCAAAGGCATTGCATCGAAAGGCAAAATCACTATTAATAGCGGCAACATAACCGTCAAGACCTCTACCCCTGGAGCCGAAGGCATTGAAGGCAAGGAGGGAATAGTCTTCAATGGTGGAAATATCGATGTGCTGGCTACTGATGATGCCATCAACGCCAACTCAACCATCGAGTTCAACGGTGGTCGCGTCACTGCCCGCAGTACCACCAACGACGCCGTCGACTCCAATCCCAAGGGTGGCTTCTTTATGCCCTTTGGCGGCAATAACAACAATCAAGACATCGATCCTGCCATCATCATCCGTGGCGGAACCGTCTATGCCTGGAGTCAGGTGGGTTCGCCCGAAGAAGGTCTCGACTGTGACTTTGCCCCACTTGTCATCGAGGGTGGCACCATCTTCTCCGTCGGAGGCGGCATGGGCGAGATGCCTTCAGTCCCCTCCAATGAAGATGCCAAGCAGCCCACCGTCCTGCTCATCGGTCTTAACATCGTAAAAGATGAACCCGTGTCTATCTACAATGCCAACGGTAAACTCATCGACACCATCACCGTTCCTTTCTCGATGCGGCGCAGTGCCAGTCTTGTGGGCAGTCCTGCCTTCAAACTTGGCAACACTTACACCGTGAAAACAAAGGGTTATGAAAAGACCTTCACCCTCAGTGAACAATTCACTGCTGTGAGGTAATTTCAGAACTTGAAGTACCTCTTTGCATTATTGTAACTGATGTCCTCCACCATACGGCCCAGGATCTCCATATCGTAAGGCAGCAAACCTTTCTCCACATCGTTGCCGAGCAGGTTGCAAAGGATACGGCGGAAATACTCGTGGCGCGGATAACTCAGGAAGGAACGCGAGTCGGTGAGCATACCCACGAAACGACTCAGCAGGCCCAGCACTGAGAGGGCATTCATCTGTTTGATCATACCATCCATCTGGTCATTAAACCACCAGCCACTACCAAACTGTATCTTCCCTGGCTCACCACCCTGGAAGTTGCCGAGCATCGTGGCAATCATCTCGTTGGCGCAGGGGTTCAGCGTATAAATAATTGTACGTGTGAGTTTATCCTTCGAATTAAGTTTATCGAAGAACTTCGACATGGCCTTGGCGGTGTTGAACTCACCGATGGAGTCGAAACCCGTATCAGGACCAATCTGGTTGAACATCTTCGAATTATTGTCGCGGATGGCACCATAGTGGTACTGCTGTGTCCAGTCGCTGTCAGCATCCATCTCGCCCATCACCGTCAGGAAACAGTTCTTGTACTGGTGTACCTCCTCCAAAGAGAGTTGCTGTCCACGCATGGCCTTCTCAAAGATGGTCTCAATCTGCGAGTCGGTATAATCCTCGTCGTAAAACTCCTCCAGACCGTGGTCGGAGAGTTTGCAGCCGTTGGCAGCGAAGAAGTCATGACGTTGCTTCAAGGCGTCCACCATATCAGCAAACTTCGAGATACTCACACCACTGACATTGGAGAGTTTCTCCACATACTGTGCAAAGCCGGCCTTCTCGATATTCATCGCCTTGTCAGGACGCCAAGCGGGCAACATTATTGGATCATCGTCAGCCTTGTGCTTGGCGTACTCGATGTGATTGTGCAGGTCATCCACAGGATCGTCGGTGGTGCAGACGCACTCCACATTATAATGCTTCATCAGCCCCCGAGCCGAGAACTCAGGTTTCTTCAGTTTCTCGTTGCACTCGTCGAAGATCTCGCGGGCCGTCTTTGGCGAGAGCAGTTTTGTGATGCCAAAGGCGGTTTTCAGTTCCAGATGCGTCCAGTGATAGAGGGGATTACGGAAACAATAGGTCACCGTCTCCGCCCACTTCTCGAACTTCTCCCAGTCGCTGGTGTCCTTGCCTGTGCAGTATTTCTCTTCCACCCCGTTGGTACGCATGGCGCGCCATTTGTAGTGGTCACCCCCCAGCCACACTTCGGTGATACTCTTGAAACGATGGTCGTTCGCCACCATCTCCGGATCGAGGTGACAATGGTAATCGATAATCGGCAACTTAGCCGCATGATTGTGATACAAGTCCTGGGCCACCTGGGTCTCCAGAACGAAGTTGTCGTCGTTGAACTGCTTCATATTGATACGATATAATGATGTTTCTAATATCCGTTTTGTTTTTTCACTGCAAAGGTACGAATAAGTGAGCGAAATGCAAAAGAATATAGCGTTTTTCTTTTCATTTCCGAACGAAAGTACCTTCGAACTTGCTCAAAGAAACGTATTATTTTTGAAACTTGCAAATAAAAACGACCTTTGATGGTCTTATTTTGTCACGACTCAGCAGAAAAAAAGAATTATTTTCTGCATTCGTTGCTCCAAAATTTGGAACTTTCAAAAATACTTCGTATCTTTGCAGCGTGAAAGGTGGAACCAAGTAGAGCCACGATGTGCGGAACGGTGGCATGGCCACAGATCACTTCTGTGGAGATGATGAGCAATTCGACCTTGCCGCTTGGTTTCATTCACGTTATAACCGACTGCTTTCCTCGGAACTGCAGTCGGTCTTTATTTTTGTATATTTCGGCAGTGTGAACTCCATCGGATCCTTTACCTTCGTAGCCGTGATAAAGTTCACCAATTTCACCTGCTCCCTACTTATCTTCATCTTGTAGTTGGGATGTACGATGAACTTCGACAGACTATCAGTATAGATGAAGCATTCGCCATCGTAGTACAGTTCCATCTGGTAACGACTCTTGGGAAATCTGATGAGTTCTTCAGGAGCCACTACAAGACCCTTTGCGTCTTTTGATGGGCGCATACAATGCTGCAACTGTTTGGCACTCATATACAGACGGTCACTGCCTAACGTAATACCATTAACCTCAGCGAATTCCATCATTCGTTGTTCCACCTCGCCTATATCAAATGGTTGTATAGCAGAATAGCCTTTCTGCTGAATATCCGTAAGCACCATGTTTATCAGTTCTTCGACTGAAGGTTGACTCGTTTTCATTGTTTCTCATTTCATAAACTGCCTGCAAAGGTAATACTTTTTTCCAATACCACCAAACATTCAGCATGATTTATACGATGCCATCTGTCAGAACTGCCATCCGTCAGAGCAATAGAAGGTTATTATTCATCCCCAGAATCTGACGGATGGCAGATGGCAGTTTGGTTTATGAGTCTGAAATTCGGTTCAGATCGTTGCAAGGGTGGCAAAAACTTGCCTAAGATTCGGTTCACAACTTTGCATGGGTTGCAGAAATATGCCAAAGATTCTGTTTGGAGTTTTGCAAGGGCTGCAAAATTGTCCCTGCGTTCAGGGGAAGAAAATGCTGGGTATGCAAAACCTTGTCCGCGATTCGGTTCATAATTCTGCATGGTATGCAAAAACGTCCCAGAATTCAGGGCAGAGTTCTACAGGGGTGGCAAAACCTTCCCCGAGATTCAGTTTGCACTTTTGCCAGGTATGCAATGAGGCAAACCGGATTCAGTTTGGATTTCTGCAGGGTGTGCAATGAAGGTTTTAGCTGTAGTGTACTGATTTTGGTTGACAGTTTTGTTTGTTAAAATTAAGTTGTTTTATCCTTTACTTATTTTTATTCCTGAGCAGGTTGTCGGTCTTATGACTTTATTCCTGTTTCA
>JAFZNI010000272.1 GCA_017551005.1 Prevotella sp.
AACAAAGAGGCCGATGGAATGGCCCCAAACGTGTTGGACTATGAGCCGCATGAAGCCCTTTTTGGTCCTGAGGAAGATCCGGCATTGTTCTATAAGCGTATTGGCGAATATGCTTCAAAGGCTCTAAGGTCAGGCGGACAACTCTATTTCGAACTTAATCCTCTGACTGCCGATGAGGTTTGCAACTATCTCGAAAACCTCGGTTTCATCGATATACAGGTCCTCTGCGACCAGTCCGACAAACAACGATTCCTTAAAGCTACTAAGATATGAAAAAAGAAATGACAGAACAGGAGGCCTACCTCCAACTGGCTGCCCTCTGTGCTCAGGCAGAGCACTGCCAACAGGAGATGCGTGACAAGATGAGACGTTGGGAACTCGATGAAACGATGCAAGACCGTATCGTTGCCCGTCTTATAAAAGAACGCTACATCGATGATGAGCGTTATGCCCGTGCCATTGTCAAAGACAAGATCCGCTACAACAAGTGGGGCCGTAGAAAGGTGCAGCAGGCCCTTTGGCAGAAGCATATTGACTCAGATATCCAGCAGCGTGTGCTCGATGAAATCGATGAAAAGGAGTATCTCGATGTACTCCGTCCGCTGCTGAAACAGAAGCGGAAGAGTATTAAGGCAGAGAGTGACTACGAACTGAACCAGAAACTCGTTCGCTTTGCCCTCGGACGGGGCTTTGGCTTCGATATCATCCGTCAGTGCCTGGATGTCAGCGATGAAATGGAAGAAACAGAGGAGTATTTTGACTAATCAATGGTAAACAGTAGATCTCATGGTTAGTTTCTGGCACAGGTTGCTCGACTTGATTTCCCCTCGACTTTGTGTGGTGTGTGGCCAACGGCTGACCGTCAGCGAGGATATTATCTGCTCCAGATGTAACTTCCATCTGCCGCGAACAGGTTTTCATCTAAACCCCTATGAGAATGAGATGGCCAAGATGTTTTGGCATCTGCTTCCCATAGAACGTGCCACAGCCCTTTTCTATTACGAGTCCCATTCCGAGACAGCCAACATCCTCTACGAATTGAAATACAAGGGCCATCCTGAGATTGGCGAAGTGATGGGGCGGATCATTGCCAAGGAACTGCAACCCTCTGGATTCTTCGATGGAATCGATGGGATTGTCCCCGTACCACTGGCCAAGAAGCGCCAACGACAGCGTGGCTATAATCAAAGTCTGGAGATTGCCCGTGGTATCAGCGAGACCACCAGTTTGCCTATTTATAATAAGGTGGTCAAGCGCAAGGCCTTTGAAGACAGTCAGACGCACAAAGGGCGTTGGGAGCGCAACGAGAATGTCGAGGGTGTTTTTGAACTGAAAGATCCCATTGCTATTCAAGGCAAGCATTTGCTCATTATCGACGATGTGGTCACCACAGGCGCCACAGTTATCTCCTGTGCCAAGGAACTATGCAAGGCAGGCAACATCAAAGTGAGCGTCCTTGCCCTCGGCTTCGCCAAGAGTTAACAGCGTTATAATGATTCGAATATACTGCAGATGGTCTCCAAATAGCGTCGGTCTGTATCATCGAATGTCGCCAGTTCCTTGCTGTCGATATCAAGCACAGCAGTCACTTCGCCCTCTTTCGACAACAGCGGTACGACAATCTCCGAACGCGACAGACTGCTGCAGGCGATATGGCCAGGAAACTGCTCCACATCAGGCACGACGATTGTCTCCTTGCGCTGCCATGCTGCACCACACACGCCCTTTCCCAATGGGATGTGCATGCAGGCCACAGGCCCTTGGAATGGCCCAAGCACCAACTCTTTGCCAATCACCCGATAGAACCCCGTCCAAAAGAATCCCATCGTCTCGTGGATGGCTGCCGCCACATTGGCCATCACAGCCACCACATCCTTCTCGCCTTCAACCAGGCTACGTATCTGCTCTGTCAGCAAACGATATTTCTCTTCTTTGTTCATACTTCTGTTTTTTGCAAAGGTATAGCATTCATTAATGTCCACCCTTCTTAAAGGTTGCAGTTTCACCCTTTCCTGAGAGTGTCAATACCCCATCTTTATAACTCAAAACACTCCAAGTTTCAACGTGTGTTCCTATACTAATAATTATATCACCATCATCATACTCCCAATTGAATGTTGTACTCGTGCTGCCAAGCACCAACAAACTTCCTACCTTCTTATAGCCAGAACCATTCTCATAAAAGTCGATATAAACGGGATAGTTCCCTTCGGAGATGTCTTTATCGCTAACTTTCAAGTTGCGAATGGCTCCATTATCGGAATAATCGCTATAAGTAAGACATGCCCATCGGCCTACTAATGACTCTGCTGTCAAGGGACCATTATCAGCCACGACCTGTAACTTCTTAAACTTACAAGTAATAGTTAAATCGTCATCTACCCACTGCAACGTGAGTGAAGTATCACTGATGGAGATGACGTTCCAAACCTCTTCTCCATGGAAATTGCTAATAATCTTATTGTCAGCGAGTTTCCATGTAAATTGTTTACTGCTGCCGTGAGTACTTATCTCCATCAGACCATATCCATCGCTTCGTAATTCACCTGTAAAGTCATCGTAGAAGATGATATACTTGCTATTGTCAGAATAAGTGGCGGTGTCGGTCTCACCATCTTCAAGCCACGTTTGTTCATAACAAATCCAGGTACCAACAATATTCTGATTACTTGGTTCAGAATCATCGCTAGAAC
>JAFZNI010000273.1 GCA_017551005.1 Prevotella sp.
CTGTGGTGCCGCTGGTGTAATTGATGACAGCCAACTCGTCAGGGCTCTGCTCGAGATAGTAGCTTACGTGCTCCTTGCGGAAATATTTGGGGAATTTCTTGCCGTAGAGCTCATTGAGATGCTCACGGGCGTAAGTGAGTTTGTCGGTACGGCTCACCATAAGTGAGTAGTCGGGGTTGTTGATGATGCCTTCGAGGGTAGGCATGGCCATCGGGTCAATGATGGTGGCTACATGGTCGCCCACGAAGAGCAGGCGGGCCTCGGAGTGATTCACGATATTATGGATCTGCTCGGCATTGAACTCATGCAGGATGGGTACTGCGATGGCACCATAGGTAAGTGTGGCGAGGAAGGCCACGGCCCATTGCGAGGAGTTACGGCCACAAAGGGCTATCTTGTCGCCTCGCTGAATACCGCTGTTCTCGAAAAGAATATGGATTTTCTCAATCTTACGGGCTACATCATGGAATTGCAAGGTCTGCCCCTTGTAGTCAGTTAGTGCATCACTATCCCAATTATCGATGATGCTCTTCTGAATGAGTGCGTTAAAACTTGGAATCTGTTCCATATTAGTAGTTCTGATATAAGTAGCGTTTAATACTCTTTTTAGGTGTCTTGGCAAATTCTTCCTCGTGGAGGATAATCTGTGAGATGCGGCTGTAGACGGGCAGCTGCTCATTGAGGTCCTGGCGGTTCTGCTCCATGATCTGCTCGAGTTCCTGCCTACTGAAGTTCATCATCTCATCCTTGTCGGGGTGTACGAGTGCCACGAGTTTGTCGCCACGCTGGATGACTACGCTCTCGGCCACCATTGTCATCGAGTTGAGTTTATCCTCGATTTCCTCGGGATAGACATTCTGCCCGTTGGCGCCAAGAAGCATGTTCTTGATGCGTCCGCGGATGAAAAGATGGTTTGTTGCAGAGAGGGTACCTAGGTCTCCGGTATGATAGAAGCCTTCCTCGTCGATGGCCTCGCGGGTGGCCTCCTCATTCTTGTAGTAGCCCAACATGACATTGGTGCCTCGGGTGACAATCTCACCGGGGATATGTTGCGGGTCACTGGAGAGGATTTTCACCTCCATACGGTCGACAGGCTTACCGCAACAGCCGGCCACAAACTCCTTATAGTCGCAGTAGGAAATGAGTGGCGCACACTCGGTGGTGCCGTAGCCTACGGTGACGGGGAAACCGATACCTAGCAGGAACTCCTCGACTTCTTTCGAGAGAGCTGCCCCACCCACGATGACCTCGTAGAGTTGGCCGCCGAAGGCCTTGTAGACTTCGCTGCAGATGCGGTCCTTCACTTTTTTGCTCACGACGGGCATAGATAACAGGAGGCGCATGCGATTGTTCTGAATCTTGGGGAATACCTTCTTGCGGATGATCTTTTCTATGATAAGTGGCACGGTGACCACAAGTGTTGGACGTACGTCGAGGAAAGCCTGCGCGATGATGGCGGGCGATGGCAGACGTGTCAGGAAGAACAGGTGACAGCCGTGACAGAAGCCGAAGAGAAATTCAACGGCCATGCCATACATGTGGGCCATGGGAAGGATGCTCAGCAGGTTGTCGCCGGGCTTGATAATCTTGCCCAATCGGCTGATAATAAACTCGATATTACCCCAGATTGAACGGTAGGGGAGCATGACGCCCTTGGAATAGCCCGTCGTTCCACTAGTGTAATTGATGAGTGCCAGCTCCTCGGCCTTGTCAACATGGTAACTGACGTGCTCACGGCGGAAGGCCATCGGATACTTGCTGCCGAACATAAGATTTAAATGTTCGCGCGCGTACGTGAGTTTATCAGAACGACTGATGAGCAGCGAGAAGTCTGGTATGTTGATAATACCTTCGAGATTGGGCATCTCATCAGGGGTTATGGTCTTTACGGCGAAGTCGCCAATAAAGAGAAGTTTTGACTCCGAGTGGTTTACGATGTTGTGAATCTGCTCGCCATTGAACTCATGGAGGATGGGTACTGCTACGGCTCCATAAGTGAGTGTAGCTAGGAAAGCCACAGCCCAATGGGCGGAGTTTCGACCGCAGATAGCGATCTTGTCGCCTTTCTGCACGTTGCTATTTTCAAAGAGTATATGCAGTTTTTCAATCTTTCGTGCGACGTCATGATACTGGAGAGTGGCTCCCTGATAGTCGGTGAGTGCGTCTTGATCCCAATTGTCGATAATCGCGCGTTGGATATATGCGTTGAAGCTACTAAACGATTCCATTAAAATTGCACAAATTTCAAAATTTTGTGCAAAGGTAATCTATTTCTTGCACATTTGCAAAAAAAATGTGCATAAATTAACCTTTATTTACTCATAACGCATAGATTTCGCGGGATGGATATGCGAAATCAGGTAGCTGGGTGCGATGAGTACAAAGACACAGATGATGAGGGTGGCGATGTTGAGCAACACGAAAAGGGGAATATTCACCTCCATCGGGGCCTCGCTGACATAATATGTCTGAGGGTCTAATTTCACTATACCTGTAAATTTCTGTAGGGCGATGATGCCGATGCCGATGACATTGCCTAAGAGCAGTCCCTGACCGATGATAAAGGCGGCAAACCACAGAAAGGTATGTCGGATGGTCTTGTTACGGGCACCAAGTGCTTTCATCACACCAATCCTCTGCGTGCGCTCGAGGATGATGATCAAAAGACCGCTGATCATGGTGAATCCCGCCACACACACCATCAGTACGAGGATGATCCATACGTTGATGTCGAGCAGCTCGAGCCAATTGAATACCTGTGGATAGGCTTCGTAAATAGTCTGAGAGGAATAGGTGTTCAGATCTTTATCTGTCTGGCGGTTCACCTTCTCGATGAAAATATCCGCTGTGCTCTGAAGTTGGTCGAAGTCGTTGACGGTAATCTCTGCACCGCTGCATTGGTATTCCTCCCAGTTATTGATTTTCTGGGTGCTATGGATGTCGGTAAAGCAGAGATTCTCGTCGAAGCGCGTCATATTGGTCTGATAAATGCCAATAACGGTAAACCGTCGGGTACGTACGCTCTCGCCGATAAAGTAGGCGAAGATACGGTCGCCAGCCTTTAAGCGCAGCTTGTCGGCAATCATCTTTGAGACAAGTATCCTGTTGGTACTAGCAGTATCGCTAAACACGGGTATCTCGCCTTCCACTAGATGCTGGCTGAGAAAACTAAGGTCGTATTCGGGCCCTATGCCCTTGAATAACACGCCAAGGAAGTCATCATCTGTTTTCAGGATACCCTGCGAGTAGGCGTAGCGTTCCACATGCTTTACACCATCTATCTGCTTGTAACTCTTCATGACGCTGTCGTCGATACAGATAGGATAGGAGTCGGTGCTGAGGAAGGTTAGCATGTTCTGCACCTGGATATGGCTGCCGAAGCCCACTACCTTATCACGAATGGTATGCTTGAACCCGAGTACGACGCTTACGGTGACAATCATCACGGCCAGTCCTATGGCGACACCAATAGTGGCGATACGGATGGCAGGACGACTCACTTTACGCTTGTCACCCTGATCGCTGTAAATTCTCTTTGCTATGAAAAAAGGGAAATTCATTCTTCGTCTACACGGCCAGGATATGCCTCGAGGGCTTTGCGGAGGACGAAGAGTGCACGCTCTAAGTCTTTTTTCTTCAACACGTATGCAATACGCACCTGATTGATACCGGCACCAGGCGTGGTGTAGAATCCTGCTGCAGGTGCCATCATTACCGTCTCACCCTCATACACAAACTCAGCAAGGCACCAACGGCAGAATTTCTCTGCATCGTCAACAGGCAACTTGGCCACTGTATAGAAGGCTCCCATGGGAATAGGCGAATAAACACCAGGGATACGGTTTAGCCCATCGATCAAGCACTTACGGCGCTCTACATATTCGTCGTACACCTCGCGCAGGTATTCCTCCGGGGTGTCGAGTGAGGCCTCTGCCACAATCTGTCCGATGAGGGGCGGGGAGAGGCGTGCCTGACAGAACTTCATCACTGCCTTCCTCACCTCGACATTCTTCGTGATGAGGGCTCCGATGCGGATACCGCACTCCGAATAACGCTTCGACACGGAGTCGATGAGGATCACATTCTGTTGGATGCCTTCCAGATGACAGGCGGAGATATAGGGCGATCCCGTATAGATATACTCGCGATACACCTCGTCGGAGAAGAGATACAGGTCGTACTTCTTCACCAGGTCACGGATCTGGTTCATCTCCCTACGGGTATAGAGATAGCCCGTGGGGTTGTTGGGGTTGCAGATCATGATGGCACGGGTGCGCTCGTTGATGAGTTCCTCGAACTTCTCCACCTTCGGCAGTGAAAAACCCTCCTCGATGGTGGTGGCAATGGTGCGTATCTTCGCGCCTGCACTGATGGCGAAAGCCATATAGTTGGCGTAGGCAGGCTCCGGCACGATGATCTCGTCGCCAGGGTTCAGACAACTGAGGAAGGCGAAGAGTACCGCCTCAGAACCGCCAGAGGTGATGATGATATCCTCGGCAGTGACGTTGATATCGTATTTCGCGTAATAGTCCACGAGTTTCTCTCGATAACTCAGGTAACCCTGCGAGGGTGAGTATTCGAGGATGTTGCGGTCTATCTGCTTCAAGGCGTCAAGTCCTACTTGGGGGGTTGGCAGGTCGGGCTGACCGATGTTCAGGTGGTACACCTTCGTACCCCTTTTCTTGGCGGCGGCGGCAAGGGGAGCGAGTTTCCTAATAGGCGACTCGGGCATCTCAAGGCCGCGTACTGATATCTCTGGCATCGTTACAATTTACAATTTACAATTATCTATTTTGCGTGCAAAAGTACACATAAAATCTGAAAAAACGTACGAATTAAAAAAAAAATAGTACCTTTGCACCGATTTTGTACCATAAAAAGGTAAATTATAAATTGTAAATCCGTAAATCGTAAATATAAAAGATGAATTACGAAGAATTGTTAGAGACGCGTGATGCGCGTCAGACCAATAAGGTACGTCTGCCGTATGGCTACTTCTACAAGCGGCTTATCGACGGGAAATACAGTAATTTCGTGGAGTTCCATGACGAGTTGTCTGACAATATCGCCTTCAACGAGTGTATCCGTAAGCAGTGCGAGGCACTGAGTCAGATCACGGATAAGCACCAGTTGCGCTTCACCCCCAACGAGGGCGACGACGGTGTCTATGCCGTTGCCGTAGAGACGGGCAATTACCTCACCATCGAGCAGTTGTTTAACGACTCGCCTGCCGTTGTGGCGAAGGGTGACTTCATGGATTCTATCGTCAGCGACCTGGTGAGTCTCACTGCCGAACTGCATCAGCAGGGTATCCAGTACCTCTGTTTCTCGCCCAACAACGTCCTGGTGCGCAAGTCAGACAACAGTGTCCGTCTGCTGCTGCACGGCTCGTTCTTCCTGCCCCTGAAGTCGCAGGAGGAGATGTTCGACGGGGTGGAGGACTATGTGGCTCCCGAGGTGATGACGGAAGGCAAGGCCGATGACCGCAGTGATGTCTACTCGTTGGCTAAGTTCGTGGATTATCTCTATGCTTCCTCAGGTCTGCCCTTCGAACTGAAGCACGTCATCCAGAAGGCAACGGCGGAGAATCCCGAAGAGCGCTATGCCTCTGTTGAGGATATGTATAAGGCGATGAAGAACCGTCGGAATATTCGTCGTACGGGTACGATTGCTGCTGCGGCTCTGGCTATCGCCCTCATTGTGGTGGGTCTGTTCTTCGAGATGCTGCCGAATACGGAACCCGTGGAGTTTGTGAAACCCGTTGAGGAACCCGTTGAGGAGAGTCTGTTGGATGAGGGCTTCGACCCCCTGACGGAACTGGGTCCTGATGCTGACTCCGCCACAATCGCAAAGGCTATTCAGGACTATATGATGAACGACTCCGACAGGGTGGACGAGAAGAAAATGCGTGAGTTCCAGGCCAAGGCAGAGCAGATCTTCCGTAAGCAGTACACGAAAGCAGCCGATGTCATCCTCTCGAAGATATACAACAACGAGCGGATGAACAACAACGAGAAGAACTTCAAGGCTACGAGTGAAGAGGTGATGAGGGAACTGGTGGAGAAACAGCGTGAAATGGCTGCTAATTCCGCCTTGAGCGATGAGACTGCCCAGCGCATCGCCTCGGAGATCATCGAACAACTCACCGAGAAGAAAAAGGCCGAACTATCCAAAAAGGAAAAAGCCGAAAATGAGTAATTGTCAAATTGTAAATAATAAAGATGAGATCAAGAACAGCAGATTGGTTTGAGTGCAAGATCCGTTATGAGAAAGTCATGGAGGACGGCTTGCAGAAGAAAGTCACAGAAACGTATATAGTGGATGCCCTCAGTTTCAGCGAGGCAGAGGAGCGTATTATCGAGGAGATGTCATCCTATATCAGCGGCGAGTTCAATGTGGTGGATATCAAGAAGGCCAACTACAAGGAAATCTTCTTCGCTGAACAGGACACTGCTGACAAGTGGTACAAGGCCAAACTCCAGTTTATCACCATTGATGAGAAGACTGCCAAGGAGAGTCGTTCCAATATCTATTATCTCGTTAATGCGGGTTCGTTCAACGGTGCCGTGAAGAATGTCGACGAGGTGATGGGGGGTACGATGATCGACTACGTCATTGCCTCTATGAGTGAGACTACCACGATGGATGTCTTCGAGTACAACAAGAAGGAACAATAAGTATGTTTGACGTTAAAGGTCATCTGCACGAGGTGCTTGATACATTGCCACAGGGGGTTCGCCTTGTGGCAATTTCCAAGTACCACCCCAACGAGTATATCGAGGCTGCCTATGCCGAGGGACAGCGTGTCTTCGGCGAGAGCCACGAACAGGAACTGCGCCAGAAGCACGAGTCGTTGCCGAAGGATATTGAGTGGCACTTCATCGGACACTTGCAGACCAACAAGGTGAAATATATTGCGCCTTACGTGTCGATGGTCGAGGCTGTCGACTCCATCAAACTCCTTCGGGAAATCAACAAGCAGGCAGAGAAGTGCGGACGGGTCATCAATGTGCTGCTTGAACTGCATATTGCCGAGGAAAGTACGAAATACGGGCTGACCTTAGAGGCTTGTCGCCAACTCTTGGAGGATGGTGAGTGGCGCCAGATGGAGCATGTCCGTATCTGTGGATTGATGATGATGGCTTCGTTTGTAGACGACAAGGAGCAGATCCGTCGTGAGATGCAGACGGCCCGTGATTTCTTCGACGAGGTAAAGGCTCATTATTTCGCCGATGACCCCGCTTTCTGTGAACGTTCCTGGGGGATGAGTGACGACTATCCCGTTGCCCTCGAAACGGGTACGACGATGGTCCGCATCGGTACCGCTATCTTCGGTCCTCGCGTCTATTGATTATGAGATACTTCATCACTCTCAGTTACGACGGGACGCGGTATCATGGATGGCAGATACAGCCCAACGGGGTATCGGTACAGGAAAAACTGGAATGGGCCCTGTCAACCCTGTTGCGTGAGGAAATCAGTGTGACAGGCGCTGGGCGTACGGATGCGGGGGTGCATGCCAGGATGATGGTGGCGCACTTTGATCTCAGGAGTCAGGAGTTGGATTGTGGGCAGTTAGTCTACAAATTGAACCGTCTGCTGCCGCAGGATATTGCCGTGCAGAAGGTGGAGGCGGTGAGCGACGAGATGCATGCCCGCTTTTCAGCGAAGTTGCGTACCTATCATTATTACATACACACTTGCAAGAACCCATTCCTGAGGGCCTATTCCTGCGAGATACACTATCCGCTGGACTTTGCGAAGATGAATGAGGCGGGACGGCGGCTTATGGGCTATGATGACTTCGGGGCCTTCTGTAAGAGCGGGGCCGACGTGAAGACCACGCTCTGTCAGGTGACGAAGGCAGAGTGGGTGCAGACATCGCCTACGACATGGTATTTCGAAATTACCGCCAACCGGTTCCTGCGCAATATGGTGCGTGCTGTCGTCGGTACGATGATTGACGTAGGGCGCGGACGACTTACGATAGAGGAGTTCTGCAAGGTGATAGAGGGGAAACGGCGCACAGAGGCTGGCGAGTCAATGCCTGGCAATGCCCTCTTCCTCGAAAAAATCGACTATTAAACTATGTGGCTGATATTGGCATTTATGTCGGCGGCGCTACTGGGCTGCTACGACTCGTTTAAGAAACAGGCGTTGAAGGGGAATGCAGTGATTCCCGTGCTGTTTCTGAACACGCTATTCATGACGCTGATCTTCCTGCCATACATCCTGATGAGTCTGCCCGACTGGACATGGGCGGAACACAAATATATCGTGTTAAAGGCACTGATTGTGCTGTCGAGTTGGATTCTTGGTTATTTCGGCATGAAACATTTGCCGCTGACAATCGTAGGACCTATTAATGCCACTCGCCCCGTGATGGTATTGGTGGGTGCCCTGCTGGTGTTTGGCGAACGACTCAACATGTGGCAGTGGGTGGGTGTGCTCTTAGCAGTGGCCTCGTTCCTGCTACTGAGCCGGAGCGGCAAGAAGGAAGGCATAGACTTCAAGCACGACCACTGGATATATATGATTGTGGGTGCAGCGATACTCGGGGCTGTGAGCGGACTCTACGATAAGTACCTGATGGCGCCTGTGGAGAGTGGGGGTGTGGGACTGGACCGTATGATGGTGCAGTCGTGGTACAATATCTATCAGTGTGTGATGATGGGTGTGATGCTGTGGCTGCTATGGTGGCCAAAGCACGAAAAGACGACACCGTTCCACTGGTCATGGTCTATCCTCGGCGTGAGTGTGTTTCTTTCCGCAGCCGACTTCCTGTATTTCTATTCGCTGAGTCTGCCAGATGCGATGATATCGATTGTGTCGATGATACGACGGGGCAGTGTGATTGTAAGTTTCGGATTCGGTGCGTTGTTCTTCCATGAGCAGAACCTGAAGGCAAAGGCCTTCGATCTGGCATTGGTGCTACTCGGCTTAATCTTCCTGTATATCGGTTCGCGCTAATCTCTATAGATCCATTTGAGGAGGGAATTGATCCAGCGGATGGAGCAGCGGAACCAACGGAAGGTGCTGACGGGCTTGCCACCAAAACGTAAGATAAATTCTCGGAATGAATTCTTCTGGAACGGCAGTCCAACATCGAGGAAATTGATGTGCTGGTAGCCGTGTTCGTGAGCATACTTGATGGCGTGCCAGATGGTGACGGCATCAGGATGCAGCGGCAAGTAGGTCTTGCGGCGGAAGGCAGAGTACCAGAGATCGGCATCCTCGTCACCATAGACGCAGGCCGAACAGCCAATGACATGATTGCGGTATTTCGTGACGAATAGTTGGCAACGGTTGCTTTCTCGGAGTTTGATAAAGAACTGGCAGTCAGGAATGTACCGCTTTGGCTTAAACCAGTGGTGATGGCGTAGCAGTTTGTTGAAGGCTTTCAGGTCTTCCTCGCTCTCCACAGTCTGACAAGTCACGCCACGCGAGTAGGCCATCTCGATGCGGTGCATCATCTTCTCCGTGATGCGTTCCTCGGGTGTCTTGCTGTGCAGCGAGTTGTGGATACTCATCCAGTGGACGGGGAAATAGTCATTGTGGCGAAAGTACCGGAAACCGAACATCTTCTGACTGAGGTTACTGACCTCGATATAAAGACTTCTTTTGTTAAGTTTCTTCGTCAGCGCCGTCAGCATTTCACCGAACAGATCATCCTTCTTGTAGTCACTCTCAGCGTAGGTTCCTTCGCCCATCACCCGACAGTGCATAAAGAAGAACGGTGGGAGAAAGGAAGTGCGGTAGCGGATCGTTGCTAATAGTTGGCTTACCACCCGTCCCGACTCATCGGAACAGACCACCATATAAGGTTTCATCTTGGGTGTGGCAGCACTGATGAGGAATAACTGTCGGCTGTGGAAGAAGTTGCTTTCCTCCACCTGCGGCAGTTTCTCTGCACGACTGTATATGACGGTCTTGATTCCTTTCACCTTACAAAGATAATGTAATTTGAGCGCAAATTTACGAATTATTTTGGAACAACCAAAAAAAATCCGTAACTTTGCCGAAAAATTTAAGATACACTATGACAGAATTCAAAGATTTGGTGCAGTTGCGCCGTAGCCACCGTAAGTTTACAGAACAGGAAGTCGATGCCGACGATTTGAAATTGATACTCCGTGCTGCCCTGATGGCACCCACCTCGAAGAGCCAGCGTGCCTGGCAGTTTGTGGTGGTGGAAGACAAACTCGACCTGGAAAAACTGGCTGATGCGAAGAATATGGGAAGCCAGTTCTTAAAAGATGCTCCCGTAGCCATCGTGGTGCTGGGTGATCCTGTACAGAACGACTGCTGGGTGGAGGACGGTTCTATCGCCGCTATCTCTATGCAGTATCAGGCAGAGGAGTTGGGATTAGGTACTTGTTGGATCCAGATGCGTGGACGAGGTCTGAATGACGGGACTTCTGCCGACACCGTGATCCGTGGCATTCTCGATATCCCTGAGAATATGAACTGTCTCTGTATCCTCGCTGTAGGTCACTGGACTGATGAACGGAAACCGCAGGCGGAGGACAGGTTGAAGTGGGAGAACGTACATTTAAACAAGTTTTAATTGATAATTGACAATTGATAATTGGTAATAATGATTAATTACGACTTAAATAAAATCAAGGCGATTATCTTCGATATCGACGGGGTGCTGAGTTGTGAGACGATTGGTCTTTCGATTGATGGCGACCCTTTGCGCACGGTGAATATCAAGGATGGCTATGCTATCCAGTTGGCGATGAAACTGGGCTTGCGCATTGTGGTGCTTTCTGGTGCCAGGGTCGACAGTATCCGTCTGCGCTACGAAGGCTTAGGTGTGGAGGACATCTACCTGGGTTGTGCCGTGAAGATAGCCACCTATGATGCTTTCCTTCAGAAATACGGGCTGAGCGACGAGGAAGTGATGTATATGGGTGATGACATTCCTGATTTGGAGATTATGCGCAGGGTGGGGTGCCCCGTTTGTCCGAAGGATGCCTGTCCGGAAATCAAGGAGGTGAGTCTGTATGTGAGTGACAGGATTGGCGGACACGGTTGTGGGCGCGATGTCATCGAACAGACCTTACGTGCCCAAGGCAAGTGGGTAATGAACGCAAAAGCCTTCGGATGGTAATGGACAATGGATAATGGATAATTATCATATTATATTGGCGAGTAATTCGCCGAGGCGGAAGGAACTGCTGAGCGGTCTTGATCTCGACTACGAGGTGAAGGTGCTGCCCGACATCGAGGAGTCCTATCCCGATGAACTGCCGACAGAAGATATTCCACTTTATATCGCCGAGGAAAAGGCTGCAGCCTATCAACAGATGATGTCTGATAACGACCTGATTATCACTGCCGATACGGTAGTTGTGCTGGGTGATGAGGTGTTAGGGAAACCCTCCGACCTCGACGATGCCCGCAGAATGTTGCGTGAACTCAGCGGAAGGACGCATCAGGTGATTACGGGTGTCTGTCTGATGACAAAGGACAAGAAACGGAGTTTTGCCGTGACTACCGATGTGACCTTCAAGGAACTGACTGCCGAGGAAATCGATTACTATGTGGAGTCCTATAAACCACTCGACAAGGCGGGTGCCTATGGCATACAGGAATGGATAGGCTATATCGGTGTGACGGGGCTGAACGGAAGTTACTTTAATGTGATGGGATTGCCCGTTCAGAGGATATATAATGAACTTAAAGTGTTCTAAAATGACAAAAATAACTTAATGGAATACTCTTTTTACGCAAAAAACTTGCGCATTATTGTTGTTTTTGCTATTTTTGCAGGCGATAACTAGTAATTTTAATCTATATTTATCATTTTCCATTTTTAGAGGGGAACTTGTCTGAGAAGATCGGTTCCCCTTTTATTGTCGTCTTTTGAACTCTGAACAGGTGATGGCGGTGGCAATGGCTACATTCAGGCTTTCTGCTGTGTCGCCCTTCCGGAAACAGGGAATCAGCAGGCGGCGGTTCACCCTTTGCCGGATGGCTTCTGAGATGCCGTTGCCCTCATTTCCCATCACGATGATGCCCTCATTAGAAAGCGGCTGCTGGTAGATATCTTCACCATCGAGCAGGGTGCCATAGACGGGGTAGGAGGGTGGCAGACTGTCGAAGAGTTTCAGAAGGTCTGTATAGACGATGTTCACATGTGCGATACTCCCCATCGTGGCCTGCACCACCTTCGGGTTGTAGGCATCGGCAGTATCTTCGCTGCAATAGATGGTGCCGATGCCGAACCAGTCGGCAATGCGGATGATGGTGCCGAGGTTGCCTGGATCCTGTATGCCGTCGAGGGCAAGGGAGAGTGTAGAATGGATAATGGATAATGGATAATTGATAGTGGGGATAGGGAAGAGGGCAAGCACCTGTTGGGGATGCTGGAGAAAACTGATACGACGGAGTTCGTCATCAGAAATCTCCGTTACCAGACTCCTGTCTCCTGTCTCCTGCCTCCACTCGGAAGTGGCATAGACCGCAATGGGCTGATAGCGTCGCAGCAAGTCGCCAACTACTTTGGGGCCTTCGGCTACGAATACGTTCTCGCGTCGGCGATATTTCTTCAATTCCAGTTGCCGGATATACTTTATCTGGTTCTTGCTAATCATTTTTTCCCGTTTTGTTTGCAAAGATAAAGATTTATTTCTATCTTTGCAACTAATTTACGAGATAATTGATGACGATACGCCGATTTTCTCCTCTTTTGACGGCTTGCCTGTCCGGACTCTTGTTGGGTTCGTGCTCAGTATCGCGTGATCTGCCAGAAGGACAACTGATGCTGAACAAGGTCAGTGTGGTGGCAGACGGTAAGTATCATGACATCAATCCTACACAACTGAAAAGTTATGTCCGCCAGAAAGGAAACTCGCGCTGGTTCTCGGCGGTGAAGATTCCCCTCGGTGTCTATGCGATGGCAGGTGACGACAGCACCAAGTGGATCAACCGCACGCTGAAATCTATGGGTGAGGCCCCCGTCATCTATGACACGTTGCAGGCACGGCTCTCGTGCGAAAACCTCCAAAAGGCCTTGCAGAACAAGGGTTATCTCGATGCCCAGGTGGAACTTTTCGCCGATACGAAAGGCAAGAAACTCAATGCTATCTACGTGCTTCACCCTGGCACACCTTATTATATACGACGGTTAAACTATGAGATACAGGATTCCGCCATTGCCAGACTGTTGCAGTACGACCAGCACCAATTACGGGAGAATACGAAACTCGATGTGGAATCCCTGAACCAAGAGCGCTCCCGACTGACGGAACTCTTGCAGAATCGAGGCTACTACCGTTTCCATAAGGAGTATATCGGTTATCGCGTCGACACCCTGCAAGAGCAACACCTCGCCGATGTCACCCTTATGTTGCGACCCTATCGCACCAACAATTCCCCTGACACCCTGCACACCTGCTACGGTATCCGAAAAATCACCTATGCCAGTGGCGACCCGCAGGATTCCGTCATCCATCTGCGCCAGCATGTACTCCGTGAGAACACTTTCTTGGAGGAGGGGAAGCCCTATTCCGCCGAAGGACTGCAAAACACATACAACCACTTTGGACGCCTCGATGCCGTGCGTTACACGAACATCAGTTTCCAGCAGGAACCCGACAGTGCTTTGCTCGACGCCCTCATCCAGTTGCAGACCAACAAACCCTCGACGCTCAGTTTCCAACCTGAGGGTACGAATACTGCCGGTGACCTGGGTGCTGCCGCCTCGCTCACCTACCAGAACCGCAACCTGTTCCGGGGCTCAGAGACTTTCAGCGTGCAGTTGCGTGGTGCATACGAGGCCATCAAGGGTTTGGAAGGATATAGCAATCAGGACTTCATCGAGTACAGCGTGGAGAGCCGACTCCGTTTCCCCCGTTTCATTATGCCCTTCCTGAGCCGTGATATGCGTCGCCGCACCATCGCTACCAGTGAGGTATCGCTGCTCTACGATGCACAGAACCGTCCGGAGTTCCACCGTCAGGTGCTTTCCGCAGGCTGGCATTACCGTTGGAAACCGCAGCGCCATCACGACCAGTACCAGTTCGACCTTATCGACCTGAACTATGTGTTTATGCCTTGGATTAGCGAGACCTTCAAGAGAGAGTATTTAGAGAACACCAGTAACTACAACGCCATCCTGCGATACAACTACGAAGATCTCTTTATTATGAAGACGGGCTTTGGTTACAGTTACAACAACGGTACGGTGGCTATCAAGGCCAATATCGAGACGGCGGGCAACCTGCTCAGTCTTGGCAGCAAGGTGTTTGGGGCGGAGCGCGATGGCGACGGGCATTACCGTGTCTTCAACATTGCCTACGCTCAGTATGTGAAGGGCGACGTGGACTTTACCCAGCAGATCCTGTCGTACTACAACAGCCAGTTGGTATTCCATGTGGGCCTCGGCATTGCCTATCCCTACGGCAACAGCACCATACTGCCCTTCGAGAAGCGTTACTTCTCCGGCGGTGCCAACAGTGTGCGCGGATGGAGTGTCAGAAGTCTCGGCCCAGGACGCTACCGCGATAAGGATGGCAACATCAACTTCATCACCCAGACCGGTGACCTGAAACTCGACCTGAACCTGGAATACCGTACCCACCTGTTTTGGAAGTTCGGCGGTGCGCTGTTTGTCGATGCGGGTAATATCTGGACGCTGCGTGACTATTCCGGACAACCTGGCGGACAGTTTCAGTTGCGTCGCATCCTGAAAGATATGGCTGTCAGTTATGGTATGGGCCTGCGTCTGAACTTCGACTATTTCATCATTCGCTTCGACTTGGGTATGAAGGCTGTCAATCCCGCCTTTGAGATTGACGATGAAGAGCATTTCCCCATCATCCATCCCCGTCTCCGTCGCGACCTCGCCTTCCACTTCGCCGTCGGCCTACCGTTCTAATAAATCAAAAAAGCCTGAAAAACTTTTGTCTTGCTTCGTATTCTTTTTTTATTTTAATGATAAATGTACGTACGTATGTACGTAATAAAAGAAAACTGCTGTGCTGTCGCAGCAGGGTAGGTTGTGGCTGTAGATTAAGTTAAACTTCTCTTTATCTGATGCTATCTATTTTAACAGACTCAAAATATCCTTTGGTTTCGCTTTCATTTCCATAACGGCACAGAGACCTGCGCCCATATCCTTCAAACTGGCCCCCAAGAAATAAACCTTTTCATCTATGATGAGGAATCTATCGTGGTTTTTATGAGGCAACTGAACAAAACTGATAACTGGATATTGCTCGTTGTGCTTCTTCAAATCTGTCTGGAATGACTCATTATAGCGGGTATGTATCGTAGCGGACACACCATCAGCACGTTTCGACAGCATCGACAGTACCCGATCGTCTACGAAGTTGTCTATCAGTATAATTCTCTTTTCGGCACTCCTCACCAGATTCGATACATATTCCCAGGCATCCCAAACGCAACCCGTGGCGAAAATCTGCTCTGGCAGTTGTTTAGGAGCAATCTCCTCTATCTTATTAAGAATCAGTTCAATCTTCTCGTCTGTCTCCATCTGGTGCTGCTCGATATTGAAGATTCGCTGAACCATCTGCACATTCTGGTTCACAATCTGAGGAATCGAGGTGAAAGCACGCATAATGAGAATGTTGACACCAACGGCAGTCTCTGACCTAAGAACGCTACTGAGCATTCCAATGCCATTTCGGGTAAATGCATAAGGTGGTTTCTGTGTTCCTCCACGTCTTTCAATAGGTTTTGATGTCACAATTTGTGATATCAAAACTTTATCTTGCTGGCTTTCAACTGATTTGGATATAACAATTTGTGATTTCAAAAGTCCAAGTTCACTTTTTGTCAACTGGAACATGAAGTCATCGGGGAATCGACCAATATTACGTTTGACTGCCTGGTTGAGTGCACTTGTCTTAACTCCATACAACATCGCCAAATCACTATCGAGCATCACCTGCTGCCCTCGAATATCTCGAATCATAGACCTTATATCCATATTCTCCTCTCCTGTATTCTTTTTCTTCTTTGCCATAACAGAAAATAAGTTAATTTAATGTTTGCCATAGTCTCCCCGTATAAGGTTAGACATTTTGACGACGCGAAGGTACAACTTTTTTGTAATTCCCACAAACCTGTTTTCTCACTTTATCGACAAAAACGCCGTTTCTCTCGATAACCAAATCTCTTTTATTATTCTTTAACGTTATTGATAATACCGTCTCCATTTAGGTCACCAGGAACGACACAGCCTTCCCCACTATTACCACTAATAGTAATTTCCTTGGTGACTGTCTCTGAATTATGCAAATAAAATCGGAAAAAAGCGTCGAAACGTCGATTTAAGAAAAAAGCATAGTTGCAGACAAGTAATAATGTTAATATATATTAATACTATTATATATTATATATAAGGTACGTGAAGTCTGAGTGTGTGCGAGGCCAAATTTCGGACTGAGCCGGAAAAAGGGATTTATTGAGATTGCGGTGAAGGTGATAGTAGCCGCACTCACAGCCTTCCTGACGGCTATCACAACCACGAGTTGCATGGGCAGAGGCCCACTACTCTAAGAAAACCCCGAAAGTCGGAAGGCTTTCGGGGATTGTAATTTATTCTTTTGATTTATCATGGATACGTGCTTAATTGCCAGAGATGATGTCCACGACCTTTACGACATCAGCGGCATTCACCACGCCGTCGCCATTCACATCGCCATTGCTTCTGGCAGAGGCGCCGCCTGATGAAACAGTGCCGATTGAACAGAGCAGAGTGGCCTTGGAACCATTAGCATCATATCCACCAAAACTAAGATATAATTTACCGTTTATCTTTATCAAATCTATGTCATTCTTTGAACTACTTCCTGATTTGAAGCCATCTGGGAAATTGATGGTTTGAAGCACGGCTCCTGTTTCGGAAACTACCTGAACACCTGTCAAAACGGCACTTGTCCAAGTAATTCTAACGTCTGCAACCCCATCACCGTCTCTATCTTCTTGGTCAATTCCACTTTCAGTAGTTATGATCGGCATGAGGTATTCGTATTTGTCATCTGAGTTAAACATGGTCTGCGAGATATAGATATTACCGAATTCAGCACAACCTTGGTCGAAATCATTAAGTTCCATAGAAAACAATCCGGAGTAGGATTTCCCCCTGTCCTCATTGATCACCTGCCATTCGCCTGTATATCCACGCGTACCTCCACCTTCCCAAACACGCTCCTCGTATTTGCTATAGTATTCATATTCTACGGGGTTAATAGTCAGTTCACGCTGTTTCGTGAAGTCGTCGCTGTAAAAGGTAAATGTCTGTTTTCCATTTTCATCCAGATCGCCTTTAGTGAAAATCTGAGCCTTTCCGTTGTATGAGAATTCTGGTAAAGTGGCTCTGAAACTACTACTGCCACTAAATACTATTTGGCTTTGAGCCATCGCTGCACTTGCACTTGCTGCAAGAAATAGCAAAACAAATAATTTTTTCATAAGTTTGTTTTTTAATAATGAATACTGACCGCAAAGATACGAAATATATCTGTAAACAATCATTAAATAATAAAAAAAGATACATTTCGTGGGCCGTTTCTTTGGCTGTGATGCTTTTTTTGCGTACTTTTGCACAAAATAATAACATTAAAATGCTGAGATTTATATCGTTTGGAAGCGGTAGCAGCGGTAATTGCTATTACTTAGGCACTGCGACAGACGGATTGTTGATAGATATTGGAGTCGGAATAAGAACGTTGAAAAAGTACGCCAGGGACTACGGCATCAGCCTCGGTTCGGTGCAGCGCGTGCTTGTGACGCATGACCATGCAGACCATATCAAGTCGGTGGGTTCTTTCAGTTACGACTATCATGTGCCGGTCTATGCCACTGAGAAGGTTCATCAGGGCATCGACCATAACTATTGTGTACAACGGAAAGTGGCCGACGAACAGAAGCGGTTTGTGGAGCCTGGGCTGACGATGCAGTTGGGCGACTTTACTGTGACCCCATTCACCGTGCCGCACGATGCCAACGAGAACGTGGGCTTCCAGATTGAGGCTGGGGGAGTGACCTTCGTGTTGATGACGGATGTGGGCAGTGTGACCGACGAGATGAAGGCGCGTATCGGGGCTGCCGACTACCTGGTAATTGAGGCCAATCACGATGTGGAGATGCTGAAGAACGGGCCGTACCCGCAGTATCTGAAAGAGCGTATCGCCAGCGACATCGGTCATCTGTCGAACACGGAGTGCGGCAGGGTGCTGGCGGAGAATATGACGGAGAAACTCAAGCACGTCTGGCTGTGTCATCTGAGTGAGGAGAACAACCACCCGGAACTGGCCCGTAAGACGGTGGACGCCACGTTGCGCTCGTACGGCATCATTGCGGGGAAGGACATCGAACTGGATGTGTTGAAGCGGAAAATGCCCAGCGAAGTGTACGAATTAGGCTGAAAAAGTGTGAATTTGTTGCGTGTTTGCTTAAAAAAGTGACAAAATGTTTGCTGGTTTGGCAGAAATAGTATAACTTTGCACCCGATTTCAAACGAAAGCATAGAAAAAGATGAGTAAGAATCTACTTAACGGCCTTATTATTATTCGACTGCAGGGAGCAGTCGGAAGTGACAAGGTGTATATATATTAATAAGGTGTAAGCAAACGAAACGATATAGAGCCCTTCTCACTTCTGAGTGTGGAGGGCTTTTCAAATTATATAATATGGACGATAGGTTGTATATTTTCGACACAACGCTCCGGGACGGTGAACAGGTGCCCGGATGCCAGTTGAACACGGTAGAGAAGATTCAGGTGGCGAAAGCCCTGGAACAACTCGGCGTGGATGTGATTGAGGCGGGATTCCCCGTATCGAGTCCGGGTGACTTCCACTCGGTGATAGAGATCTCGAAGACTGTGACGTGGCCGGTCATCTGTGCGCTGACACGAGCCGTGGAGCACGACATCGACGTGGCCTTCGAGGCGTTGCAGTATGCCAAGCATAAGCGCATCCATACGGGTATTGGTACCAGTGATGAACATATCCTGTATAAGTTCAACTCTGACCGTGAACATATCCTCGAACAGGCCGTGGCTGCCACGAAATATGCCAAGCGGTTTGTAGATGACGTGGAATTCTACTGTGAAGATGCCGGGCGCACCGACAACGAGTATCTGGCGCAGGTGGTAGAGGCCGTGATTAAGGCTGGTGCTACTGTAGTAAACATCCCCGACACCACGGGCTATTGTCTGCCGCAGGAGTATTTCGAGAAGATCAAGTACCTGATGGAGCATGTCGATAATATCGACAAGGCCATCATCTCCACCCATTGTCACAATGACCTGGGCATGGCGACGGCTAACACCTTCAACGGTGTGATGGCTGGAGCCCGACAGGTGGAGGTGACCATCAACGGCATCGGTGAGCGGGCAGGCAACACCTCATTGGAGGAGATCGCCATGATCCTGAAGTGTCACAAGAACCTCGGTATTGATACGAACATCAACACCACGAAGATCTATCCCACGAGTCGTATGGTGTCTTCGTTGATGAATATGCCCGTACAGCCGAATAAGGCCATTGTAGGACGTAATGCCTTTGCGCATTCCTCCGGCATCCATCAGGATGGCGTGCTGAAGAATGTGCATACATACGAGATTATGGATCCGAAGGATGTGGGTATCGACGACAACAGCATCCTGTTGACGGCACGTAGCGGAAGGGCTGCATTGAAGCATCGTCTGCACATGAACGGCGTGGATCTGGACGATCAGAAACTGGATAAGATCTATGAGAAGTTCCTGGTGCTGGCAGACCAGAAGAAGGAGGTGGGCGATGCCGACGTGCTGATGTTGGCTGGCGCCGATACGTCGGATACCCGTGCCGTCAAACTCGATTTCCTGCAGGTGACTACCGGCAAGGGTGTGAAGAGCGTGGCCAGTATCGGACTCGACATCAGCGGACAGAAGTTCGAGGCGGCTGCCTCTGGTAACGGTCCTGTGGATGCAGCCATCAAGGCACTGAAGAAGATCATTATGAAGACGATGACGCTGAAGGAGTTTACCATTCAGGCTATCTCGAAGGGTTCCGACGATGTGGGTAAGGTACACATGCAGGTGGAGTACGACGGCTCACTCTACTATGGCTTCGGTGCCGATACCGATATCGTGACGGCATCGGTGGAGGCATATATCGACTGTATCAATAAGTTTAAGGTGAAGGAGTAAGGAGTTGAGGAGTAAGGAGAGAAGTTATGAATACTCTTTTTGACAAGATATGGGACAGGCACGTGGTGCAGGTGGTGGACGACGGACCGACGCAGTTGTATATTGACCGTCTGTACTGTCACGAGGTGACGACACCGCAGGCCTTCGACGATATGCGGGCGAGAGGTCTGAAGTGTTTCCGACCCCAGCAGATCTATTGTATGCCGGATCATAATACACCGACGCACGATCAGGACAAGCCCATCGCAGACCCTGTGTCGAAGGCGCAGGTGGATGCCTTGGAGCGTAATGCCAAGGAGTTCGGCCTGACGCACTATGGCATGATGTCGAAGGATAATGGCATCATCCACGTGGTGGGGCCTGAGAAGGGACTCTCGCTGCCGGGGATGACCATCGTCTGTGGCGACTCGCATACCTCTACGCACGGGGCAATGGGGGCTGTGGCCTTCGGCATCGGCACCTCGGAGGTGGAGATGGTGCTGGCGTCGCAGTGCATCCTCCAACAGAAACCGAAGTCGATGCGGATTACCATCAACGGCACACTTGGAAAGGGTGTGACGGCCAAGGATGTGGCACTCTATCTGATGGCAAAACTCACGACCTCCGGGGCCACAGGCTATTTTGTAGAGTATGCCGGTGATGTCATCACCGCATTATCAATGGAAGGCCGCCTGACGCTCTGCAACCTCTCGATAGAGATGGGTGCGCGGGGTGGTATGATTGCTCCTGACGAGACCACCTTTAATTATATAAAAGGTAGGGAGTTTGCCCCGAAGGGTGAAGAGTGGGAGAGGGCCGTCGCCTATTGGAAGACCTTGAAGAGCGGCGACGATGCGGTGTTCGACAAGGAACTGACCTTCGATGCGGCAGACATTGAGCCGCGCATCACCTATGGCACAAATCCCGGCATGGGCATCGGTATCACGGAAGCGATTCCAATATGTAGTCAGGAGTCAGGAGTCAGTAGTCAGGAGAAAGCACTCCAGTATATGGGTTTCAAGGCTGGCGAGAAACTGCTGGGCAAGAAGGTGGATTATGTCTTCCTCGGGGCCTGTACCAACGGACGCATCGAGGACTTCCGAGCCTTTGCCTCGTTGGTGAAGGGTCGTCAGAAAGCGAAAAACGTCGTGGCCTGGCTGGTGCCTGGCTCGTGGGCTGTGGACGCTCAGATTCGTCAGGAGGGACTTGACAAGATCCTCGCGGATGCAGGCTTTGAGATCCGTCAGCCAGGTTGTTCGGCCTGCCTTGCCATGAACGACGATAAGATACCTGCCGGTAAACTTGCCGTCTCTACCTCTAACCGTAATTTCGAAGGTCGTCAAGGGCCTGGGGCGCGTACCATTCTGGCATCGCCGCTTACTGCCGCCGCTGCCGCCGTCACAGGTGTCATCACTGATCCAAGAAAACTATTATGAAACAAAAGTTTGACATCATAACATCTACTTGTGTCCCTCTCCCTTTGGAGAACGTGGATACAGACCAGATTATCCCTGCCCGGTTTCTGAAAGCCACCACTCGCGAGTTGGGTTTCTTCGGTGACAACCTCTTCCGCGACTGGCGCTATAATGCCGACGGCACTCCCAACAAGGACTTTGTGTTGAATGATCCCACCTATGGCGGCTGCATCCTCGTGGTGGGCAAGAACTTCGGTAGCGGTTCCAGTCGTGAACATGCGGCATGGGCTATCGCGGGCTATGGCTTCCGTGTGGTCATCAGCAGTTTCTTCGCCGATATCCACAAGAACAATGAACTGAATAATTTCGTGCTTCCGGTACAGGTGAGCGAGGACTTCCTCGCAGAACTCTTCCGAACGATCCGGGAGAATCCGGAATCTCCGGTTTGTGTCGACCTCCCCAATCAGACGGTGACGAACCTCGCCACAGGTCGTAGTGAGCACTTCGACATCAACGGCTACAAGAAGCATTGTCTGATGAACGGGCTCGACGACATCGACTTCCTGGTGCAGAATCAAAACAAGACAGAACAATGGGAACAGCAGAACAAGTAAGCAAGTACCAGCGCATCCAGCCCTTCGTGGAGATTATGGACTCGACGCTGCGTGACGGTGAACAGACCAGTGGTGTCTCTTTCCTGCCGCACGAGAAACTGATGATAGCCCGTATGCTATTAAACGACCTCAACGTGGATCGTATCGAGGTAGCCTCGGCACGGGTCTCGGAAGGGGAGAAAGAGGCTGTTGGTATGATTTGTCGCTATGCGGAGAAGATAGATAAGTTGGAGCGCGTGGAAGTGCTTGGCTTTGTTGATGGCGGACTGAGTATCGACTGGATTGCCGATTGTGGTGGCAAGACGATGAACCTCCTGGCGAAGGGATCGTTGAGGCACTGTACCCAACAACTCCAGAAGACGCCCGAGGAACATATCGAGGCTATTCGCAGGGAAGTGAAATATGCTCACGAGAAAGGCATCACGGTGAACCTCTACTTGGAAGACTGGTCGGACGGCATGAAGGATTCGCCCTTCTACGTCTATCAGTTGATGGATGCCCTCTGCGACAGCGGTATCCGTCGGTTTATGCTGCCGGATACCTTGGGCATCATGAATCCCCTGCAGTGCATCGAGTACTTCCGGAAGATGGTGAAGCGCTACCCCGACACCCACTTCGATTTCCATGCCCACAACGACTACGACCTGGCTGTGTCTAATTCCCTCGCCGCTGTGCTGAGCGGTGCCAAGGGACTGCATGTGACGGTGAACGGGTTGGGAGAGCGTTGCGGCAATGCCCCGCTGTCGAGTGTGCATGTGATTCTCAAGGATCACTTCAATGCCCGTACGAATATCCAGGAGAACAAACTCAACGATATCTCCCGTCTGGTGGAGAGTTACAGCGGCATCGCGGTGGCTCCCAACCAGCCTATCATTGGCGACAACGTGTTTACGCAGGTGGCGGGTGTGCATGCCGACGGTGACAAGAAGAGCGGACTCTATCAGAATGCTCTCGTGCCGGAACGTTTCGGACGGCGGCGCGAATATGCCCTCGGCAAGAACAGCGGCAAGGCGAATATTGCCAAGAACCTGGAGGAACTGGGTCTCGAACTCACGCCTGAGCAGACGCGCCGCGTCACCCAGCGCATCACCGAACTCGGCGATAAGAAGGAGCGTGTGACGCAGGAAGACCTGCCTTTCATCGTCAGCGACGTGCTGAAGCACGATGCCCCCGAGGACAAGGTAAAACTCGTGAGTTACGTGGTGTCGACGGCCTACGGTCTGAAGCCCGGTGCGAATATCAAGGTGGAGATCAACGGACAGCAGTACGAGGCCAGTGCTACGGGCGACGGTCAGTATGATGCTTTCGTGAAATCGTTGCGATACATCTATAAGAAGTATCTCGACCGCACGTTCCCCATTCTGGCCAACTATGCCGTCACCATCCCTCCCGGTGGACGTACCGATGCCTTGGTGCAGACCGTCATCACGTGGAATGACAACGGACGTCTGCTCCGCACTCGTGGACTCGATGCCGACCAGACGGAAGCCGCCATCAAGGCCACATTCAAGATGCTGAACATTATTGAAAACGAACAAGATAACGAACTATGAAGTTAAAGATTGTGATTCTGGCCGGTGACGGTATCGGGCCGGAGATTATGAAACAGGGTGTGGCCGTGCTCAATGCGATAGCCAGGAAGTGCGGGCACCAGTTTGAATATGATGAGGCTATCTGCGGGGCGCACGCCATCGACGAGGTGGGCGATCCTTATCCTGACAGCACCCACGAGGTGTGCATGCGCGCCGATGCGGTACTGTTTGCTGCCGTCGGTGACCTGAAGTACGACAACGACCCCACGGCGAAGATACGGCCTGAGACTGGTCTGTTGGCGATGCGTAAGAAACTGGGACTTTTTGCCAACGTCCGTCCTGTGGCAACGTTCGATTGTCTGCTGCATAAGTCACCGCTGAAGGATGAACTGATTCGTGGGGCCGATTTTGTGGTGCTGCGCGAACTCACTGGCGGCATGTATTTCGGTGAGAAGTACCAGGATAATGACAAGGCCTACGACACAGACATCTATACCCGTCCTGAAATTGAGCGCATTGTCAGACTGGGCTTTGAAATGGCGATGAAACGCAACAAGCACCTGACTGTTGTCGACAAGGCCAACGTGCTGGCATCCTCACGCCTGTGGCGCCAGATAGCCAAGGAGATAGAACCGCAGTATCCAGAGGTGCAAACCGACTATATGTTTATCGATAATGCCTCGATGCGCGTACTCACCGAACCCCGTTTCTTCGATGTGATTGTCACCGAGAACACCTTCGGCGACATCCTCACCGACGAGACATCTTGTATCACGGGTTCGATGGGACTCCAACCTTCTTCTTCCTTGGGTGAGCACACGCCGCTCTTCGAGCCTGTGCACGGCTCCTGGCCGCAGGCTGCGGGACAGAACATTGCCAATCCTCTGGCTCAGATTCTCTCTGCCGCTATGCTCTTGGAGCATTTCGGACTCCAGAAGGAGGGTGCCCTCGTACGCGAGGCCGTCAATGCCTCGCTTGATGCCAATGTCCGTACCCCGGAGATTCAGGTCGAGGGCGGTGCCCACTACGGCACCCGCGAGGTAGGAGAGTGGATAGTGAATTATATAAATGAGAAATGAGAAGTGAGAAATGTTGATTTCTTCTATAGGCGGATGATGCGGGTGCACGCTTGGCTTTGCTCTCTCTTAATCGCAGCCTTTCTCATTCCTCATTCTGCCTCGGCGCAGACGAGGCAGCAGTGGCGCGACAGCCTCGAAGTGCTCAATGCCAAGATAGGGCGCGACCCTAACAACCTCGACCTCCACCTGCTGAAGGCTGAGGCCAACATCAATTTGGAGCAGTGGGACTATGCCCTGGCGGAGTACGGCAAAATACTACACGTCGACGAGCGGAACCTTGCCGCCCTCTATTTCCGTGCCTACGTCCACATGCAGCAGCACCACTACGATCTGGCTCGTGTCGATTATGAGTCGTTCCTGCGCCTGCAGCCCCGCCACTTCGAGGCTCGCCTCGGACTGGCCCACGTGCTGCAGAAGATGGGGCGCAAGACAGAGACTTTCGACGAACTCAACCGCATCGTGCAGATGTTCCCTGACTCTGCCGATGCCTACGCCGCCCGCGCCGCCTTCGAGACGGAGCAGAAACTCTACGACATCGCGCTCTACGATTGGGACGAGGCCATCCGTCGCAAGCCCCTCAACGAGGGTTTCGTCGTCTCTAAGGCCGACATCCTCATCACCCTCTTCCGTATGGATGAGGCCCGCGGCGAACTCAATGCTGCCATCAAGCGCGGCATCCCCCGCTACGCCCTCAAGGAGTGGCTCGACAAGTGCAAGAAGAAATAAAAAGTTACAGGCATTTCTTTGTGGTCTCGCGGAAAGTTTGTATCTTTGTAGCCGAAACAGCAATCCAAAGAAATAATTAAAAACGAGATAACAATGAAAAAGGTATTATTTACTATCGCAATGATGCTCTTGCCGATGCTGGCAAGCGCACAGGATGCCGTGGAGGTTGATGGTATCTATTACAACTTAGACAGTGAGGCAAAGACAGCCGAAGTGACAAAGGGCCCGAGCGGATATTGGGGTGATATAATTATACCAGAATCTATCCCATACAATAACGATGTTTACAACGTGACCTCCATCGGCAATAGTGCATTCTCTGGTTGTAGCATCCTGACTTCAATTACTATTCCCAATAGTGTGACCTCCATCGGCGAGTGGGCTTTCGATAGTTGCAGTGGCCTGACATCCATCACCATCCCCAACAGCGTAACCTCCATTGGCGAATTTGCTTTCTGTTGGTGCAGCGGTCTGACTTCGTTTACTATCCCTGGCAGCGTGACCTCCATCGGCGATTATGCTTTCGATAGTTGCATCGGTCTGACTTCTTTTATGGTGGATGAAGCCAGTATATCCTACAAGAGTGTGGATGGCGTGCTGTTGAGCAAGGACGGGACGACGTTTATAACCTATCCCCTTGGCAGGCCAGAAACTGCATATACCATCCCCGACGGCGTGACCGCCATCGTCAATGGTGCTTTCGCAGGCTGTAGCGGTCTGACTTCCATCACTATCCCCGACGGTTTGACCGCCATCGGCGGTTGGGCTTTCCAGGATTGTAGCGGCCTGACCTCCATCACCCTCCCCAACAGCCTGACGAGTATAGGATCATGTGCTTTCCGTAGTTGCAGCGGTCTGACCTCGATTGCCATTCCCAAGAGCGTGACAAGTATAGAATTAGGTGCTTTCCAGGATTGCAGTGGCCTGACCTCGATCAAAGTGGAATCCGGAAACACGAAGTATGACTCACGCGACAACTGCAATGCTATTATTGAAATGGCATCCAGCACTCTGATTGTCGGTTGCCAAAATACGACAATCCCTAAGACCGTGAGAGGCATACAACACTACGCTTTCCAAGGATGCAGTGGCCTGACCTCTATAACCATCCCCAACAGCGTGATGAGTATAGGATCATGTGCTTTCGAGGGATGTATCTAAAAGGGTACGAATAACCATAAATATCCAATACCATCTATTTGTAAAACGCTTATTTTCAGACACTTTTTATTTTTAACACTTGATGGTTGGAATTTGGTGGTTACCGAATTTCAGTATATTTTTGCAACGTATTTCTACCGCGAGGAATTTACGGGGCTTCAAATTCGTCACTTTGCGGACTCGGTTGACAAAGGGTTACGATGAGGCGTAAGGAGTGACAAAACGAAGCGGACGGATTCGGCGAAAGTCACGATGCGGACGGAGTTGACAACGGGCGACGACTGTGAAGCATGGTTGACTTAACGAGAGGGAAAAAGAAATTGTATGTTGAACCATCAAAAAGTGTTGAA
>JAFZNI010000030.1 GCA_017551005.1 Prevotella sp.
ACAGATCGGTTTCCTCCGCGACCTACGCCGTATGAATGTCGCCATCACCCGTGCCCGTATGAAGGTCATCATCCTCGGCGATGCCTCTACCCTCACGCGCCACCCCTTCTACAAGAAACTCTACGATTACATCGAAGCGCTGTAGGCCCGCGAGAGTCACCGTATCAATGCTATCAGCATGACGATATCGGAAACATCCACTACGCCATCGCCGTTAACATCGGCAGCGGGATTGTCGGATAAGGGTTTTTTACCAATGATGAAGTCCGTAAGGATCATGACTATATCAGCAGCATCAGCCACGCCATCGCCAGTGACGTCACCCATTATCGGTTCTCTGATATAAACGAATATCGAGGAACCCGCATCGTCCACAAATGCTGTGTTTGCTGGCAGTTCTTCACCATCGAGCAGACTGAATCCAAACTCTTCTCCTGTGGTCAACAATAAACAGGTTTCATACGTGGACTTGTAGCGAGGATAGTCGGCACCACTCAGGACGTTGTCTTTATATGCGTCTGCACTCCCTGCCTCTGCAGTATAGGTAAGCATGATCTTATCCTTGGTTGACTTGAGCAGGACACCGTAATCAGTACTGGACTTGCCGAGAATGATTCTGTCAGGCACTTCCTTCAGCAACAGGGTACGCCTGACAGTGCCATCAACTTTCTCTGAAACCATCTTTGCCGTATAGACCTTGGTATTCTCATCTGCCTGGTAGTTGCCGCCGTTCTTGAAGAAGGTCGTCCAGAAGTCATCGCCCTGCTGCTGGGCATCAAGCGTAACATTCCCGAGTACGGCTCCGTTGTTTTCTGCAACGTCGTAAGGATAACTGGAGCCATCATAAACGCCACGACTGACGGCTCCACTATACCTCTTGGAGTCGTATCCACTCGTGATGACATTCTCTGTGTAGTAATTGTCAATGAGATTCTCGCTGTTACCACCGCCAACGATGGCTCCTGTGACGTTGCCCTCAATGATGACATTACCGGTGTTACGACAATTGCTAATCGTGCCAAAGTTTAAACCGACGATTCCTCCTTCGGCCTCTATGTCAGCCTTATTGTTGCAATGATCTACGACACCCTCATTCTGGCCTACAATACCGCCTATGCTATAATTGCCTCTTACCATATCCTCATTGTCGCAATTACTGACCGTACCATAACTGACCCCCGCAATACCGCCGGTCTGATTGCGATGGCTGCCCATATACTCGGCTGTACCACCTTCAACGGTTCCGCGATTGACACACTTGGTAATCGTGGTATGATCGCTTGCCGATCCTACAATGCCACCCGTTCCAATGGAGGTTCCCGTGACAACTCCTTCGTTGACGCATTCGCTCAAGACAGCGATACCAGCAATTGAGCCTACAACACCTCCTGTATAATAAGAACCACTCACCTTACCATAGTGCTGGCAGGAGGTGATGGTGGTAACTCTCTCGTCATAATAATTGCCTATCTTGCCAACTATGCCGCCCGTACCATTTAATGTCTTTGAGTCTACCTGCGCATAACTGACACACCCTGTGATACTGCCACCTGCACATGTTGCAACAATACCACCCGTGCCGAATTCACAGCGTTCACCAAGGGTGACATTCATGATCTCTGCCCCGTCTGTAGAAGCAAACAGACCAGAACTGCATTTCATGTTGCTAATGACATGACCACGACCGTCGAATATGCCACTGAAAACACGACCGTACTCATCACCAATAGAAGAGAATTCACTGCCGGCATAATCGATGTCGTTGTCTATGCTGAAATAGGTATTTATATACCTCAAGCCACTTTTCACATCGGCAGCAAACTTGTCGAGGTCTTCTGGAGTCTTCAAGAGATACGGGTTCTCCTTTGTTCCTGCACCGCCACTGACCGTCGGGAACGAGGGGGCATATTTCAGCCACACGTCTCTATCGTCCATGTCTTTATGATCAGTAAAATAGGGTGTCCATCCGCGTTCTATTGCTGCAGATGCCTGTCCTGAAGTGCAGACATTGCCGTCGCCAGGCAATTTAAGAACCCTGAACACGCCTGCCTCACTACCGAATGGCGGTATCGGGTTTTCGGGAAGTTCCGCAATCAGGTTATCCATCTCTTTGCCTACAATCTTGTTGCCATAGCAACTGAGATAATAAAGATCCTTGCAATTTGACACATCAAGAGAGGTCAGTTGATTTTCGAAACAGGTAAAGGCTGCAAGTCCTTTAAGATTCGACACGTCCAAAGATGTCAACTGATTACCACCACACTCCAAAGTAATCAATGCCGGATTATCCGACACGTCAAGTTCCGTCAGTTGGTTGTCGTTACATGCCAACTTCTTCAGGGCGTTATTGGTCCTTACACTCAAACGTGCCAACTGGTTGTCAATACAGTTGAGAATGGTCAATCGGGTATTGTCGGAGAGTTCGAGAGCAGTAATCTGGTTGCCTTGGCAATACAGTTCATTTAACTCACCACAGAAGCGCAAATCTATCGTAGTAAATTGGTTTGTATTGCAGTAGAGAACCTTCAGGTTCACGTTCTGACTCAGGTCAAGAGTAGTGAGGAGGTTTTTGGAAATATAGACTGTCTCAAGTTTGGTGTTCTTTGACAGGTCGATCGCAGCCAACTGATTGCCTTCGGCACTCAATTTCACAAGATCTGTACATCCTGACACATTCAGAGATGTAAGCTGATTATAATTGCAATTCAACTCCCTCAATTTGGTGTTCGCCGACAAGTCAAGTTCCTTTAACTTACACTCTTTAGCAGTCAGGTAAATCAGGTTGGTGAGATACTCTATACCTTTTAGACTCTCTGCTTCACATTGATAGATGGAAAAATCCGTGATTTCCTGCAACTCCTCATCGGTGATGACCTTATCACTTCCAAAATCCTTACTCAGCAGATAGTTTCGGAAGGCCTCATCAGGGAAGTTTGTCTCGTTGATTTCCACGTCGGCACTTGCCATTAGCGGCAAGAACATGGTCATGATTGTTATTAGGTACTTTTTCATATCTCGTTTGTTTTGAGGGTTCTAATCTATCTTTCCATCTGTCAATCACTCTAACTGTCGGACGCTATGAGGACGACGGCATAGGCGGAGATACCTTCTTCTCGCCCTGTAAAGCCAAGTTTCTCCGTCGTCGTGGCCTTGATGGAGATATCATCGGTATCACAGCCAATGATTTGTGCCATACACGCCTTCATAGCGGGGATATGGGGATTCATCTTAGGCCGCTCGGCACAGATGGTGGCATCGATGTTTACCAGACGGTAGCCCTTGGTGGCAATGAGGTCGATGGTCTTGCGAAGGATAATCTTACTGTCCATGCCGTCGGTCTCTTCTGAGGTGTCAGGGAAATGATAACCAATGTCGCGCATGTTC
>JAFZNI010000274.1 GCA_017551005.1 Prevotella sp.
GAATGCTATTTTTTCGGTGCAAAGGTACAAAAAAAAGCAAAAATATTGGTAATACGAGGGATTTTTTGTACTTTTGCATTTCAAAGAGACATTACTACAAATGAATCATATAAGAAACTTTTGTATCATTGCGCATATCGATCATGGCAAGTCGACCTTGGCTGACCGTATGCTGGAGTTCACGAAGACCATCCAGGTCACCGAGGGACAGATGCTCGACGACATGGACTTGGAGCGTGAGCGTGGCATCACCATCAAGAGCCACGCCATCCAGATGGAGTATATGCACAATGGTGAAAAATATATCCTCAATCTGATTGATACTCCGGGACATGTGGATTTCTCATACGAGGTGTCCCGTTCCATTGCTGCCTGCGAGGGAGCCCTCTTGGTGGTGGATGCTACACAGGGCGTGCAGGCGCAGACGATCTCTAATCTCTATATGGCCATCGACCATAATTTAGAGATCATCCCAGTCATCAATAAGATTGACATGCCTTCTGCCATGCCTGACGAGGTGGAAGATGAGATTGTCGACCTGATAGGCTGTGACCGTAGTGATATTATCCGTGCGTCAGGTAAGACGGGTGAGGGTGTCGAACAAGTGCTCGATGCAGTGGTAGAACGAATCCCTCATCCTGAGGGAGATGAGAACGCTCCTCTTCAGGCTCTGATCTTCGATTCAGTGTTTAACTCTTTCCGTGGCATTATTGCCTACTTCAAGATTGTGAACGGTGTCATCCGTCAAGGCGATCTCGTGAAGTTCTTTAATACGGGCATGGAGTATGATGCCGATGAGATTGGCGTACTGAAGATGGATATGATTCCCCGTAAGGAACTGCGTACGGGTGATGTGGGCTATATCATCAGTGGTATCAAGGACTCGAAGGAAGTGAAGGTGGGTGATACCATTACCCATGTGGCCCGTTCTTGCGACAAGGCCATCGAGGGTTTCCAAGAGGTGAAGCCGATGGTCTTTGCCGGTGTCTATCCTATTGACCCGACGGACTATGAGAACCTGCGTGCTTCTTTGGAGAAACTGCAACTCAATGATGCCTCTTTGACCTTTGTCCCTGAGAGTTCCGTGGCCTTAGGCTTCGGATTCCGTTGCGGTTTCCTCGGACTGTTGCACATGGAGATTATCCAGGAACGTCTCGACCGTGAGTTTGATATGGATGTCATCACCACGGTGCCCAACGTATCGTATATGTGCTACACCAAACAGGGCGAGGTGAAGGAGGTGCATAATCCTTCCGGTCTGCCTGACCTGACGATGATTGACCATATTGAGGAACCGTATATCCGTGCTTCGATTATCACGGCAGCAGATTATATCGGTCCTATCATGAAACTTTGTCTCGACAAGCGCGGGGAACTCATTGACCAGCAGTATGTGTCGGGTAATCGTGTGGAACTGCATTTCATGCTACCGTTGGGTGAGATCGTGATTGACTTCTACGACAAACTGAAATCCATCTCCAAGGGCTATGCCTCGTTCGATTATCATATCGAAGGCTTCCGCCCCTCGAAATTGGCGAAACTGGATATCCTCCTCAACGGAGAACCTGTGGATGCCCTGTCTACGCTGACGCATCAGGACAATGCAGTGACCTTCGGGCGCAGGATGTGTGAGAAACTGAAGGAACTGATTCCACGCCAGCAGTTCGATATTGCCATCCAGGCTGCCATTGGTGCGAAGATCATTGCCAGAGAGACGGTGAAGCAGGTGCGCAAGGATGTGACTGCCAAGTGCTATGGTGGTGATGTCTCGCGAAAGCGTAAACTGTTGGAGAAGCAGAAGCGTGGTAAGAAACGTATGAAACAGATCGGTAATGTGGAAGTGCCTCAGAAAGCCTTCCTTGCAGTGTTGAAATTGGACTAATAACATATTATAGAAGACCTATGGCTAACATCAGTATCACAACAAGAGACGTGGCCCGTGAGTTGGCACGCAGATACAGTACGATGACACACGAAGAACTCGATATGTTGGAGAGTATTCTCGTGCCGAAGAAGTATGCGAAGAATGAGATGATTCTTCGCGAGGGAGAGACCTGTACGAACATCTATTGGGTCGTGAAAGGTCTCATCCGTCAGTTCTATTATAAGAACGGAAAGGAACTGACGGAGTATATGGCAACGGAGAACTCGATAGTCATGTGTATCGAGAGTCTGTTCCGTGAGAAACCGTCACAGTTGCAGATTAAGGCTCTGGAACCGACTATTATCATTGCCATGCCGAAAGTAGACTTGGAGGCTGTGGCCATGAAGAGCGTGAACATCCAGATCCTGTATCGTAAGATTTTGGAGGAGAGTCTGATCCTTTCCCAGCACCATGCGGATATGCTGCGCTTTGAGAGTGCGCAGGACCGCTATGCCAAACTGGTGAAGAATCAGCCCCAGTTGGTGCTCCGTGCACCCTTGGTGTATATCGCCAGTTATTTGCAGATGACACCCGAGACGCTTTCCCGTGTACGGACAGCCGCCTTGTTGGAGAAGTAAGTTTTAGTTCTTTTTCAAATACAATGAGTTATCAATGCATGTTGGTAACTCATTTTGGTAATGGGTGACATAGATGAGGGTGATGGCAGGATCCTGACAATAATCGTCCACAATATCCTTTACCATCTTGCGGTTATAGTCATCCAATCCGTGAAGCGGTTCGTCCAGAATCAGCAAGTCGGGTTCTTTCACAAAGGCTCTTGCCAAAAGGACAAGTCGTTGCTCGCCACTCGACATCTCCATGAAATGGCGGTCTTCCAGATGACTGATGCCAAAGACCTTCATCCATTTCCTGCATTGTTCTTTTTCTGCCTCATTGGGACGGGTATAGAGGCCGATAGTGTCTTTCAAACCACTGGCCACAATCTGGATTGACGGGATGTTTTGCTTGTAACTACGATGCATCTCGGGAGAGACATATCCGATATGTCGCTTGATATCCCAGATGCTCTCCCCAGAGCCTCGCTTGTGTCCGAAAAGGGAGATGTCGCAGGCATAACTCTGTGGATTGTCAGCACAGACCAGAGAGAGTAGGGTAGACTTACCGCTTCCGTTATCACCCGACAGAGCCCAGTGCTCGCCTTGTCTTACCGTCCAGTCGAGATCCTTTAATATCGTGCGCTCCCCGTAGCGGATGCTTACCTTATTGAAGCGAATGATAATGCCCCCTAAGTTAGGGGGCAACAGGGGTCTGAACAATGGTATATGTGCCTCTTCAGACCCCCATCCCCCTAACTTAGGGGGCTTGTACTTTGGCATGAC
>JAFZNI010000275.1 GCA_017551005.1 Prevotella sp.
CACGTCGAAGACCAACGTCAGCACATCAGTACCTTTGTCTGTCAACTCTTTCCTGATTTCAGCCAAGCGATGCTCGCTCCTGCCAGTCAGAATCAGTCTGTCGCCATTCTCGGCGAACTTCCTTGCACAAGCCAGTCCAATGCCGCTCGTTGCACCCGTAATTAAAACAATCTTATTCATACCTTTTTTATTTGCTATCCGGCTACAATCTGCTATCACCGGGGCCAGGCCCCAGTGATAGGTACCTTACGCCAGATGCTATTCTCCGACAAGCCTTGTCCGCATAAACTCGTCGAGCGTGACTAGGTTTAATTGCGGGAAAGGCGTTGTGCGGAGCACATTGAAATGACTGTCCTCCGATACCAGATAGTCAGCACCAGCGGCAAATGCGCAATCCACAAATTTGTTGTCATCGGGATCTACAGAAATAAGGCCCATGCGAAAGTGCGGGTCAACAAGTTGCACATTCGTTTGATTAAGAATAAGCAACACGACGTTTTCAGCAACGGTGGGCGTAATCTGCTGCTCCAAAATCTCCTGATACTCCTCTAGAATCTCGTTCGATACACATAGGTCGAATCGCCCTGCCAAGAAAGCGTCCCATATCGGGCGATAGGGACTCTTACGGGCGATGATCTGCAACAGACAGTTCGTGTCTATGACTACCGGATTCATCACTTACTTATTATAAGGTGTGCGGAAGTGCGAGCCACGCAGTTCTTTCAACTTCTTTTCATCAAACTGTCCACTCTCCCACAGTTGATCCATCTCTTCATCCACCTGTTTGGCATAGAATGCTGCAAGTTGCTTTCTCAACTGCTCCAAGCCAAAGGCGGATTTGATGTGCGACACCAAATTGAACACATGTACCTGTGCTGGGCTAAATGTTATTGCTTCCATGATCTTCTCCTTAATAATTTATCTGCCTGCAAAGTTAGGGATTTTTCTCAAAACTTCCAAACTTTTCCGCAATAATTTACCGGACAGACACAATCATCGGCCACCGGACATGCCGACAGCCGATGATGCTATCACTTGCTATCACCGGGCCTGGCCCTAGTGATAGGTGCCTTACGCCAGATGCTTCTCGTCCTCGCTGCTGCCGGGGATGTAACCCAGTTCGCCGTTGCTTAAACATAGGATCATCTGACGCTTAGGCAGGTCATACACTTCCATCGAGGGCTTTACATAATTTTTCTTTTCCATTGTTTGCTATTTTATTATTATTGAATCTACGCTTGTTCAGACCCCTAATCCCCTGACTCAGGGGACTAATACCTTTTTACCATTATTGATATAGAGGCCTGACTTCGTGTGCTTGCCGCTGAGGCGGCGGCCGTCGAGACTGTACCACTCGTCAAGACTTATCTCACCTGTGCGAGTGTCGAGCGTACCGATCTCAGTGGTCTCACCGCTGGCTTTCACAATCACCACCCTCATCTTATCGGGCAACTGCTGTGTCTGAGCGCCAGACTTCATGGCGCGGGCTGATGAAGCTGTCCTCTTCAGATAGGCACGCATGGGATTAATCCACACATTGTTGTCCACCTTCACGAAATCGCCCACATGGTCCGTGCCAGTGTCATTGGCGGCAAATCCATAGATCGAGCCAATCTCATTCTCGCGCTCTGAAGTATATTCTGGGTCGGTGGTGTTGTGAGTCCACTTGATGCGCTTGTGGGTGCCGATGAATTCCCACAGGCCCTGCGTGGTGGTATGCGGATTGGCCGTGCTGACGCTCACCGTGTTCGTACCGTTGTCAACAACTATCTTACCGCTGTTCGTACCGTCAGGCAGGAAGATGTACGGTGTGTTGGCCTCAATGTTGCCAGAGGTGGGTACCTCGGTATAAGTTACCTCCCAGGGATCCGTCGTCTCTTTGACGCTGGTAAACGTATGGAATTTTCCACCTGTCACTTTTTCGACGGCGATGCTGAACGGCAGATACACCGTCGAAGCCTTACCGCTCTCATAGGTACGGTTCACCTCTACGTGATCCACCTCTACCGCTACGGGGATGCTCACCTCGTCCTCCGACGTGGGATCGAGCGTGGCGGTCACATTACCTGAGCCGTCCTTCGTCAGGGTGACACCTGTAATGGGCTGCAGCGTCTTGCCAGCGACAGCATTTTTCTGATCGTTGCTTAGGTCGCCTGAGTAATAGACCACCGTGCCATCGGTTAATGTCGTGCCGTCGGCTATTGTCACAGAGCCGTAACTGTCAGCCTTGATGAAGTCGTTGGCATCGGTGAAACTGATAGTTGTCGCGGCATCAATGCACTTGTAGTAATCATTCGTTGATGTGTTCGCAGTAGTAACAGTTATCTGGCCACCGCTGACAGTGACTTTGGTACCGTTGGCACCTGTGGTACCGCCGATTCCAATATAATAGGTCGCTCCTTCTGTTGAACTTACATTTACCTGACCACCGCTGATGGTGGCATCGCCAATGACATATACACAATGATAGATGCCACTGGTGCTGGGATTGGCACATACCACATTCACTTCGCCGCCACTGATGTCGAGGCTACTGCAATGGAGGCCTTTCTGACCATTGACTGTCACCCTTCCATCGCTGATGGTTACGTCGCCCGCTTTAATGGAGTAGTCAGCGACATCGTCTTTGAGGGTTGCTCTCAACGACTGGCAGCCGCTGATGTCAAGTATGCCGTCGCTGAAGATCGCATTTGTTCCACCATGTGCATCGACATCGTTGGCCTTGACACGTATGTTCTTGCCAGAGATACCATAGCCATAACCATTGTTACGGGCTGCCACTTTGCCGCCGTAAATGGCGATGTCCTTAGCAGCAATGGCATAGCCGTTGTAATTATTGACATAGAGTTTCATGCTGCCGGTCTGTTCGCTCTGTCCGTAGATGGTCAGGTTGTGGTTTCTGTCGCCGTCGCAGACGATGCCGTTGTATGCCAGCGGAGTCGATGAGGTGCCTATCGTCATCGAGCCTCCATCGGCGAGAATCAGCGTCACGTCGCCCTCGAGGGTAACGGTGTTGGCGAAGGTGATATCCTTGTTCACCACGTATGTTCCTGCTACGAGTGAAGTTCTCGACGGGTCGAGTACGATGGCATCGACGGTTTGCGTCGTGCCGTTCTCATCGACATACGCAATTTCTACGGGTGCTGATGCCTCGGTCTTGACGTAATACGTCATCGCATTGTTCTGGTCGAGAGCGTTCAGGGTGGTCACTTTGTCGCCTGTGAACTGGGCATTGTCATACACGCCCTCTACGGCATAACTCGTCTGGTCGTTCACTTTGACGAACGCATGGAAGGCGTTCGTAGCCGTTGCGCCGGTGCTCTCCTTCAGCAGCACCTCTACGTCGTTGGTGTATGGCGAATAACTGCCCTTGAAGGTCACGCTGCCGCCGTTGCTGGTCACCACCTCAGGGGCGTCGGCGTTTATTTTGACACCAGTGAATACGGGGTCGGTGATGGCCGTACCGGCAGTGGCCCATTTCACGATGTAGGGCTTGCCCGCCTCGATGTCGGTAGCAGCCATGAACCTCAGTGTCATCTCGCCATTCGTAATGTTGAAACTCGTGCCATCCACATCGTCGTTCATTTCCATGATGGTGGCACCATGCAGCGGGCAGGTGTATTCATCGTTTTCGTTCTGCGCATTGATGTCGTCGATGTCAAACGGTAGGCACAGCGTATTCCAACTGCCGTCCTTCTTCAGCGTGCGACCGCTGAGTGTGACATTGGCTGTCTGGGCAACTGACATCAGTTCAATAAGAGCAGTATTGTCGGCCGATTCAGAGAGTGTGCCCACAACGCATTTCACTTGGTTGAACGGAGTGGTACCGTAAGTAACATTCGATGACGATGGGATGGTGATGGTCGCGCCGGTGCAGAAGGCAAAGGCATTATCGCCGATGCTGATGAGTGTCGATGGCAGCGATACCGTTTCCACGCTGCCGTAGTAGTTCATATTATATGTACCTGCAAAGGCATAGTCGGCAACCGACGTGATTCCTTCGCCGATGGTGACAGAGGTGATGATGCTAGAATAAGTATACCAAGGATAGCCGTCATATTTAGCGGCAGCCTTCATGGCTTTATTGCCATTTTCAGAATTGGTAAGGGAGATGCTGAGCGCGCCATCAGTCAGGCTCCACGTCAGTTCGTTGTTGTCGCCCCATGTGCCGCTGCCCGATGGACTGATAATGGTGAAGATCTCCCATATGGAGCCTGCATATTCTCCTTGACCGATTATCTCTACCCTACATTGGTCGCCAGCCGCAGTGCCATCTCCTTCAATGTAATTCACAGATCCGAACTTATAGTCCGTGCCCAGCGTCAAGACGGTCTCGCCGTCTTTCACAACCTCACCAACAGAGAAGCCATTTTCAGCAGGATTATTTGCATCCTCAAACTTATATATGATGTTATTCCAGTCCCTTACAGCATGATTTGTAGAGGAATAAGCACTCAGCAATTGATCAGGCACCTCAGCCGTACACAGCGTGAAGTCTTTCCTCGGATAGAGGGTCACGTTCTTTAATACTTCAAGTAATCCTTCAAGTGCTTCAAACGGGTAAGATGCGCTGGTATAGATGTTCGTGCCGTCGGTAAAGGCTTTGCCGTGGTCAATTGTCAAGGTAAAACCATTATTAGCATTACCATTAAAAGAACTGGAATAGATTTGGTCGTTGATGTCGCTCCATCCCAGTTTGATTTGGCCATGGCCATCATTGTTGGTAACATAGATACCGTCGCCACTGTTGCCAGAGGCTTTAGCGCTGACCTTGCCGCCGAGGATGAAACATTCAGAATCAGCACAGATGGCGACGCCGTCATCACCAGTGGCCTCGGCATTAACCGTACCACCGTGGATATAAACGTTAAAAGCATCGATGCCACGATAGCAGCCTTTGGCATTGACCGTGCCGCCGTAGATGGACAGTTCATAGACAGATATACCCGAGCCACCACTATTCAGATTAGTAACCGTCAGCGTACCCGTTCCAGCACTCTGTCCATAAATGGTCAGAGAGTAAAGAAAGTTAGAGGTGATGGCATCGTCTGCATTCACCGTCACGTTCATCGTGCAGCCGTCGGCAAGTATCAGGTTCACGTTGCCGTTAAGCGTAATGGGATGGTTGTAGTTGATGTCGCTGATGTCGCTGATGCTATTCACGACATACCAAGTCTCCGTGCCGTCTGTGCCGAGGCAGGTCTCGCTGCCCGTGAGCACGGTATAGGTATTTTCCGTGCGGTAGGCTTTGGAGCCGTTGGCTGCGATATAGGGGATGGCACCTTCCGGCACTACGGTATAGTCAGGCCATTTGTTACTGTAGTCGCTAACCTTGTCCTCCGGCACATAGATAATAAGGTTCGCGTTGCAACCCTCGAACGCATCATCGGCGATACTCCCCACGCCGTCGGGGATGATGACTGAAGTAAGATTTGCGCAATCAGCAAAGGCTCTTCTGCCGATGCTCGTCACGGTGGCAGGGATGGTGATCTCTTCCAGGCCGCTGCCACTGAAGGCTTTTTCGCCGATGCTCTTCACGCCAGAGGGGAGGGGGACGATCTCTGTCAGGTCACAGCCACTGAATGCTTCGTTGCCGATGCTCATCAAACTGCTGGGAATGTGAATCACAGACAGGTTCGTGCAGCCCTTGAAAGCACGATTACCGATAGTTGTGATAGGGCTGTCGGATTCGGAGAGGTCTATGCTCACCAGATATTCGTTGCCCATGAAGGCTCCCTCGCCGATTTCCGTCACGTCGTACGAATCTACTTTTGTGGGGATGGTAATAGACGAGGCACTATTGGTACATCCAGCGACCTTAACAGTCGACTCGCTCGTCCATACGTAGGTGATACCGTCAACTTCGAAGGTGATGGTCTCCCAATAAGCGTAGAGCGGGGTGGCTGCGGCCAAGTCCCATGTGCGGGCACTTGTGCCGTCGGCATTGTAGTATTTCGTGCCGCCGCCATTCTCCGCAGTGAAATAGCCTTTGAAGTCGTAGCCCGTCTTAGTGGGCAGGGTGATGGCAGGCATGGCAGCGCCGTAAGCAGCGGTGACCGACGGTGTGCCGCCCTCGCCGTCCTGCTGGTCGAGCGTCACGGTGTACTGCTGTGCCGGAGTCAGCGTCATGCTGTTGCTGTTGCCGAGGGCCAAGAGGTCGTCTCTGCTGATGCTGGTGGTATAGATGTTTGTGCCGTCGGTATAGCATTTGCCGCTGGCGAGGGTGATGGTGGCGCCGTTTCTTGCATATATCTCGCCGGTGCTCTCTACGGTGCCGCCTTTCAGGCAGAGCGTGCCGAAGAGGTAGATGCCGTAGCTCGTACCGTCGTTAGCGGTGGCGGTAAGAGTGCCGCCATTGAGGTTGATGTCGCCGACATTGACCTGGATGGCATCGCAGCCAGTGGTGGTGGCTGTCACGTGGCCGCCGCAGATAGTAAGGTTGTCAACTTCGATGGCCCAAACGCTAGTAGCATTGCAGGTGAGGCTGCCGGTGCCGTTAGTCTGTCCGTAAATGGTGAGATTGGAGCATTGGATGACTTTATTATCAAAATCGTTGACGGTGATATTTGCATCGTCGTCGCAGAGGATGAAGTGAACGACGCTGTTGTCGGCGAAGTGGAGATATTTGTCTATAGTGAATTCACCTTTAGCCACGTACCAGCCGCCAGGGAGATCATCACCACCGCTTTCGCTGGTCAGAATCGTGTAGTCTTCACGCCTGACGGCGGAGTTACCGCTGGCGTCGATATAGGGCACAGGCATATAGGCACGGGCACTGATGGTGACATCGCCGGCAGGCATCGTAAAGGAGGCTTCTCTGTGACTGCCGCTGAGGTAATGTTCGCCGTCAGGGTCGCTCTCGTAGCTGTAACTGACGGTGACGGTCGATGCATCGCTCTTGGTCACGGTGAAGCGGGCGTCGCCAGACCGATTGCCGAATGCCTTAAGGTGGAGGTCTCCATTCCATTGAAGGGCGACAGTTTCGTCCTTTTGTACTAGCGGACCGTTATTAGTGCTTGTGGCGGTGATGTCGTCGGCGCAGGTGACGGTGTAACCTGCCTTCAGATTTGTGCTGTAGGCGCTCCAACCTGTTTCATAGTCGTTCTTCGCAGCAGCGGGCACCACGATGGCAGAAAGGGCGTTGCAGCCGAAGAAAGGATCGGAGCCTAGCGTCGGCGGTGTAGTGGGCTGCATATAGACTGTCGTGAGATCAGTGCAACTTATAAAGGCATGATCGCCGATGCTCTCCACGCTGGCGGGGATGGTGACAGAGGTCAGGTCAGAGGCGTTGAAGGCATACTCGCCAATATTGGTCACGGTGGTGGGGATTGTGACAGAGGTTATACTGGCACATGAGAAGGCCCACGGCGCAATGGCTACGGTGCCGTCTTTGATGTCGGCGCTGGTGGCATCGCCTTTCCACTTATAGGCCACCTTGCCTACATAGACGATGCCATCCTCCCAGTTATCCTGGTTATTAAGCCATGGCGTATTGCCAAAAGCATCTGATCCTACACTGGTCACGCCGTCTGGGATGGTGATGGTAGCGAGGCTGGTGCAGTTATAGAAGGCACTCGCGCCTATGCTGGTCACGCTAGCGGGGATGGTGATGGTAGCGAGGCTGGTGCACTCATGGAAAGCACTCGCGCCGATGCTGGTCACGCTAGCGGGGATGGTGATTCCGCTGATGGCACAATGATAGAAGGCATTATCTCCGATAGTTGTCAACTGGGAGTTCTCGCCAAAAGTGACAGAGGCGAGGCTGGTGTACTCATGGAAAGCACTCGCGCCGATGCTGGTTACGCCGTCTTCGATGATGACGGTGGTGATACTGCTCTTGAAGGCATTCTCCCATGGATGACCGCTACCCATTTCACCAGTGCCAGTGATGGTCAGCGTCTCGTAGGTGCCGTTGTTGTCCTCATCACTCATAGTCCATGTCAGGTCGTCGTTATAGCCGAAGGTGCCGCATATACGTGTCAACTCGACTTGTTCGATTCTAACGTCGTATGCAGGCATGGTGAAGGTGTAGGTGGCTTGATTGACATCCACCTCTCCTTCTGAACATGTCACAGTAGGAACAGAATTGAAGGCATAGTTATTATCTGCTGGAGCCAGGGTGATTTCCGTGCCCTCTGGGTAGTAGTCATTGACTTTCGTGCCACTGACAGTGACTCCGCCATTGTTGCAAGTGATGGTGCCAAGGTGTAAGAAACCGTTCCCGCTAAAGTCCCCATTGATATAGTAAATAGGATATTGCACCCCCGCGAAGGCATTATCCGCTACACTTGTCACGTTATCGGGGATGAGATAGTAGCTTTCCGAAGCTGTTTTGCCTGCAGGATATTTGACGAGGGTCGTCTGATCTTTGTTGAACAGCACGCCTTCCAGGCTTGAGTAGTTTCCATTTCCGGGATCCACATTGATGGCCGTCAGGTTGGAGCAGCCATTAAAGGTATCATCGCTGATGTTCTGCACGTTTTCACCAATATTGACCGTTTGCAGGTCTTCGCAGTCATTAAAGGCATCACCACGGATGTTAGTCACCCTATATTCTACTGGATCATTCTCGACGGTGACGGTGACGGTTGGAGGGATGATAATATCGCCGGAATACCCGCCTCCTTTGGGAATCACCATCGCGATGCGATTATCCGGATCATTCCCGTCGAGAATATATATAATACCGTCAATTTCGGCCTCCTGTTGCGCCCACGCCGTCTGTGCGGTCATGGTGAGCAACATCACTACGAGCAGCAAGGCCACTCGTCTTGCGCCGGTCAGCGTCCTCGCTGCCCGCGCAAAGTTAAGATTAAAAGATTTTCTTTGTACCATATTGATTTTTAAATGATTAATTTGGCTGCAAAGGTACAAAGAAAAATCGGACTGACCAAACGTCAGCCCGATTTTTTGTTCAGAGAACCTATCGCTGGGGCCAGGCCCTACTGATAGGTTTTAGCGGATTACTTACTGGTCGGGCTCATCGTCATCGCCGCCAGAGTTGCCGCCAGAGTTTCCGCCGGGGGTATCACCACCAGGGTTCGGTTGCGGATTAGGCTGCGGGTTCGGCGCAGGGGTATTGCCACCGGTCTGGCTGCTACCGCCATTACTGCCAGAAGACGAACCGCCGTTTTCACCACCCTCTTCGTCCTTCTTACCGCCCTTTGTGCACAAAGGGGTCAGGCACCGTTGTGCAGAACCCCGATGACTAGAAACTGAAAAAATGCAAAAAAGTGTTCTGAAATTTGCGAACAACCAAAAATAGTTGTATCTTTGCACCCAAATGATAATAATATTCGAAGAGAAATATTTAGAGGAACTCTATACCCAGGGCAAGGCCAATGATAAAAAGCATCGGTTTCAGCCCCATATCGTTGATAAGTATATTAAGGTTATCAACCTTATGAAGCAGCAGGAGAATGTGCTCGGGCTCGCGAAATACGGTTCACTGCACTACGAGAAATTAGTTGGCGACAAGAAGGGTATATCCTCAGTGAAGGTGAACGATCAGTATCGAATAGAGTTTATTGAGGAAACAGAGAATGGCAAGCAGATTGCCACTATTTGCAACATAACAGAATTATCGAATCATTATAAATAGGGAGGAATAGAATATGATTACACTAAAAGGAAAAGATCCGAAGATGATAGCCAATAACCTGAAGCCTTTTAAGCCAACCCATCCAGGTGAGGTGTTAAAGGACGAATTGGAGTTTCGTGGAATCTCTCAGCGAGGTTTAGCCAAGAAAATGAATATTTCTTATTCCGCACTTAATGAAGTATTGAATGGGAAACGAGTCCTGAATCCTGAGTTGGCTATGATGATGGAGGCTGCACTTGGCGTAGATGCCGCTCCGCTTTTAGCTATGCAGAATGAATATGATATGCAGATGGCAGAGCAAAATGAGACATTTATGGAAAAACTCAAGCATCTTCGCCGCATAGCCGCTATCTTCTGACAAATAAAAAAAATCGGTCACATCAGGGTCAGGATACTTTGTGACACAATCACTTGAAAAGTTCTTCTGCTGTGATTGCTGACTTGACTATATCAGAGTGAATGTTCCGTTCTATTGGATTGACGGTTACAAATGTCAAGTGGTATTTCTTATCGGGCCGAGCCTGTTCCAAACCGTCGATGCGTTTCTGCAACCTCTCAGCGTACGACTTCGTGATGACAAAGTTCGACTTTGAATACTTCATCTCGCAGACGTTGACAACATCGTCGGCACGGTCTATCAGCAAGTCTATCTGCATACCATCAGTATCATCGTCACCATTAACAACGAGCGATGATTCCCGTGAAGTCACACCGGCTATCTGCAATGCCATTTTGATTTGCTGGATATGCTGTAGACAGACCTCCTCAAATGCGATTCCTCGCCACGCCGAAATCTCACTTTCCTGCATGTGGTGCATCCAGTAATCACGTTCCGTCATGGCCTTTTCTTCCATAAAGTGCAGCCAGAACCAGCAGAAGCAGTCAGACAGTTTGTAGTGTTCCTCATTATTCGCAGCACCCCAAGGCACATACTTCGTAACGAAGTCGCTGGCAATAAGAGCCTTTAGCATCTTGCTGAAATCACCATTTGGGTTGAGACCCGTATTCCGGGCTATCTCGTCGCGACGGTAACCGGCATGACGCTTGCCCAGGAATCGGATGATCTTCATACAATCCGAGGCATTGTCGAAAACGGAGTTGAACAGCCGTTCGAACTCATCACCAAGTTTCGCTTTTGGATTGAAGAACAAGGTGTCGATATTCTGTGCCAAACTGAACGACGGATTGAAACAGTCCAGATAGAATGGAATGCCACCGAGAATCATATAGGCCTGAATGATGTTATACCGCGACATGTCAATTTTCCTGCTCTCGAAGAACTGCTCACACTCCAACAGGGTGAACGGCGACAGTTTCATCTCACATGTCAGACGTCCATACAGGCCACCTTTGTTATTGATGATATTGTCCAGCATCCACGATGTTGCCGAGCCACAAACCACCAAACACAGATTGTGCCGACTACAGCCCCATCCGTTCCAGAATGCTTCGAGGGCTGTCAGGAAGCCAGAACGGGCGGTATCCATCCAAGGCAGTTCGTCGATGAACACCACCTGTCGCGAACCGTTGTCAAGCCGTTCTAATAACTGCTCCAACAAGAAGAAGGCCTCCATCCATGACTTTGGCTGGGCGATTCCCTCCAGCCCATGACGTATCAGCGAGAACTGGAAGTTCTGAAGTTGAGATTTTAGTGACACCTTGCGCTTGCGGTCGTATGGAGAAAGACCTGTGTGATGAAATACCATACCATCGCCCAGCACTTCGTTTATCAAGAACGTCTTGCCCACACGACGACGGCCATAGACTGCTATAAACTCTGCCCTGCCACTCTCATAGCGACGGGTCAACTCTGCTATCTCTCGTTTTCTGCCAATGATTGTACACATATCCTATGCTATTTCGGCTGCGAAGTTACAAAAAACATTTGAGACATGCAAGTATTATCTGTTAAATTTAGCATAAAAATGCGTTTATTCCGCTAAAAGTATCCATAATTTGTGGATTTTAGCGGAATAAACATCACATTGTCACATCGGGGTCAGGATACTTTGTGACACTATCTTTGCCTATCACCGGGGCCAGGCCCGGTGATAGGTGTTTACTGGTCGGGCTCGTCGTCGCCAGAGCCGCCGCCATTGTCGCCAGAACCGCCGGTGTTAGAGCCTGAGCCACCGGTATTTGAGCCTGATCCGCCGTTCTCGCCTGTGCCACCGCCCTGCGAACCGCCATTGCCATTGGACGATCCACCGCCGTTGTTGCCTCCGGTGCCAGACTTCACCACGTACAGACGGTAGTACTTGATGAGTTCGTTCATCTGCGAGATGACACCTTCAAGTCCTGCGATGCTCTCCTGGTCATCCTCCATCGCGGTGGCCGCGTTGATCATCAGGATCAGGTCGCGGTAGGCCTCGTCGGCACGGTTGCGGGCGTTGGCCAGGGCGGCCTTCTCCTGCTGCATCCGTTCGTCGTTGCGCTCCGCCATCAGCGTGCGCACGGCCTCGTTGGCGGTCTTCAGTTGTGTGACGAGCGAACTGATGCCGAGTGTCGTGATGTGATGGCCTGCCGAGTTGTCGGCCTCCAGTTCCTGGATCATCTGCTGCAACTTGCCGCTCTCCTCGGAGTAGTTCTCGCTGACGTCCACACCATACTTCTTCATGATGTTCCAGAGGTACGTCGCTGCCGTCTGTTTCTCTGCGTCGAAGGTGAACTTCAGGTACATCTGCACCTGGTTCTTCAGTGCCAGGTAGAGGCCGTCGCGGCGCGTGTCCTCGTCGGCGATGCGCTGGGTGTAGTCGCTGGCGCGGCTCAGTTTGTAGGCATCGTCCATCGCCACGATACTTGTGGCGAACGGGGTATAGGCCGCCTCCACCTTCGCGGGCAGTTGGCTCACGCCTGCCTCGCCCGAGTCGCGGTAGTCCTTCACGATCTTCAGCACCTGCTGTACATACTCCAGGAATCCCGCCATGCGCAGGTATTTCAACTGGAACTGATTGATTTGTTTGATATTTACTGCCATAATCTTAAATTTTTTGTTGAATGTTTACTTGAGTTGAATCTC
>JAFZNI010000276.1 GCA_017551005.1 Prevotella sp.
TGCAGTCCGCTCGTCGTTGAGAGGTTGGCATACCATCCGTCTCGATGTTTATCTTCGATTTCAGATTTAACTCCAGATGGTGCCCATGCACTGTAAACAATTTCTTCATCACCCAAGCGTCCGAATCCATGACCTCCTGCCTCATGTTGAATCACGCCACGCGTATCCTGAGGATAGGGGCGACTGCTTGCTGGGCAGATACTGATGGGAGAACCATACCACTCAAAATAAGTCACGCCGCTGTAGGCGTCACTGTTGGGAACGAGGATAATCAGTGAGCGTCCAAGATTGTCCTTTGTTATCGGAGAATGTGCTACTGCATAGTCACGCACCTCGTCAACCTCTGTCAGCAACTGATTACTTGTACACATGGTTCCATCATAACCATATAGAGTTCCAAAATGGTTATTCACGTATGTATTCATCGTGTTTACACCCTTTTCCTGCGAAAGCGGGAAAGTGATATAGACGTTGAAATAGTCGCGATGACTCTTATAAGGTTCCAGATCGAAGAAATGTTCAGTCTGCTCCTTTACGAGATTGAGATAGTTACCATTGGAAATATCCTCACCGTCATAGCCGTCGCCAATGAACACAACATCAATGCCACGTCCTTTGGAATGCTCCTGCAAAGTAATATAACTATCCTCTTCCTGAGTATAGTCATACTGTGACACAACACAGAAGGTACGATAGTTCTCTGTGGGCATCTTGAAGATGATGCTGTCGGAGCGATTACCATTGCCATGCGCCATTTGTTTGAATGTGAGCGTCAATTCGGTCTTTCCTGTGCCGCTGGTCTTTGACAATGTCACCCAATCGGGTTTCTTCTCCACTTCCCATGCACCGTCGGCATTCAGCACCAACTGTTCTGTATGTGCTGTATTCAAGGCATTGGCCTGCATTGGACGGCATACGAAGTTAGAGTACTCAGCAATGCGCTTAAACTCACTCCACCCCGGAGCATTCCGGTATTTCTCCACAGAACCTTTCGGAACCTCTACAGTGAAGTTATCCTTTGGCACACCAAGGAAGGCATCGCCTCGGACTACTGGTGGTTCCGGATTCTCACAAACAATACTATTCAAACTATAGCAACCGTAGAAAGCACGGTCTTCTATCAATTCCACGTTCTTTGGAAAGACTATACCTGTCAGTGCCGAACAGTTTTCGAAGCAATTTGCAGGCACACGTGCTACATTTTCTGCAAAACGCTGAGTACCGGTAAGATACTTACAATCGGAAAAAGCCCCATTATCGACAATGCGCAGACGTTCATTGAAAACAATATGTGAGATCTTCGTACTTTGGAAACTTCCAACACCGATCTTAATAACATTAGGAGGTAGAACCAACTCTCCTTGTAATGGTACACCACGGAATGCTATACCCTTTATCTCTTTGACTCCATCATGGAATTCTACCTTGGTACATCCTATGCCATCGAAATTGCTTACCTCTGTAATTCCTGGCGGGATTATTATAGTACCTGTTAACTTAGGGAATCCTAAATGGGGTATGGTTGTCAGAGATTCCGGCAGGTGAAGTGAACCTTCAAAGTCACTTCCCTGGAAACAATAATAATATCCAGGATCTATGTATTCTATGCCTTCAGGCAGTCGAAGTTCGCCAGTAAAACTATTGAAGGAAAAGGCTCCATATTCTATGCGTTTGAGAGTACTGGGCAGTGACAATCCGTTTTTCATCCCGCAGTCCATAAAAGCCTCACCCTCGATAACTTCAACACCTTCAGGAATAATAAGGTCGCCAAGCAGAGGAGCCCAAAAGAACGCATGCCCCTCTATGGTATGAATACCCTTCTGAGGATATATAAAATGCTGAAGTCGCTTGTGTTCAGAAAATCCACCCAGACGTCCGTCTTCCATTTCTACTCCAAACATGTTCACGTTACGAAGAGCCAAAAGACTGCTCTGTATGAAAGAACGATCATCGCTATTCATCGGACCAACAATTTTCAAACTGGATAACTGATCGTAGTCATCACAGATTTTATCTACCTCCGACTTCAAAGTTCCTGCCTTGCTTAAACTGACGACAGTATATTCCCTAACAAGTCCGTCATGCAGATTTGGATCATCAGTCCATGCCACGACATCATCGCCTGTCATGGTAAAGGCATACTTTCCTGTATCAGCATTTTTATCAACCCTAATGGTCATCTTATGCATCTTACCGCTCTGATAGGTGATGGCTGCGTCCTTGACTAACTTATATGATTGTCCGTCAACCATCACACTGGCCATTGATTTTCCTGCAGCAACAGTCTGCGGGAAGACGATAGCTCGCCACGTATTATTGTAAAAAAGTGGTGTGATGGCTTCAGCCTTTGCATCGCCTGAGACTGTGGTTACACCAGTAGAAAGGTTGACCGTACCTTTAAGTATAGTGTTCTCTATCTGCACTTTCTTTATATATCCAGCCCATTCTGACTCATTAAAACCGCTACCCATCTCCAGGATGACTGTAACACCTGCCATCAGGTGCTTGTATTGCAGATTGATAGTCTCTGACGTAGGAGAAACCTTTTCGGCCTTGGCTCGTAGCAGGTCACTGGCTTCATAGCCGGCAGCACTTGTCGTAGAGGCATCACTGTCTTGACGGCGGCTGACGCTAAACTCATAGTCTATCGTATTCTCCAAATTCATATCATAGGGATAATAGCCATAGAAGTCTGCTGGTGTACTACTGTTCTTCCAGTAAAGTTGATAGTTCGCTGTCCATTTCGAGCCATCGTAGTTGAAACGGATGTTGCCTGCACGTTCACCCTTTAGGGCGAGTGTACCGGGATTGCCGTCACTGTCGTAATCCACAACGAAAATGCCTACGGCATCGCCTGCCACAAATCCGTTATCTATGGTGGCACGAGTATTGGCAGCCACGGGATAAGTAGAAGCAATGTTTATGGGCATCACCTTCTCCTCTACAATCTCCGTTTGTGTGGCGATATCTTCCGAGCAGGCTGAAAACATCATGCCCCCAACTAATATATAAGCAAGTCTTTTTATCATCGCTTACCTCCTTTCTTTTTTAAATGATCCAACGGCGAACCTTCCTTGATAATCGGCATTTGTGCGTGCATCGCCGTGCTTAAACTATTGTCACCTCCTGAACGTGTCAGGAACTTCTCACCCATTTCACGGCTGTCTTTACTGACAAAGGTTTCAAAGTCAAACGACTCACCAGCGATGCTCATAATGCGCTCCACAATGGCCTGGCGTGAGATTGTATTATAATAAGGTACGTTGTTATTCATACAGGAGTTCACTTCCGAACGGTAGATACCCCGTCCGTGCATATAGCCACCCTCATATATATCGACGATATCACCATATCGAGGATCGAATATCAGATGAGTCCAATCTATCTCTTTGTATCTCCCATTGAGCGACAGATTACGATACCACCCAAGAGACTTACAACTAATCACACGGTCAGCATGGGCACAACACATACATGGACAAGCAAATATATTATTCCGATGGTATATATATTCATCACCAAGTTTTCCGAATCCATGTCCGCCGGCCTCATGCTGGATCAATCCGCGATAGTCGTTAGGATAATTCCATCTGCTATGGGGGGCATACGCAATAGCCGCTCCACTCTCATATATAGCGGTCACACCTTCATAAGCATCATCGTTTGGAACACAGATGATTAGGCTCTGGTCCACATTCTGTGTGGTAATGACCGAACTCGTTACGTCATTCAGCACATAATAAAACACATCCAGGTCATTGATACCAAGGCGTCCATTGGCTCCAGATCCATAGGTAGTTCCGAACTTCGTCTGACGCCAGATGTTGACATTTGAGCAGACACCACTCTCATAACTCATAGCAAAATCGACATATACATTAAAGTATTCCTTATAGGTCTTGTAAGGCTCAATAGCAAAGAAATACTCTGCTCCTTCCTTCATGTCTTCAAGGAATGAACCGTTGGCAATATCTTCAGCATCATAGCCATCACCAACAAAGACGATGTTAATTCCTTTACCCTTGGTGGCATTCTGCAACTGCATCTGGCTATCCTCATCATACTCGTAGTTGAATTGTCTCACCTTGTAATCGCAAGTGATAGCGTTGCCATCAGCATCAGTCTTGTCCGTAAGTGTAAAGACAATGCTACCCTCACGATCAGCAGAGCCCTTGGCCAAGGCATCGATAATCACTGTCATCTCCGTTTTCTTGAAACCACTGCTTTTAGATGGATGAATCCAGTCGGGACAACTGGTAATCTTCCAGTTGCCATCGCTGTTGAGAACAATGGTGCGGGTATTACTTTTATTCAACAGTTTGGCCTGCATCGGACGGCAGACAAAATTCTGATAGGCAGAGATGCGCTTAAACTCCTTCCAACCGTCGGCATTACGATATGCATCAACAGAACCTTCCGGCACCACAAGAGCACACTCGTTCTTCTCCACTCCGTTGAATGCAGAACCGTCGAGCATAGGCGGCTCAGGATTAAGGCATTGCACGTAATAGAGTGACCGGCAATTTTCAAATGCACTCCTCTGGATTTCTTTAAGTCCTTTAGGTAGTACGACGGCAGATAGTTTCTCGCTGTTGCAAAAGGCATTAAAGCGAATTTGGGTAACCATGGATGGGATGGTGAGCGTGTCTTGCAGATAATGACAGTAACTTAGGATATTATCTTCAATAATCTCCAAACCATCTGGCAGTTGAATGTGTTTGATGTTGGTACCACAAAAAGCACCGTGTTCAATCGACTTAATGGTGGAAGGTAATTTCATATCGCCTTGTAAACTGGTACAGCCATTAAAAGCGTCACCACCAATTATCTCCACTCCTTCCGGAATATTGACAGATGTCGGTTTCCCGCCGATGCCATTTATCCGTTTAATACCCTGAGGAATCTGCACCACCTTAGCCGTCATGTTCGGTGCAAAGGCTTTATTAATCACATCAAGTCCCTCCGGAATATGTATTTGTCCTGTAAGATACTCACATCCGCCGAAAGCATTGTTACCAAGATAAATCATGTGCTCTGGTAGTACAACCTCACCGCTTAAGGCTGTTCCTCCAAATGCTCCATCGGCAATATACACTACCGATGAAGGAATATACAATTCTCCAGACAAGGCGGGTGTCTGTGAGTCATAAAATCCACTGGTACCACCAAAAGACCCATATATGTATTTAAGTCCTTCAGGGAAAATCAAAGAGCCTCTGAGATTTGATCCCTCGAAACCGCAGATACCTTGCACATGGTCTGGCCATACAATATAGGAAAGATAATACATAAAAGGCATATCAGGAATCCAATCATCGTTCACTTGTTTAAAGCCATAAGGAATATCTCCCCATCCGCTTTCCCAATACCTGATATTTATTTCCTTAGTACGCAGGTCTTTCATGTGAAGCGCCTCAAGATATTTCATATTCTCACGAATATAGTCAAAACTACGATTACCTACAATCGTACCTGTCAACTTCAAGTTTATGATTTCTTTCGCGTCAAGACCCATTCGTTCTATGACATCGCCAAGATACTCACCTTCATCAACATGAACAGTAATATACTCTCTTGCAGCACCGTTATGACTCTCCGGATCATTTTCCCAAGGAGTGATGACCTCGCTGATGAGCGAGAATTCATAATCACCCGATGGTTCACGTTTATCTACCTTTATAGTGAACTTGTGCAACTTCTCCGGCACGAATGTCATTAGAGAACTGCGCTTGAATTCATAACTCATACCATCTACGGTAATTGAAAGTAGAAGACTATTGGCAGTCACAGTTTGAGGGGCAACTATGGCTCTCCATACAAGGCCATGCTGTTGAGGAACAATTGTCTTAACGGTATTGTCTGCAAGAGAGACTACACCCGTTGACAAATTAACAAGCGTATTCACCTTTGTATTGTGTATGAGCACAGTCTTACTCAGTTCATTAAGTTCTCCAGCCTTAAAGCCCTCACCTTCCACAAGGGAAACTTCGACACCTGCCATCACATGCTTATGCTTCAGACTTATGGTAGTGCCGGGTGACACATTCTCGGCCTTTGCCCAGAGGAAATCACTCAGTTCGTACCCCGAAGCCACCTTTCCGTCTGCCACTTCCTGCTGTTTCTCATGTATAGTCACAGGACAAGCATCAACGGATGGGAGACTTCCTATAAACGGATAGTAACTATAAGCATCCACACTTGTATTCAAGTCTTTCCAATACAAATCGTACGATCCAGTCCAAAGCGCTGATTCATAATCGTATGTAAACTTTACATTATCAGCATGATTGCCATTCAGTTGGAGAGTAGCAGGATTGCCTCCATCACGATTTACGATAAACACACCGATGTTGTCGCCATCGGCAAATCCGCCATCGTTGGCGCGTGTAGCATATTCCTGCTGCACCTCACCTCGAATGATTATCTTTGTCTTTTCCTTATTATCCTGCAAGAAATCTCTGTCAGAGCAGCCGACCACCAACAAGAAGGCAGAAAGGAAAACTGTTATATTCCGTATATTCATTACTAATAGTTTTTGCTTTGTTAGTTAACTGTTCCACCAAAATCCTCACCAGAGTCTTCCCATCCTCCGATGCTTACATTTATTCCACCAGATGTCTTCTTAAGAGTTGCGGTAAGAGTATATACTTTTCCACCAATACAATCTTTGTCGAATGAAATAACATACTCAATGTTATTCCATATTACAGACAACTTTCCTACTCTTTGAGGGACTATAACAGCACTGAAAGAGAGAGACTCTGCTTCATAGGTCTTTATGTTTTTTGTGGATCCTTCAGATCTGACCTCGCCATTTCCCAAATTAATCATAGCCTGAGTACAAACATCTTTGATGCGCACACTTAAATTACCCTGTTTCAATTCATCATCAGTAAACCCATCGCCAGCCTTAACATTTACCACGATATTAGAGAACAAGTGACGCAATGACGGTTTCGACATTCCATCATCCGGGTAGGCTCCTGCTCTTCCATAGAGAAAATCACTGGCAGCAACGGCCTCGGCAGTGCTTTGATCTTCCTTGACGGAGAAACTGAGAGCCCTTGCGTCCTTAACATTTTCAATATAGGGATAATATACATAGAATTCTGCATAGGAAGTCTGATCCTTCCACTTCAACTTCGTATCCGTCTTCCAGCCACTTCCATCAAATGATAGACAGGCATTATCTACATAATTCTCCGAGGTCTTCAGGCCGTCGTAAGAAACATACAATCCTACGTTGGAACCTTTGGCCAAGGTTATCGGCGTTACAGCAGGCACCTTACTTGCCGCCAGCAACGATATAGCCATCAATAATACTATCTTTCTTTTCATACGCTATGTTATTCTTGTGGAAGTTCAACTTTATCCTTTGCAACAAACTTATCGAACGTATAAATCTCTCCTGCAGCCCCCATTATTCGTCGCACAATCTCCTCACGGCTCACAGTATTATAATAATATATGTGTGCAGCCCCCATTACGCTCTGGTTTTCTGAGCGGTATGTACTACGTGCATGATTTAGTGCTCCTTCATATACATCCACATATTGCGCATACTTATCATGGAAGATAAGGTGATACCATGGAAGATCTGTAATCTTAGATGTTGTGGACACATTCTGCCACCATCCCCTTTCACGGGCCCAGTTAAAATCGCTTGTCATGTTACATCCTGGACAGCCGCAAGACTTCATAAATGTAAAGTGGTTCACATACTCTGGACCAAGTTTACCGAAGCCACGTCCGCCGAAGTGGTGGAGGACTTCACCCCGCTGATCATAGGGGTAAACATCCTCGGTCTTTCCAAGCCAACTGAACGACAAACCATTATCCCAAAGGTCAGTATGGTTGCCGTATGCCTTAGTGTTACAAAGCACTAATATGGCAGCCCTTTCGTCAACAGAATTTCCATAAGACTTGGCATAATTCCACACCTTATCATTATTACCACTGAACTTAGTAAGTCCACCCATACCCGACTGCGGAGAGCAGGCATAGGCCGTAGAAACGGTAAAGCAGTTACGGTAAGTCTTATACGGTTCTATAGAGAAGAGGTGTTCCATCTGCTCCTCCATATCTTCTTTATACTTGCCAGATGCAATGTCGTCAGCACCATAACCTTCACCCACGATAAAGAGCGGGATGGCATTGCCCCTGCCGAAGCAGTCTGCAAAGTAACAGTAGCA
>JAFZNI010000031.1 GCA_017551005.1 Prevotella sp.
ACATACGGATAAGTGGTGGTCTGCAAACGAAGGTTGCGTCCGTCATCCCCATAATAAGGACTATCGCCAAAGAGTTCCTCGTAATAGTTGTAGTCGTGATTGTCGGCATGGAAATACTCCAGACGATGGTGAGTCTTAGTGGTGTTCACAGTATTTCCCCGCCATGCTGCCTCACTGAAGTCGACATGAGTAATCAGCAGGCCATGATTCGGCAGCATGAAATCCCAGCCTTCCCACTGACGGTTCTCCAACAGATAGTACTCCGAAGGATGGGCTTCGTTGACAATCCGATAGGCCTTCCCGCTTCTGTCGAAGGAAGGCATATCCGTTATCGTCCTTGCCCCCGTCAGATCCTCAGCGTGCGACCATCCTAAGTATTCCCGTTCCTGGATTGACAGATTTGGCGGGCACCAGCCATTATCGGCATAGTTGCCGCCATCCATCAGGTCCCACTCGTCAACGACAGAGAACTCGCTGCCTGACGTGGGATAGAAATCAGGAAGACCCAACACGTGACAGAACTCGTGACAGATAGTACCAATGCCACAGGAGGTATCTTCTGTCCACAATTCAGGACTGGCGGAATATCCTCCTATGGTAACTCCATCATAGGTCACACTGAGATTGTCCGTATTCGGCCATATACAGCCATCAGACTTTTTTTTATCCTCGTTGCCGCCATAGCCAGCATAAACGATGATGACCGTTTCTGCCTTCTTGTCGCCATTCCAGTCATAGTCGGCATAATCCAACTGCTCATCCGCTGTTTTGATGGCCTCCTTGAACTGACTCACACCAAAATTGTAACTACTATTGCCTTTCTGATTGGAAGACAATTTGATGGGGCCCACCACGTCGAACACCACATTGAACTGCCCGTTCGACTGGTCACGGAAATAGTCGGCCACACACCCTGGTCCCTGTCCAAGATTAAAACCTGACTTGTTAAACAGGTTGTTATAAAATGCCTGGTCGTGATCCGCACTGAAATCACAATCAGCAAATGACATCAGAATGACTGGCAAACGATAGGTCTTCTGAGAATCCCATGTCGTATTGGGATACGACAGGGAACGGCGAACAGCGGCACTGCGTGTTATCTGGCGTGTCTTAACATCAGTATGACGATGCGTCTTTTGTCTGGCTGCATTGGCAGTCAAACAAAGACACATCAACAACATACTGATTAGCGAGCGCACGGCGTCCAGGGCTTCAGGGTCTTGAAGAAGTCGTTACCCTTATCATCAACAAGGATAAAGGCGGGGAAATCCTCGACATCAATCTTCCAGACAGCCTCCATACCCAGTTCAGGATACTCCACACACTCGATGCTCTTGATGCTGCTCTGAGACAGTACAGCAGCCACGCCGCCGATACTGCCCAGATAGAAACCACCATACTTCTTACAAGCCTCCGTGACTACATCAGAACGGTTACCCTTGGCAATCATCACGAGGGAGGCACCGTTGGCCTGGAACTCATCCACATATGGATCCATACGGTTGGCCGTCGTCGGTCCCATCGATCCACAAGGATAGCCTTCTGGTGTTTTGGCGGGTCCTGCATAGAGCACAGGGTACTTCTTGAAGTAGTCGGGCAATCCCTCACCAGCATCCAGACGTGCCTTCAACTTAGCATGAGCAATATCACGAGCCACGATGATCGTACCCTTCAAGTTCACACGCGTGCTGACAGGATATTTGGAGAGTTCCTTGCGAACGGCATCGATACCCTCGCTGAGGTCGATGGTAATGGTATTTGCACCCTCACCTGCCTTGGCATACTCCGCAGGAATCAGTTCTGAGGGGTTAGAGTCCATCTTCTCCAGCCAGATACCATCGGCATTGATCTTAGCCTTGATGTTTCTATCGGCCGAGCAGGACACACCCATACCAATCGGACAAGAGGCACCATGACGAGGCAGACGAACCACGCGGATATCATGAGCCAGGTACTTTCCACCAAACTGGGCACCTAAGCCAATCTTATGAGCCTCTTTCAGTAGTTTCTCTTCGAGATCTACATCGCGGAAAGCGCGACCTGTCTCATCGCCAGTAGTAGGCAGACCATCATAATACTTGATAGAAGCGAGTTTCACAGTGAGGAGGTTCTTCTCAGCCGATGTGCCACCAATCACGAACGCAATATGATATGGCGGACAGGCTGCCGTACCAAGACTCTTCATCTTCTCGACAAGGAAGGGAATCAGTGTCCCCTCATTCTGGATAGTTGCCTTGGTCATCGGATAGAAGTAAGTCTTGTTGGCAGAACCGCCACCCTTGGCCACCATCACAAACTTATACTCGGCACCCTCGCAAGCCTCGATGTCAATCTGAGCAGGCAGGTTGCAACGGGTATTCACCTCGTCGTACATATTCAGCGGAGCGTTCTGCGAGTAACGCAGGTTGTCCTGAGTGAAGGTATTGAACACACCCAAACTCAAAGCCTCTTCATCCTCGAAACCTGTCCATATCTGCTGACCTTTCTCACCGTGGATAATTGCCGTACCTGTATCCTGACAGAAAGGCAGGATGCCACGTGCCGCCACTTCGGCATTGCGCAGGAACTGCAAGGCCACATATTTGTCATTCTCCGAAGCCTCAGGATCGGTGAGAATCTTAGCCACCTGCTCATTATGTTCGCGACGCAGCATGAACTCCACATCGTGGAAGGCCTGTTGAGCCAACAAAGTGAGAGCCTCTTTCGACACCTTCACGATCTGTTTTCCTTCAAACTCGGCGGTTGTCACGCCTTCCTTACTCAATAAGCGGTACTCCGTCTTGTCTTCGCCCACCTGAAACATCGGGGCGTACTTAAATTCTACATTTTTAGCCATAATATTGTAACTTTTAATATCCAAATACTTCCTCTGTTGTGAGGCGGCGGATGGGCCCGATTTTCTCCAAGGCTTTCATATCAAGTTCCTTCTCATCACCGAGGATGATGTAGCGGAGGGGCTTGTTCGCCATATTGGCCTTCTCGAAGTTCACCATATCCTGTAACGTGACCTTTCCAAGACCTTCATAGATTTTCTGGTTGAAATCAAAATCAATACCCAGATACTTCATCGTGTGCCAACGACTAATGATGCCCATCTTCGTGGTACGCAGGCTGGCAAGTTGCTTGGTAAGCGCCTCCTTGGCAATCTTGAAGGCATTCTCACTGGCTGGCAACTGGTTCGTAATCTCCTTGAAATGGTTGATACAATCCATCATCTTATCGTTCTGTGTGATGATGTGGGTATAGAACGACTCCTTCTCACCCTTCCTACCAGGACGACTGTAATAGGCAGAAGCATTATAAGCCAAGCCACG
>JAFZNI010000277.1 GCA_017551005.1 Prevotella sp.
CGTCACAGAATCGCGTCGTATATCCCAGAAATTTGGCGTTGTTCACAATTATTCTTACCTTGCAGCGTCAAATACAAAATTCGATGGAAGAAATGAAGACAGTAAACGAATATGCCATCAGCAACCGCAGCATTGACAACATTCGGCTCTATCAGAGAATGGGCTATCGTGAGTTTGATCGCAGGAGCATGGATGACAGATTGGATCTTGTGTATATGGAAAAGGTAATTAGTCAGGAATGAATGGATCACGGATCGACACGATAGAGATACAAAGCAGGGCTCTGGAGAAGACGATGGCAATGAAGGTATATGTGCCAGCCAACGGCATCAGAGAAATGCCTGTGCTGTATCTGATGCACGGGCGAAGCGGCGATGAGAACATGATGAATGTCCTCGACATACCATCCGCAGCCGACAAGATGATTGCCGCCGGGGCAATTCGACCCATGGTGATTGTTTGTCCAAGAATGGACGATGCATTGGGGCTTGATGCCTATGAATCATATTTCTTCGATGAAATCATACCACTCATCGAGAGGCGATACCATACGGGGGTGCGCCATATCGGTGGCTTTTCAGCCGGTGGTTACATAGCACTCAGGTATGCGCTGCTTCATCCGGGCATGTTTGCCCATGTTGGGGGACACATGCCTGCCATAGACGAACAACTAGACGATGAAGACCTGCACTATTTCGGCACTCATGAGAAATGGGCAGCCAACAATCCGCTCTTTCTTGCCAGGCAATGTGGCTTACCCCCGGCAATGGCATTTTATCTTGATGCAGGCGAAGAGGATGAAGGCGGTTTCCATCGCGGATGTGCCCGGTTGGCAGAAATACTAAAAAACAAGGGCATTCATGTGCAGAACCATCTCAACAAAGGTCACCACACCGTCCAATATGTGAAGGAGCATCTTGAGAAATATCTGGAGTTCTATTCTGATGATAGCGCATGAATACCTGCACGCTGTCTGGGATGGAGCAAAAAAGGCGTCCGAAAGCAGAGATGGACGCTGTACGATTTTGCAAAGAACAAGAAAAAACATGATGAAACAAAGAACGATTATCGGTATAATTTTCATTGTGGCCAGCAATCTCTTCGGTGGTGTATCGGGCTGGGCACAAGAGCAGGACTCTACAAAATCTGTAAACAAGTTGGTGGAGTTGCAAGAAGTCATCGTCAAGGGCGGCCTCCCCAACACCCGTCTGAAAGCAGGTGCGATGATTACGCGCATTGAAGGCACACCGCTGGCTCAGTCTGGCACGTTGGGCGAGATGCTCATCAAGGTGCCAGGCATGACAGGTACTGACGAAGCGCCAGAGGTGCTGGGCAAGGGGTCCCCGCTTATATATATTAATGGTCGCAAGATGCGCGATGCCAGCGAACTGAAGCGTCTGCATAGCGAGGACATCCGCGACGTGGAGGTCATCAACGCCCCTGGAGCCCAGTATGATGCTCAGGTGCGGGCAGTGGTACGCATCCGTACCCGCAAGCAGCAGGGCGACGGCCTGAGCCTTGATGTTACGCTGGCCAATGAGCACGACTTGCGCTACAACTTCGAGCGTCCTCAGGTCAAGTCGGGCGCCAACTACCGTAAGAACGGCGTCGATGTATTCGGCTCCGTGTACTATTTCCATCAGGACTACCGACAATACAGCACGCTTTGGGACAAGACCCTGACCCCTGAGAAGACATTCCTCCAACAAGGTCCCTACACGATGACATGGAAAAACGACCAGTTGACCTATACGGCAGGTGTGAACTGGCAGTTGTCTGACAATCATTCCCTGGGCGTGCGGGCCGACCTGACGCACTATCTCGGCGGCACTAACCAGGTTATCTATGATGAAGATGTGTTTGAAAACAATGTGCAGATAGACCATCTCCACTCCCATCAGACCAGTGACGAGACAAAACCCCTCAGCCTGCTTACCAACACATATTACAACGGCAAAGTGGGCCAGTTGGGCATCGACTTCAACTTCGACTACATGACAAGCGGCACAGATACCGATCGCGAGAACGTTGAGCAGAGCCAGGTGAACGACGATTTCGTCCTCAGCAAGTCTGGTACCAATAGCCGTCTCTACGCCACCAAACTCGTGCTGTCCTATCCTCTCTGGAAAGGCACGATTGAGGCGGGTACGGAGATGACCTTCGCCAAGCGCCACAACACCTATTGGATCGACAAGGCCACCATCGCCAACACCGATGCCGACATTCAGGAGAACAATGTCGCCGCCTTTGCAGAGTACGGTTGCGACTTCGGCCAGTACGGTAACGCCAACATCGGTCTGCGCTATGAGCATACACTCTACGACTACGATGATGCCATGAATCAGGATTTCCTGCATCGCTCGATGGACGAATGGTTCCCCACTGCTGCCTATTCCATATCCTTGGGCAAAGTGCAGGCTGCCCTGTCGTACAGCATCAAGACCGAGCGCCCTAGTTTCTTTGCCATGAACGACGCCGTGACCTACATCAGCCGCTACACCCTGCAGGCAGGCAACTCGCAACTGCTCAACGAACGCCTGCGCGACCTGACGCTGAACTTGTCCTACCGATGGCTCACTCTCACAGCCTCTTACGAGCACACAAAGAACGCCATCACCCAATGGACCTACATCAGCACCACGCTGCCGGATGCGACTCTTGTCAAGCACGTCAACCTTGACAAACCCGTCAACACACTCAGCGCCTATCTCGCCGTCACACCTCGCATCGGCATTTGGTCGGTCAACGCCACGGCGGGCATTGAGAAGCAGGATCTTTACATCGACGTCACTGGTCCCAGCGGCACCTATCGCATCTATTGCGACAAGCCACGCTACACGCTTAACGCATTCAACACCTTTACGCTGAAACATGGTTGGC
>JAFZNI010000278.1 GCA_017551005.1 Prevotella sp.
AACCCAGCGCAGAGCGGATGCAGAAGATCAAACAAGCCTTTCACATGATGGGACAGAAGTTGATTGCTGTGTAAAGACATGCTCACTAACCCTTTGTAACTCACTCCATATACACAACAAGAACCGTCCCTAATGTGTGCAAATTCTTATCAACCAGTTTGGTAATGTCAAATTTATTATTTACCTTTGCATTTATGAAGACATTCATTAATTATATATTGTATGGATTCTATCAAATAGATTACATATTTGGAGATCGACGATTCCTATATAACATTGGTACTGGTGGTGTTCTGTTCCTATTGTCCATTCATTTATATACCTTTTCAGCATTATTATTGATTGTCGGTTGGGGAATACAATATGGATTTATCAAATTATACTCCGATAAATTATTAGAAATTCTTTTTTTCATAATTATCATTATTGTTGTAATATGGTGGTATTACTGGTTAAACAGAGAAAAGTACAAATCGTCTTTTGAAAAGTTAGACAAAGAGCCTTCTCTAATAAGGTGGGTATGCTTTATCTTGGCTCTGTTATGGGGAATTGGAGGAATCGTATTTCTGTATAGAAGCATTATTTATTTACATACGCAAACCGCTTTCCTCTAAGGATTTATACACACACATCGTTCCACCGTGTGCAATAAACAAACTCATTCAATCACAGTTCGAGGAACACGGTTTATCTTGCAGATTCAGGCTCAGCAGCCATGACGGGTGGCCATTCGCGACCATTCTCCAGCAGATATTCTGGGGCTATGTCAGCACCATTAGCCCAAAAGAGTGTACCGTCAAGGCCAAACTGCTTAAATTGCTCTTTGTCCTTTAACTCCTCAAACATAGGGTACTTTAACAATGGCTCCAGATCAACATACTTTGTTTGGCCGTTGTTAAACCAACACACCAGTGAATAATCACCCAAATATTCTACATCCGTCACTTTAAGCATAGATATAAATCAGAATACCTTGTATTATAAATATTGAGCCCATTATGTTTGTTATTTATGGGGCAAAGATAAGTATATTTTTTCAAACGACAAAGAAAAAGGCAAGAATTATTGGGTACTCTGGAAAAGTATAATAACGAAGTACACACGGGGGAGACGTTGTGTATTGGTAACTATATTAATGGGAAAGCCCTATACGACGACAGGGCTTTCCCATTTTCACTTCACAACTTGTCTTTGTAATAGACCTTCTTGCCGTTTATCACTTCCTTCAGGGTCTTCCAGTCGCCAGGAACAACTTCGTCGTCTTCGTAGACGTTGATGAGAATATAAAAGCCCTCCTCATCCATTATGGTGTCGATGGTCATCGATGTGCGAGGCCGTTCTAGATTATATTCGTATTCATAAGTTCCGCCCTTGAACATCGTTTCGAAAATCAGTGGTGGGAAGTATTCGTCGGAGCAGATGGTATAGGCCTCCCTGGGATGGTCGGCGATGTACTGGCGGACACACTCCATAATCTGATGGAGCACCGCCTTGGCCTTATCCTCGGAAGTGAACTTATAGACCGTCAGGTTGTTGTCGCCACGGGCACGCTTGGTCTTCTGGCACCTGAGTTCTCCATAAAACGAAACGTTTTGAGGGTGAAAGACGTCGAATGTGCTGTCGTGCTGGCAATGGATCGTGCGACGCTTGATGGTCTTGTCTTTCAGCAACGGGAGAATGGTCTTGTGGAGGGTCTTGACATCAAAGTCCTGTGTGGCGCGGAGCGTTGAATCCACAATGGTATTGACCTTGAATTGGCAAACTCCCGTATCATAGCCGAATGATTCCGGATTTTTATGGACCACGTAGCGGAAATGAACCAACGCCGGCATTTTGAACTCATCCATGTGGGTGGTACCCAAATACTTAAAGGCCGTAGGTATGGGGCCATCGGTATAGGAATTGAGTGCGATGGTAGTGATAATGGTATCTTTGCCGCCCTGGTGATACTCGTAACTATAACTCTCTGCGGCTTCTTCGGTCAGTTCACTGAGGGTTCTGCGAATCTGCTTGACCGCTTCGCGCTGGTTGCGCTGTTCTGCACGTATGGCACTGTCCATCTTTGCTTCGAGACGACCTTGCCGTCTGTCTTCAAAAAAGCCTAAATCGATGGAATAAATCTTGCGGAGCCCTTCTTCATGCTGATTGCTGAGGGTATAACTCTTCACCAGGCCCTTGGCCTTCAGATAGGCATAGAGGCTCTCTAATTTAGGATTTTCCTGGGCGAAGCAGCCCAGTTGCATGGCTGCGAATATGATTAAAGAAAAAATACGTTTCATAACTGTTATCTGTTTTTTGTTTGTTTTTTAAAAATTGCACATGCCGATCAGTCGTTCGCCTCGCATGCGCATCTGGCGAATCTCTTCTTCAGTACTGATGTCCTCCATCTTCGGCACATCTTTGTTGAGGCTTGCCAAGAGCAGTTCCATCCTCGTCTCCTCGCTCATCTGAACGGGCTCTTCCTGAGGTGCTTCGACGGGCTTTTTCTTGGCAATCTGTCGAGGCCTTCGGGTGGTTGATGCAGGCTTTGAAGGTTGGGGCGTTTCAGTACTGACGTTGGTGGGTTCCGGCGTAGGCTCTGCTTGCTGGCCTTCTACGGCTTTCGGTGTTTCGACTTTCAGCGTTTCAGCCTTTGCCACAAGTTGGTTTCCTTCTGCCGGATTCTCAGTTGCACCTTTTGGAGGCATCAGGACCATGACGATAAAGCCAACTACGCAGGCTGCTGCCAGCCAGGGCCACATCTTGACGATGTGATGGGGACGAACCTCCTCGCGGGCCTTTTCCAACACCTCTTGCTTCAAGGTGTCTGAAGCCTTAAACTCGCATTGCGGTTTGAGCAATTGCTCGATGTCTTCAAACTCGTTCATATCTTGTCTCCTTTCTTTTTGATTTCTTGTTGGATGTGCATGATGGCATAGCGGTAGCGTGATTTGGCTGTGGCCTCTGGGATGTCTTGCAGTTCGGCTATCTGTTTGAACGTCAGGTCGTCGTAGCATTTCAGACGGACGGTCTCGGCCTGTTCTGTGGGCAGTGTGTCGAGCAGACGGCTGATTCTGACGTACTCGTCGTGGATCTGTCTATCGCCTTCGCTGACAGGTATTTGTCCAGCCTTGTCGAGTGACACCACCGTGAGCGGTTTCCGTCGGAAATAGTCTGTGCAGGCATTGCTGATGGCTCGGATGACATATTGCTCCACGCTGTCAACGCTCGTTTTCTCACGTAGGCGTCGGAACACGCTCAGCAGCACCTCCTGCACCACGTCCTCAGCGTCCTCTCTGATGCCGATGCGCATATATGCAAAACGGAAGAGCCAGTCTTGTCGCTCAACGACAATTCTTTCCAGTTCTGCCAGCATCTGTTCCGTTTCTTTGTTCATGCCTTTTTGTTTTTTGGGGGGGCCTCTTTGGGAAGCCCTTCTACATAACAAGACGCAAAGATAAGAAAAAAGATTTAATTGTGTCCCACTTTTTTTAAATTACACAATAATGATAATAAAATATAGGGATGAGCGCAGAAACTCGCTTGGGTAACGACACACGTCTATCGTAGGCTGAACAGGAACTTCTGATCAGTGTATTCCCATTGGGCAGTGCCAAAACGGATGAGACGGGCAAGGAGGGTGATGACTTTGTAACGGGGAATGGCAGAACGGCGGACAATCTGGTTGAGGGTAAGGCACTGGCCTTCCATAGCATCCAATAGTTTCCTGACGGTATCGGTATAGGTCATCATGGTGCCGTTTGGTGTCTGCGACTCGCGCCAGATAGCGAGATGCACGGGGGAGGCGACGATGTTCTCGTCGGCAATGCGGAGGTAGGCACGTGGCTTTTCATCTTCACTGACGACACAGATGGGACGCTTGTCGGATGGTGGGACGGTGGCTATGACAATGGTGCGTCCATCGACATGGTAGGTATCGAACTTGATGCTGGCCTCTGGACGACAATAGCGATAGGCAGCCTGGTGCATCATATAGATTTCCTCCTCAGAACGGACACCCGACATCTGACCGTCGTCACGAACACCAATGAGAAGTCGTCCTCCGTCAGTATTGGCAAAGGCTGACACAGATCTGGCCAACTTCAGAGCATCGGAAACACGATACTTGAAGTCCTGCTGCTGGTGTTCGCCCTCGCTGATCAGGCTCTGAAGATACCTTTTGTCGTCCATTTGCTGGCAAAGATACGATATTTTTTTGGAAGTTACAGAAATATTGTTTAATTTTGCAACTGAATATAAAATAAGTATCGCGCAATGAAGAAATTTTTGGTTTCTATCGTGTTGACTTGCTCAGCCATGATAATGCTGAGTGGATGTATCGTGTCGGAAGACAAGTTGACGGACAAGGTGAAGGAGGCGATGGTGGAATATGAACAAGAACAGGGTAAACGCCTTGTAGTGACTGACCTTAAACTCGAGAAGAGCGAAGGAAACAACTACAAGGGTGTACTGACAGGAAGGCTCGACGGTGTGGATGTAACCTATGACGTGACCGTCGATGATTCTGGCAGCGACTTCGACGTAGATTGGGAACTAAGGCAGTAAGACTGATTGGCCATTCAGGTGACATATAGAAGGACGAGCCGATTGTCGATACGCATCACGAAGAATGGCGATGTGCATGTATCGGCTCCCATTGGTCTGCCCAAGAAACAAGTCGTGGATTTTATTGAACAGCATCAAGACTGGATAGACGAAGCCAGAAAGAAAACCAGCGAGAGACAGAAACAACGAGCCGATTTCTACAATCAATTACCTCTGACGACACAGGCTCAAAGGGTTGAGGCCTGGACGAAGTTGAAGGCTTTATTGGAACCGATGGTGAAGAAATATTCAAAGGAGATGGGTGTCAGACCCTCGACAGTATCCTGCAAACCGATGATCTCCCGCTGGGGGCGATGCAACGTGAAGACACGTGCTGTCTGTTTCTCGACTTATCTGCTGCTATTGCCGGAATGGTGTGTCGAGCATGTGGTGGTACACGAACTATGCCATCTGTTGGAACCAAGCCATAATGCCCGTTTCCACGCACTGATGGACAAGTACTTCCCCCGTTGGAAGGAAGCCAACAAGAAAACGCGACAGATGATTACCTGTTTCTCTTGTTAAAGTAGATCACCACGCCAATAACAACCAGCGCTACAACAGCAATAATATGAATCAAATCCATAAGTCCTATTTTTTATCAAACACCATATTACCTTTACTCATATCGAGTGCGTGACGATTCAGGAAGATATAGGTGGTATTCAGGGCGATGTATTTGTCACGCATATACCATATTCCTTGATAGTTGCCTGTCTCGCCCCATGAATTTTTCACCATATAATACTTCCGTCCATACTTATCGACAGCCTTACCATATATCAGCATCACATGATCGTAAGTGGCATCCCACGTGTCAAAGCGTTGCTGACGCAATTTCTGGGTGGGGTCCGTTTTCTCCTGTGCCAACCCCTGACGGTCAAAGCCGTTGCCACTCACATCACCACCCCAACACACATTATACCCTTTGTCGAGAGCCGTATCAATGATATTCATCAGCGTATCAATCGGCACGTTATAACTCAAACGGGGACGCCACTTATAAGGTGCCTCGATGATAAACGACGTGTAGAAAGGATGATGCGTATAACTGGTGATGCTGACATAATCGTCGAAGTCAAGTTCCAGACTCTCGGCAAAACTCTTTGGCGTATACTCGCGCCCCTCATAAATAAATCTTTCAGGACACTTGCCTAAATATGCATCGAGGATAGCCTGATAGCCTTCGAGCCACTGGCGCGAGAGTTTCTTCGCCTTATTCTTTGCCACCGCCTCAATATAGGGAGTGAGCACACTAAAAAACTCCGTGAAGTTTGCCAGAGAGTCACCTGTCAACGAACCAGGCGCAGGCATTGCCTCCTCAGGACAGATGCCGTGCGTCTTCAGCACCGCCAACACATCATCAGCCGAACCACCTTCAGAGAAACGGCTGTCACCATGCATCCTGACATGATAAATGGCTTCATCCACATAATTCTTATTCGCCACGAACATCTCGCAGAGATCGTAGGTACGCCCTGTCTTTCGGAGTATCTCACCCTCAAAGAACCCCACCGTCGCATAGTCCCAACACGTACCACTTCGACTCTGGTTCTTCACCGAAGTAATCGGATTCTCCCTGATGACAGTCATCCCCAGCGAGTCACCTTTCTCATTGTCAGCCAGACTCCCCAACGGACTCAGCACTAAAAGAACGAATAATCCTGTTTTTATCCAATGTCTCATAACCTTATATTTCTGAAACTGCCATATCATCATTTTGTGCAAAAGTACAAAGAAAAACGGAATTATCAAAGAAAGTTAGAGAAAAGTTTGGATTATTCTGGAAATACCCCTTTTGGAGATATTTCAGTGCCATACGTTTTGGCATCATCAAACAAGCAACAAAGAAAAAGCCCCGGAAATTTCTCTCCAGGGCTTTCCTTCACTGAAAAAAGGGGGCGGCCTCCTACTCTCCCGCATTGCATTGCAGTACCATCGGCGCAGGCGGGCTTAACTTCTCTGTTCGGAATGGGAAGAGGTGGGACCCCGCTGCAATAACCACCTGATAACTCTCGAATGCACAAT
>JAFZNI010000279.1 GCA_017551005.1 Prevotella sp.
CTCTGGGTGACAAATGATTTTGAAATGAACATTTCGTCAGCAACAGGCGCATTTAAGATTGATACAGGCGGTGGTGTGCTGACTAAGAATTTCTATGGAGGCAGGGATTCAAGCACAGATGCAATTTCCGGTCCGTTTAAGATTGTGATGGGTCAGATGGCTGTGTTCAAGGTTGAGAATATTGCCCAACTTGAGGGTGGACGTAATGACATTTCCGACGATTATAATAAAGGAATTTATGGTCCTACCTCAGGAGAATATGCCGTATTCCAGGCTAAGACTATTGTCAGAGAATCATCGCTTGATGGTACTTGGGGCGCTGTCACCTATGGTGGTAACTTGTACGTTTCCGCAGAGACTCATTTTGCACAGGGAAACGACGGCTCTGCCTCTCACCTGTTCATTTTCACACGAGATGGCTTCACTTTAGAGAATATTTATGCAGAAGGCTTCAGTACTGGAACGCCTGACATCTTCATTCCCAAGACAGAATGTAGCCCAGGTTTCAAGGGCAGCGCACTCTATCGTGTGATTGCTGAGGACTTGTCGGCTTCAGAAGCCGGTGACTTCGACTTCAACGACGTTGTTTTCGATGTCGTGAAGGCAGAAAATGGCGAGACAACACTCAAACTTATCTGTGCAGGTGGTGTCCTTCCACTGAGAGTCAGAGGCGCTAATGAAGCAGAGGGCACAGAGATCCATAGTGTATTTGGAGAAACGGCTCCCAACGCACAGGGCCAATATAAGATGTATAACACTGGTGCAGGTCCTACTGTTCCAGAAACGACCTTTACTGTTGAAGGCGAATATACGACTCCAGAACAGATTCAGAATATCATTATTGAGGTCAAGAAGGAAAATCAATGGATGCCTCTTCGTGCCACTCGAGGTGAAGCAGCATGTAAGATTCTTGTTGACGATACGTTCAAGCCAGTTCGTGAGAGAAGGAATATTGCTGACGAGAATAAGAAATTCACCAACTACGTTCAAGGTGAATTCCAGGATGATTTCTGGTGGAAATAATCACCTTCTGGAAAATGCCTTCATGACATTGAATCCGTAGTCGAGAAGAATGGCAGACTCCTTGAAGCGGGAGGACATGCTACGACTGTTGAGAAGGACCAGATAAAGGGTGACACCATTACGGGTGGCTGCAGAGGCGAGGCAATTGCCTGCTTGACGGGTAAAACCCGTCTTGATGCCGAAGCAGCCATCGTAGGTTGTCAGCATGACATTGGTATTCTGACAAGGCATGTGGCGTCCGTCAACCAATGGGATGTCCTTCTCCACAGTACCAACGATCTGTTCAAAGGCGCTATCACGCATCGCGTATCTCGATAACCTGACGAGGTCTCTCGCACAACTGTAATTATGGATGTTCGGCACCCCGTTGGGATTAGCGAAATGCGTGCTGTCCATACCCAGATAGACGGCCTTCTGGTTCATCATATCGCAGAATGTCAAGGTATCGCCACTGATATGCTTGGCGAGAGCGTAAGCCGCATCGTTGTCGCTCACGAGCATCATCTCATAGACAAGATCGTCCAACCGGTAGCCGTCACCCAGCCTCACCCTTGAGTCCTTGGCAACATAGACATCGTCTGTGATATACACTGTGTCCGCAGGATTCCCCTTTTCGAGAACCAGCAGGCAAGTCATCATCTTGGTGATGGAGGCCATACAGAGTTGTCTGGTCGCATTTTTCTGGCTGATGACGAAACCTGTGGAGTCATCGACGAGCATCCAGGCCTCAGCAGAAATACCCTCTAAGAGATTATAGCCATCGACGGAATCGAGACGCACAATGGTTTGGAGAGTAGTAGTATCAATGAGAGCAATCTTTTGCAACCGTTGCTGCTCAGGCGTCAGTGTCACTTCTCCACTCCCACACCCGTCACAGAGCACAAGAAGGAGCGACAACGCGCACATAAGAATGGTTTTCTGTCTTTTCATGCCACAAAATTACGAAAAAGAAACGAAAACACAAATACTTCACATTCTTTTGGGATGAATTTGGCTGTTTTTCAAGAAAAAATATGTATCTTCGCACCAAAATTCTAAACTTCACGAAAATCCTGAGCACTATGTGGATGCTGGTCTTTACCCTGTTGCCGTTGTCGGCACTTGCTTATATCAGTTGGCACGTCTGGTGCCTGCTTCCACTCGGATGGATGTGGAAGGTGCTGATCCTTGCTTTGATGACGGGTGCGTTTCTGATGATGTTCGCAGGCATCATGCGCTCTACCGACCGTATGCCCATGCCGTTGGCAATAGCCGTATACGAAGTCGGTACATCGAGCATCTTCATACTGCTTTACCTCTTTATGTTGTTCTTGGTACTCGACCTTGGGAGACTGTTTCATCTCGTGCCTCGCACCTTATTATATAATAACTGGTGGACGGTAGGCGGCATAGTCCTCATTATGTTCGCCTTATTCCTCTATGGCAACCTGCATTATCAGCATAAGCATCGCGAGGAACTGCATTTGACCACACAGAAACGGATGGACAAACCTATGAAGATCGTGGCAATGAGCGACCTGCATCTCGGTTATCACAACCGCCGCAGCGAACTGCGCCGTTGGGTAGATATGATCAACGCAGAGCAGCCAGACCTGATTCTCATGGCAGGCGACATCATCGACGGCAGCATGCGACCTCTGCTCGAACAGCAGATGCACGAGGAGTTCCTGCGACTGAAAGCACCCGTCTATGCCTGTATCGGCAACCATGAGTATTATAGTGGAGAACCTCGTGCACGACAGTTCTATCAGGATGCTGGCATCCATCTGTTACAGGACTCCTGTGTCACCATTGGCGACCTCTGCATCATCGGACGCGATGACCGCAGTAACTTCCGCCGTGATTCGTTGGGTGTGCTCATGAAGAAGGCCGACCGCTCAAAATACTGCATCCTGCTGGATCACCAACCCTACCATTTGGATCAGGCAGAGCGCCAGCAGATAGACTTCCAGTTCAGTGGTCATACCCACCACGGACAGGTGTGGCCCATCTCATGGATTACAGAACATGTCTACGAATGTGCCTTTGGCCCTTACCAACGGGGTAGCACTCATTATTATATCACCAGTGGTCTCGGACTCTGGGGCGGCAAGTTCCGTATCGGTACCCGCTCAGAGTATGTGGTAATGACCCTGTCCGGCTCGCATTGAACTCATAGAAAGAAAAAAGATTAGAAAAGCAACAATTGTTTCAAGATAATTTTATATCTTTGCAAACGATATGTTAATTGTAAGTGTGATATGGTTGAGAAGATTGTAAACATTATCGAGCAAAACGGAGATAACAAATGGTCTCGCATCTATGAGTGGGTTATGCTGATAGCCATCGCCATTGGTGTTTTTCCCCTGATGTTCCGCACCCACTATACCCTTTTCTCGTATTTTGACGTCATCTCCTGTCTGTGTTTTGTCGTAGACTACATTTTGCGATGGATCACAGCAAGGGTTCGTTCGGACAAAAAACATTGGTCGGCATTTGTCACCTATCCGTTTACCCCGATGGCTATCATCGACCTCCTCTCCATCCTGCCAACCATCAACGTGCTGGCTCCCACATTCAAGGCCGCTCGTTTCTCACGCTTATTGAAGATCTTGAGGGTGGTAAAGATCATCCGCTATTTTGAATCATTAGAGATTATCCTTTCGGTTATCAAGAAACAAAAAAAGATATTGTATGCCGTTCTTTCAATGGCTATGTTCTATACTTTTGTTACGGCTATGATTATGTTTAATGCAGAAGAAGATATCAAGCCGGGCACAAACGAATATCTGTTCGATAGTTTCTTCGATGCGTTCTACTGGGCAGTGTGTACGCTGACGACAGTAGGTTACGGAGACCTTTACCCAATATCCACCACAGGAAGAGTAATCAGTATCATTTCCTCACTAGTTGGCATCGCCATCATAGCCTTACCCTCAGGTGTCATCACTGCAGGCTATCTGGATGAGATCAGGGAAAGGAAGGCAAAGAAACTAAATGAAGAAAGTAAAAAACAGTGAACTGTTACTGTCCTATATCCGTGAGGGTCGGACGATGACTCAAAGGGAAAGACTCTGGCTCATCATCAGCCTGAGTATTCCCAGCATTCTGGCACAGATTTCCGCTACCGTGATGTTCTTCATCGATGCCTCGATGGTGGGACATCTTGGTGCGAAGGCCTCTGCCGCCATCGGGCTGGTGGAGACCACTGGATGGCTGATGGGTGGACTGGCCTCGGCTGCGAATATGGGGTTCTCAGTTCAGGTGGCACACTTCATCGGCGCCAACGATTTCGAGGCGGCCCGCAGGGTACTGCGCCAGTCGCTCATTTGCTGTTTCATCTGGGCTCTAATGATTTCTTTGACGTCTATCATCATCAGTCCTTTCCTCCCCTATTGGCTGGGCGGCACAGAAGATATCGCCCACGATGCCTCGCTCTATTTCGCCATCTTCGGTTTCTGCGGTATTTTCTTCCAGATGGAGGGTTTGGCGGGCTCAATGCTGAAGTGTTCTGGCAATATGAAGATCCCGAGTTTCCTGAATATCGGGATGTGTGTGATGGACGTCTGTTTCAACTACCTATTTATCTATATACTGGATATGGGAGTAATGGGTGCTGCCATAGGTACGGGAGTGGCTATGCTGATTACAGCCATACTGATGCTCTACTTCCTCCTCGTCAGGTCGAAGATGCTCTCGCTCATAGGAAGGCCCGGCTCTTTCAAACCCAAGTCGGACACGGTCAGGACAGCCTTTAAGATTGGGGCTCCGATGGGACTCCAACACCTGTTGATGGGAGGTGCCTATGTAGTAAGCACCGTCATAGTCGCTCCCTTGGGAACAATCGCCATCGCAGCCCACTCATTGGCCATCACTGTAGAGAGCCTGTGCTACATGCCTGGCTATGGCATCGCAGAAGCCGCCACAACCCTCGTGGGCCAAGGCATTGGTGCCGGACAGCATCTGCTGACACGCTCGTTTGCCCGTATGTCGGTAGGACTGGGCATGGCGGTAATGACGGTGATGGGCATCCTGATGTGGATATTCGCTCCGGAACTGATGTCGTTGATGTCACCTGTCGAGGAAGTCATTGCCCAGGGTACGCAGGTGCTCCGTATCGAGGCATGGGCAGAACCGATGTTTGCTGCTGCCATCGTCTGCAATGGTGTATTCATCGGTGCTGGCGACACGATGATTCCCGCCATGATGAGTTTGGCCTCGATGTGGGCCGTCCGTCTGACACTCGCAGCGACACTTGCCCCCAAATACGGTCTGAAAGGTGTCTGGACGGCAATGGCCATCGAACTTTGTTTCCGAGGCTGTATCTTCCTCACAAGACTGATAACCGTAAAAAACAACCGCTCAAGGGTCATCAACGACTCCTGAGCGGCACCAACAATCTATGAATAACTAAAAACCTTTTTCTAAGAAAGCAATTCCGTCATCACGACGTGGTTGCATTATCCTTTTCTTTTAACAATCTTTATTACCTCTGTAATACCTAACCAATCAAAACTTAAAACCTAATTACTAACTTTTCTAACTAACTTCTAACTTTTCTATAACCTTTTCTATTCAATTAACTCTAACAAAACGAATCTTTTACCTTAACTAATCTTCTATCGAAGTGTCATCATCTCTGATTGACGATGCAAAGGTACGACGATTTTGGCAATCTGCAATGGATTATCACCAACTTTTGCATAAAAACCGTATTTCTTTTGATGTAAATCAAGTGATTGTGTGCGAACACAGCCAAATTGTGCGCGATAACGGCCAAAAAGTGATTGGAAGACAAAAGTTATAGCCTGACAAGACAAGAACCCTGGATATCTTTATCCCGGGTTTCAATCTGAACGGCATAAACGCCCTTCTGGATTGATGGAAGGAAGATGGTCGTCTCTATACCATTGATATCCAATCTTTCTGAATAGATGCAGACACCAGAAAGATCGTAGAGTCTGATGATAACCGGAGCCTGCAAGACATCATCGAAAAGCAGTCGCAGGCCACCACTAACAGGTCGCACCTGCACATGCTGGGGCTGATGCAGACTGATACCCTCAACCTTTGACAGGCCCAGAATATCCAGCAATCCTCGATAAGCATCAATCTCACCATAGCCATAAGAGTTGTTCGGATAAGCAAGCGTATTATCAGGCTGGCGACAAGTACGGGACAGTACCTGACGTACCTCTTCTGGTGTCAGATTAGGCTTGGCCTGCAACCAAAGAGCAATGACACCTGCCACAACGGGTGTTGACATAGAAGTGCCTGAATTCAATGCCCAGGGATATCTCTCTCCCTGGAATTCCGACCATGAGACAATATAATCCTCTGGATGGAAAATATGGCTATAAGAGGAAATGACATTGACCCCCGGAGCCACAACGTCAGGTTTCATCAGACCGCTCATCGCAGGCCCCGTCGAGGAGAACGGGCTTACCAATCCCTGGATTGTACCACTCGTAGCCCCCTGAACATCGCCCTTTTCATTCACATATTCCATCCTATGGGCAGTGGCTCCCACACAGATCACTGTCGGGAAACAACCAGGAGCAAGAATGTTATGTCCCTTCCGGGCTGCTGACCAACGTTTATCGATGTCACGGGATGTAAAAGCCATTTTCCTACTACCATAGACTTTGATTTCCCCTTCTCCACCAACCACCAATGCCAATGGTGACAACTTATTAAGGGCACGGTTAGCATTCACGAGTATCTGGTAGATATCCTCATCAATGAATGATGATGCATAGCGATAGATAGAAAATGAGAGCGAGTCTTCACCACAAATCATTTCTTTGGTTATCAGACTATCGTAGACTACCTCAGTAGTGGTAAAGATGATGGTATCAGTAGGTGTCCCACTATCATCTTGATAATAATAGAATGTCAGTCGGAGCGGCCCAGCGGAAGTTAAACGGTACCCCGCCGACTCCTTAGAGCAACGGATAAAGGCACCTGTCTCCTGCTGCGTAGCAGGTTTCTCGATGTAAGTCTTTTCTAAATTCTCATTGCCAGCAGAAGTGACGATGATCCTGCCTGGCCCTGTCATACGCCCCAACACGACCGAATACAGACTGTCTTCCTCGTCGAGATAGGGATGATAGCCCTCACTGAAAGAAACCACACACGGTTTCCCCTGTCGACTGGCATAGTCAAAACAATACTGCATACCCAAAGCATCAATGGCCGAGGTATATTTGTAGAAATCGACAGAATCGATATACTCAATATCATCGGAGATGGCATTGCTCACCAGACAGATGTCGCTCTCATAAGCCATCCCCCTGTATTTGGTGTCATAGCCACTGCCTGCGGCTGTACCAGAAGTATGTGTGCCATGCGTCTGGGTAGGAGCATCGGTGGACTGTCCGTAAGCCAATATCTCTGTCTGACCAATGAAATCACGGCCAACAGGTAACGGACTGCCAATGGTATCCTTCGACAACTGGTCCCAGAAAGCCCCGATACGGTATTGGTTGCCCGAAGCATCATAGTAGTTGGGGTGCGTCAAATCAAAACCGACATCCTCAACACCGATGACAACCCCAGCCCCAGTATAGGCAGGGTGACTGTCGGAGGATTCATAGACAGGAAGTGCATTAACTACCAAAGCCGTCGTATCCATCAAGGCACTGGCACGACCATTCGCCTCAATACGGCTCACAGCACGTTCCGCCGCTAATGCCTCCACATTCTCCAATGGGATACTCGCAATCACGATATCCTCCCACTGCGCATATTTCTTGCAGTCATATTTCCTAAGTACATCATCAGCCAGTTCTTCCTCCAATTTAACAAAGGCTGTGATGCTGCGCACCCTTTGCCCCCCGTCAACACTGCGCGTCAACGGCTTTTGGCGATTCTCCGCCACAGCCTGCCGCACATAGCCCGACAGTTTCCTATGGCTTGCTGCTTGGCTATACACCAATAATACAAGTCCCACAAGAATTAGCAATAGAGTATATCTTTTCATCTGGCTATTATGTCAATTCAGCAGCGACCTTATTTGTCAAAGCAATAAACTCAGAGATGGAGAGTTGTTCTGGGCGACGGGTCATCATCGGGTCATCAAAGAACTCTGGTCGGGGATTGCATATCTGGCGGAGGGAGACGCGGAGCATCTTGCGACGCTGATTAAAGGTGGCCTTAACGATGCGTTTAAAGAGTTTTTCATCGCATCCGAGGTCCGTGACAGCGTTGCGGGTCATACGGATAACGGCACTCTGCACCTTAGGGGGAGGATTGAAGACTGATGGTTCGACCGTGAAGAGATACTCCACATCATACCAAGCCTGAATCAGCACCGAGAGAATACCATA
>JAFZNI010000280.1 GCA_017551005.1 Prevotella sp.
AACATCCCGCTCATCCCGCCTATCCCACACGTAAGATTTTTTACTTTCAGTGTGGGATGAGCGGGATAGGTGGGATAAAAAGTGGATATGACAAGTATATGCGCACACGCGCGAGGACACTACTATTTTTTGCTACGACAGTACTATTGAAAATTACGGCACTACTATTTTTCACTACGGCACTACTATTTTTCACTACGACACTACTAATTTTCACTACGGCGGTGTCGGAAAAATACTTAAAAAGTTTGGTGGAATCGAAAAAAATCACTAACTTTGTCGCCAACTAAACAATTTGAAACTATGCAGTGTAAAAAACAGTATATCGTTAGCATCTTGGTTGTGCTATTAACCATGAGTTCCTGCAGTGACGAGTTTGCAGGACAACGAACCCCTGATGTCGGGCAACCAATTAATCTCTCTGGACAGATTATCCAGGAGAATGTGACCCGGGCCAGTGACTATGGCTTTGTCAATGGCGACCGGATGGGTATCTATATTGTGGACTATGAGAACGGTCTGCCTGGTACGTTGTCGGCCACAGATAATCGGGCTTCGAATGTGCTTTTTACATACAGTGGCGATGATGGCTACAGGTGGACATCACCAGCAGCGATCTACTGGCGTGATCAGCAGACTCCTGTCGATGTCTATGGCTACTATCCGGGTTATAACTATATCGCCCAGCCAACAGCCTGGCAGTTTGAAGTGCAGAGTAACCAGAATAGAGAAGCAAAAGATGGCGATCTCTCAGGATATGAGCAGAGTGATTTGCTATGGGGGAAAGTGGCGAATGTCTCTCCCACGACGGAGCAAATAGTGGTGAAGTATAATCATATCCTTGCGGGCGTGCGCGTACAATTAATTAAAGGTACGGGACTTAGTGATACAGAGTGGGCAAAATTGGAGAAGATAGTGTTGGTAGAGAATACCGTTCGCCAGGCAACGGTTGACCTTTCAACGGGAACTACTGCCGTCAACACGTCTGAGACAGTGACACCTATCCGGATGCTCTCGCAGTCGGGCGATGACTATCGGGCTGTAGTAATCCCGCAGAAGGTGGCGACAGGTAAGCAATTGCTCAGTATCACATTGGGCGGACAGACCTACAGCCACTCGCTGACCAAGGTGATGGGCTATCAAAGCGGCAAACTCCATAACTTCACGATGACCGTCAACAAACGTGAGGATACGGGTGACTATGAGATCAAGGTGACCGACGATGGCATTACTCCTTGGACAAATGATGAAGCGAGCCATCAGTTCTCTGCCATGATGTACGTCACTGTGAACTGCCCAGAGATAGGTAAACTGAAGGAGAGTATCACTGCCGCTGGCTATGACTACAAGACAATACAGAATCTTAAAGTGACGGGAGAAATTACCACGGAAGACTTCTCTCTGTTGCGCGACGAGATGCCGGAACTGAAGCATTTGAACTTGAAGAGTGTCAAACTCAAGCATATTATCTATTATGACAGTTGGTGGGATACAGGTAATCACGACGGTAACTTGTATTGCGATGATATGCTACCTAGTGGAGCATTTGACCATAGCCATCATATTCAGTCACTCGTCCTACCATCTTCTATTACTAAGATTGGAGAGAACGCCCTTCGTGAGATGCGCAGCCTGAAGTTCAGCGTACTTGAGGTACCTGAAGGTGTGACGTCTATTGGAGTGAGTGCCTTTGCCTACAATGAAGATTATGATGGTGTGGAACTGATACTTCCATCGACGCTCGACAGCATCGGCAGAGGTGCATTCAATCCCTGCGGCTATCGCTGTGAACTAAAACTGACAGACAACCTGCGTTACATTGGTGCAAATGCTTTTAATCGAACGCCCAACTTTTACGGTACATTTCATATTCCCTCTAAACTCACCTCTATAGATGATGTTTTTGAATCGTTGGGAAGTAACGGGTCGTTTGAGGGAGAGATAGAGATACCTCAGGGAATAACGTCTGTGTCTGGAGCATTATCCGTATCCTTGAATAAGCGCGTGGCGCTTGACCTGCCTGCCGGCGTAAAGAAGATTGGGCGAGGTTGGCCAGAAAAAGGATTTACCTCTATCCATTTTAATGATGACCTTCAGGAGATTGGCGAGTCTTGTTTCCGTTGGTATGCCATGCCACCTGAAGGCATCACCCTGCCAGGCAATCTTGTGAAGATTGCTCATTGGGCCTTCGCTGAGAACGGAATGGAGGGCGAAGTGGTTATCCCAGAGAGTTGTGTAGATATTGGCATAGAGGCTTTTGCTGGCGCTAATATCACGAAACTGACGCTGCCTTCCAAACTTGAGTACATTAACCGAGGTTCTTTCAGCAATCTTCACTATCTAACTCAGATAACTATTCCAAAGTATGTGAACTATATCGGAGAACGCGCATTTAACAATGATGATGCTTTACGAACTGTCATCTGTCTGAATCCAGAACCGCCCACATTAGGGAATGAGGCTTTCGCTGGTCTGTATTTTGATAAGGTCGTGCTTGAGGTGCCAGAACAAAGTGTTGAAATATATCGTCATACTCCTGGATGGAGCGATTTCCAGAACATAACAGCATATCATGAGTTGGCTTTTAACATCCCTGAGATAATATGTCTGGATAAGGGTGTTACTCGTGAAGGAATTCTTCGTGCTGAAGGTGACTGGGAAGTAAGTGAGTGTCCATCTTGGGTAACAGTCTCACCTTTGTCTGGTTCTTATAAGGATGAATTGAAAGTAACTGTTACTCCTAATGGAGGTGAAACCCGTGAAGGACGAGTCGTTTTCAGCCTAAAGGGTAAAAACTATACCACATATACTTCTATTCGTCAGGTAGCAAGTGATGAATATAAGGAGGATGCTACTGTTACTTTGCAGACTGCTTCGGCAGGGGGCAATGCCATCCCG
>JAFZNI010000281.1 GCA_017551005.1 Prevotella sp.
ACTGATGCACAGATCCAACCGCCCCATAGAGCCGGAGGCCGTATTCGGACAGATGAAGTACGACATGCAGTACAAACGCTTCCGTCATTTTGGCAAGGACAAGGTCTTTATGGACTTTGCCTTCTTCGCCACCGCCTTCAACATCAAGAAAATGATCGCTACGATGAAAAGGGTGGCATAGAGACCCGTTTCAGGCTCACTTATGGGCAATATATAGAGCAATTAGAACCCATGACGGCGCATCTGGCGGAAAATAATGGCAGAGAAAGAAAATCAGCAGTCAAGCATTATGCCAGGCTCTTGAATGCTGAAAACAGAAATCAAAAAGAGGATGTGCCTATTTTGACACACCCTCTTTCTTTGCGATTATACGGCTTGCAATCGCTCCTAATCAGTACTAACTTTGCACTCGCAATCGGGAAACAATACCCCTGGTTGCAACAGTAAAACAAAGTTTAATTAATACATTATTTAAATGCTTATGGAAAAAGATTTTGAAGTGATGCAGAACAACATGGATGAACTGCTCACCAGTCTGGAAGACACACAAAACGATCTGCGCAAGACGCAGGTGATGTTGATTGAGGCAAGGATGCAGCGACTGGAGGCCGAACAGCGGCTGACGGACGCGCTGGCCCAGATTGCCATGATGAAGAAGGCGGCCACTGATGCCGTGCTGACACTGAGGGAGTATCTGTTTATGTGGCTCACGCCCGAGAACCAGGAGCGCGTGAAGCGCATGCTCAGATTCTACAAACAGAGCGACCAGACAAGGATGATGAGCGCCATGCTGACCTACCTGATGTTCGGAGAGAAGAAAACACTGCCCCGTGAGGTGCAACGCTGGCACATGAATCTGATCTGTGACTATATCGACAGCGACGCGATCAGTCTGCCGGTACACAGCAAGATGGTGACGCTGTTCAAGAAGTACGGGCTCTTTGAGAAGATAGACGCAGAAACAGAAACGGACGCAGAAACAGACACGGGCCAAGCATAAGACTCCCTGAATGTTAACCAACACAAGACACACATTATAAACACACAAAAACGAATACGATGAAAACATTACAAGTAGTAAAGGGAAAATCGGTCTTTACCGAAGGTGACAATCAACAGCCCTACATCCAGTTCTGTCCTGAGAAGACAGAGGGTGAGGTCGTAAAACAAGTGCGCGGAGAGGCAAGAGTGAACGTGCTCTCGTCGGGAGCCTACGACGTGAGTTTCATCAAACGTATCCGCTCGGCGGCCAAGGTGCTGAAGAAACTGCTTCATGGGTGCCTGTCGAAAACAAAGGACGGCGCCGTGCAATTGACCATCAAGGTGTTCAACCCCGAGAGTCAGGACGTGCCGAGAATCCTTGTCAACGAGGCTTATGAGGCGGCTGATTATTACAAAAACATGATAGAACAATAATCCTTATACCATGATTTATCACATTACTTACGACGCGAGCAGGCACAAGGTGGCCTGCCGCGTCAAAAACAGGAAGGAACTGTTGAGACTGAGAAACACACGTACGAACCTGAGACACCTGAAAGCCTATAAGACGGGGGACAAGAAGGAGAAGAACAAACTGCTGCAACTGGCGTACAACGCATGGCCCGTGAACGGACTGTTGGCGGGTTGTGAGCATGTGAGTTCTACCTTCTTCCACGACATTGACTGCTACAAACCCGAACAGGCGGAACAGATGAAACAGTTGATACTCTCGAAGAAAGAGGAACTGGGACTTCTGATGCTGGAACGCTCGGCCAGTGGCGGTTGGCACCTGGTATGTCGCAGGGAGCGCGGCAAGACCATCCTGGAGTGTCAGGTGCGCGTGGCCTGTATCCTGAAGATGGAGATGGACACATCGGCACACGACCTGCAACGGGTGGTATTCTCGACGAGTGCTTCGGAGGATGACTTGCCGTATCTGGATGATGCCATCTTCGACGAGCCGATGAGCGACGCAGAAAGTGCCGAGGAGTATCTGCGACTGAAAGAGCGTGAGAGCCGAGGCGAGGAGGAACTGCCCGAGGGGGCGAAGAAGGCGAATAAGCACTATCGGCCGTGGGAGGAACCTTTGTCCCCTAAGTTAGGGGACGACAGGGGTATGAACAAGGGAAGTTCTAACGCTGGTTCAGACCCCCAACCCCCTAACTTAGGGGGCTTGAGTTTCAAAGGTGTGCCGTATGCGAAGATCATTGCCGAATGGTGGCGACAGAACGGCGGGGAACCCTCTGAGGGGGAACGTAATACTGAACTGCACCGCTTGGCGGTGAACCTGAAGGCCATCTGTGACAACAGAAAGGAGGTGCTGATGGCCGTGTTGCCGAGGTTCGGATTGTCAGAGGAGGAACTGCGCGGGGTCGTTGACTCTGCCTGCAAGGAACAGCCTAAGGGGAAGTCAAAGGCGCTGCGTGAGGTATTGAGGGCTGTGGGGATAGAACAGAATCACGGGGACAGTCACGCAGATCCTTCGCTGCGCTCGGATCAGGTGAACAGTCCCCATGATACACCGCCACCTATGCCGGAGAAGGTGCCGAGACTGATAGAACTGCTCATCTCGAACACCCCCGACATCTACAAGCCTGCCGTGGCGCACGCCGTATTCCCCTCGTTGGCCGTCCATCTCTGTAAGGTGTACTTCCGCTACATCGACAACAAACGCCACGAGGCCACGCTGATGAATGTGCTGATGGCGGGTACGGGTGCGGGTAAGGACTGTATCTCGGAGCCCATCGACCATATCATGGCTGATATCCGTGCACGCGACAAGGAGAACCTACGGCGCGAGAAAGAATGGAAGGACGAGGTGAGTTCGAAGGGGGCCAACAAGGACAAGAAGAAACGTCCTGAGGGTCTGATCATTCAGGAGATTGATGCCGACATGACCAATCCTGCCTTCGTGATGCGTACCGCTGAGGCCGAAGACCACTTCCTCTACGTGAAACTGAACGAGATTGACCAGTTTGATGCGCTGAAGGGCAACGGTAGGATAGGGGCGCAGTTTCAGATCATGTGTCTGGCCTTTGACCCCAACAACCGCTACGGACAGACGCGCATAGGGACACAGAGCGTGACGGAACGGGTGCAGATACGCTTCAACTGGAACGCCTGTACCACGATTCAGAAAGGACAGCGTTACTTTGCCAAGGTGCTGACCGACGGCCCCATCTCGCGCCTGAACTTCTGTACCATCCCCGAAAGGGAGATTGGCGCGGAGATACCTGTCTATGGCGAGTATGACGAGGCGTTCGACGAAGAACTGAAACCTTATATCGACCGTCTCTGTGCTGCCCGTGGTGAGATAGACTGTCCGCAGGCTACCGAACTGGCGCAGAAACTGAGTCGTGAGTGTGCCGAGATGGCTATGCTTTCGCAGAGTCGCGTGTATGAGAATCTCTCGTATCGTGCCAACGTGATTGCCTGGCTGAAGGCGTGTGTGCTCTACGTGGCCAACGGTTGTCAGTGGGACGAGGCCTTTGAGCCCTTCGTGCGCTGGTCGTTGGAGTATGATATGTGGTGTAAGATGGAGTTCTTCGGTCATGCGATAGGGGCTGCCGCGCAGGTGTCGGAGAGTGGCACGCACCCGGGGCCGCAGGGCTTGCTCTCGCTGTTGCCTGAGTTCTTTACGAAGGATGATGCCCTGCGCGTGCGCAGGATGCAGGGTCTGGGTGAAGACCGCAAGAACAATATGATCAGCACCTGGAAGAAACGAAACTATATCTTACAGATGGCAGATGGCAGTTACAAAAATTTGAAATTCATAAAGAAAGAATGATGAACGTAAGTAATAATAAAGATGTGAAACTCTCCCAGCATTTTACGCTAGGGGAGTTGTGTAAGACGAGTTATCACACGTTGGATGGGAATATCCCCAGCCACGTGGCGATAGAGAATCTTCGCAATCTGTGCGAGAACTGGCTGGAAGATCTGAGGTATTCGTACAATACATTGTACGGGGAGTCAGGAGACAGGAGTCAGGAGTCAGGAGATATCCCTGTGGTGATTACCTCAGGGTATCGGAGCGAGGAGGTAAACCGACTTTGTGGCGGGGCAAAGGGAAGCAATCATCTGACGGGATGTGCAGTGGATATCCGTTGTATGGGCCCTGAGCATCAGATACGGATGGCGAATACCCTGCTGGATATCGCTGATGGCACGAAGCGCGACTTTGACGAGTTAATCCTTGAAAAGCGCGGCACTACGCGCTGGATCCACTTTGCCGTGCGTCCACCCTCGCAACAGAACCGCCGAAAGATTCTCTTCGACATGCGGTAAAAAGTAAAGGGCTTCCCATCGGAAGCCCTTTAGTCTTATTGTCTGTCGTCGATATTATCGCCTTCGGTGGGGGCGACATCGGCCTTGAAATCGGTGATGCCGTTGGCAACGAGGATGTTGTACCAGGAGATGAGTTTTTTGATGTGGCTGTTCTGCACACGGTCGCGATCCCATTCGGGAAGCACCTTGGTGAAGTAGTCCTGCAACTCCTTGGGTGAGGCTTTCTTCTCGTCGATGCTGGCTTTCTTGCCCTCTTCGAGGGTCTTCATGTTCTCGAGGACATCCATCAGAGGTACGTCGTCGGTCTCAGTGAACATGGCGACATCGCCTAAGGAGGTGATGCGGTCGGTGGCGAAGGCAGGCAGGCGGCGATGGGTGGCGTCGAGTGCCTCGACGATGAGGCTGTTCTTGCCTCGTGTGACGAGTTTGTAAAGGCCGGGCTTACCGGCGATGGCTAAAATGGTTTCTTTCATTTGCTTCTGTTTATTATATATTATTACCTTATTTATTATTTCATCTATCTGTTTATCGATGTCTGCTGTGCCGTCGTTGACAATTTCGAAGTGGGCTCGGCGGCGCACCTCGTCCTGCGGCAGTTGACGGCTCATCCATTCGAGGACCTTTTCGCGAGAGATATGATCGCGCTCCATGACACGCTGGATGCGCACCTCGTCGGGGGCGGTGACCACGATGGCCTTGTCGACCAGACGGATGGCACCTGACTCATAGAGGATGGCGCTCTCCATCCATTGCAGGCCGCTCTGCTCGAAGTCGCGGAAGACGGCGGGGTGGACGATGGCGTCGATGGCCTTGGCATTTTGCTCGGACTCTAACAAGAACTTGGCCATGTCGGCCTTTTCGAGCGAACCCACCAGTGCCTTCAACTGCTGTTGGAGTTCGGGGGAGGTGCGGATGAGACGCTTGGCGGCGCTGTCGCAGTCGTAGACCTGTATGCCACGGGCCTCTAAGCGCTTGCAGACATAACTCTTTCCGCTGCCGATACCGCCTGTGATGCCGATCTTCATAGTCCGCTCTGCTCTTCCTCGATGAGATAGTCCACAGCGTCGATACTCAGGCGGGCACGTGAGATGCCCGGAGGCGCCTTCTTCAAGTAGATGCGGCACTTCTCCGACGGACTGGCCTTCATCTCCTTATAGTCGGCTACGACGGTGAAATCCTCGTAGGTCAGGTTCTTGTAGACGCTGGCCCCTGCGACGAAATGGACGGTGACCCTGGATGGGAAGGTGCGGAGCACTTTTCCAGGGGGCATGTTGATGCCCTGGATGGGTATGCCCTCAATCTCCTCGTCGGTGAGCACGTCGGTGAAGAAGCCTACCTTGACCATATCAGGCACGGTCTTCACGCCCTTGCTCCTGGACAGGTGGACGTTGACGAACAGCGTGTCGCGGAAGTTGGCGTAGTTCAACTGCTCGGTATACATGGTGGTGATGCTGTCGAGTTTCTCCGTGGAGGCATACACATCGACGCTGTCGGGCCAGTACTGTACGCGGGAGATGAAATAGAGTTCATCGGGGATGACACGACCGCTCCACCTGACGGGTACGCGCTTCTTGGCGCCGTAGTTGAAGTAGTACTCCATCTTCTCGGGCTTGACGGATGTGATACGGGAACTGTTGGCAAGTTGCTGGTAGGCCAGTTTTTGCAGTTCGGCGGCGGAGATGATGCCTGTGCCGTTGTTGCGGGCGTATGTGGAGAAGTTGATTCGGATGTTTCTCAGGCCGTGGCCATACATATAGGTGACGAGGGTGATACCCTTGTCGCGGATGGTCATGCGCACGGTGTCGGTCTCGTCGGAGGTGAGCACCACGTTCTTGGGCACGTTGGCAATAGTGACGGGAATGCTGAACTCCCGTTCGTAGGTCTCGTTCAGGGTCATGAAGAGCCAGAACACACCGGAGAGTGCGAGAAAGGATAAAAAGAGCAGGAACTCCTTGTTGCCTTTGCTGAGCAGGAGTCCCTTGAGGACTCTCCAAAACTTCTGCATACGGGCAGGCTACGTTTATTTTTGAATGGGCGTGCCCATGTCCTTATAGACAGAGGTCTTCTCGACGGTGACAACCACGTCGCGTGCAATCTTCACGTCGACGGTGTTCTTGGCGAGGTCGATGCTCTTGACGACACCGTGGATGCCGCCGCCAGTGACTACTTCCGTACCTTCTGTCAGTTCGTTCTGGAACTTCTGGATTTCCTTCTGCTTCTTCTGCTGCGGCTTGATCATGAAGAACCACATGATGGCGAAGATGGCCACCATCATGATGATCATACTCATTCCGCTTCCTTGTCCTGCTGCCTGAGCAACTAAAATCAAATGTACCATATTGATAATTTACAATTTTACAATTTACAATTTAACTATTTACAATTTACTCTTCTTCTTTCTTTCTGATGATACGTTTCCTGCCGGAGGGCTTTACCTTGACAGCCTTCATCACCTTGGGGGCCTTTGGCGCCTTGGCGGGCTTCTCGGGCTTCGGGTCGATGTACTTTGCTAATTTGCCCGTGTCGATGAGGTGACGGGCAATGGCATCAAGCATTCCGTTGATGTAGCCGCCGCTCTTATGGGTGGAGTAGAGTTTGGCCAGATCGACGAACTCGTTGATGGTGACGCTGATGGGGATGTTGGGGAAGGTGAGCATCTCGGCAATGGCAATCTGCATGATGACCACATCCATATAGGCCAACCGTGAGAAATCCCAGTTGCGCGAGGCCTCGCTCATATAACGCTGGTACTCGTCGGCATTGAGGATGGCTGAACGGAACAACTTGCGGGCGAAGTCCTTCTCCTCGTCGCTGTCCCACTCGGGCAACAGTTCCTGCTTGGTACCGTTCTGCTCGTTGAAGCGCTTGATGGTTTTCAACACGAAGGTGTCGACGATCTCCTTGTCGTCGTTCCAATAAAGGCTGACCTCTTCGAGGACACTATCCAGATCAGGATTGTTCTGGATGAGGGTGCGGTAGATCTTACGCCACAACTCACGGTCGGCATCATAGTTGTCGTCCGTGCTGGCCATGTAGGCCTGATAGGTCTCACTGCTCTCGATGAGTTCATAGAGTTTTGCCACAAACTCCTGATCGTCGCTCCATGTATGTTTCAGGGTGCTGACGAAATCATTGAGTTCCTTGTTCTCTTCCAGTTGCAGGGCAAACCGGTTGAGCGTGAATTTCTGCGAAGGTGCTTCCGTGCCTTCTCTCTGAGCGCGGGCGGTGAGCACTTCGTTACGTCGGCGGGCCTCCTTCGTGACAGCCACGATGAGTGCCAGCAGGTAATTGTAAAGGTCATAGGCCTTTGACAGACTGAAGAATAGTTCCTTCTCTGCCGAGTCGATGTTCTTGTTACCGTTTTGATAGTACGCATAGGTTAACTGAACAATCTTTGTACGAATAATTTCTCTGTTGATCATCTCACTTGATGCTTTTTTAAGTTTATATTTTAAGTTTACGATTGCAAAATTAGATATTTTTCCCCGATTATGCAAGAAAAAGAAAGAAAAAATAGTTAAAATCGAAAATTTTCAATTATCCATTATCAATTATCAATTAATTTTCGTACCTTTGAAACGTTGTTTCGAAAGTACTTTCGTTCGAAAAAACGCAAAAAAGTGCGATTTTTTTTGGTTTTTTGCTCACTTATTCGTACCTTTGCAGCGCTTTTTCCGAAAGCACAACGAAAAAACTCGTGTGATGGTGAATTAAGCACAGTATTAACAACTTAATTTTAGAGTAACACAATTATGAAAGAAATTAGTGTAAAAGGCCAGAAGCGCGCCGCCGTTGGAAAGAAGGCTTCAAAGCAACTCCGTAAGGAGGGAATGGTTCCCTGTAACATCTATGGTGAGAAGAAGGGTGAGAATGGTCTGCCTGAGGCATTCGCATTCTGCGCATCGTTTGCTGAACTCCGCAAGGCTGTGTATACCCCTGAGGTGTACGTCATCAACCTTGACATCGAGGGAGAGGCTCACAAGGCTGTCATCAAGGAACTCCAGTTCCATCCGACAACCGACGCTCTGCTCCATGCCGATTTCTATGAGGTGACAGAGTCGAAGCCCATCACCATTGGTATCCCCGTGAAACTGAATGGTCTGGCACAGGGTGTGCGCGACGGTGGTAAGTTGAACCTCTCCATCCGTAAGATCAACGTCACCGCTCCTTACAAGCAGATTCCTGAGGTGCTCAACATCGACGTGACCAACCTCCAACTGGGTAAGGCCATCAAGGTGGGTGCCCTGAGTTTCGAGGGTCTTGAGATTGCTACCTCTCCTGAGGTGGTTGTATGCTCCGTGAAGGCAACTCGTGCTTCCCGTTCTGCTGCCGCTGCTGCAGAAGGTGAGGAGCAGGCTTAAGTTAATTGACAATTGATAATGACAATTGACAATTAATTGATGGACAAGTTCTTGATTGTAGGATTGGGCAATGTCGGCGACGAGTACGAACTGACCCGCCACAATACAGGATTTATGGTATTGGACGCTTTTGCGAAGGCGTCCAATATTTCTTTTGAAGACAAACGCTATGGCTTTGTGGCTGAGACCACGTTGAAAGGGCGCAAGGTGTTCCTCCTGAAGCCGTCGACCTATATGAACCTCAGCGGCAATGCCGTGCGCTACTGGCTGAACCACGAGAACATCGACCAGAGTCGTCTGCTGGTGGTGAGCGACGAGGTGGCCCTGCCTTTGGGAGAATTCCGTCTGAAGGCGGGAGGCAGCAATGGCGGACACAACGGACTGGGACATATCCAGCAACTCATCGGTCAGAACTATGCCCGTCTGCGCATGGGTATCGGCAACGATTTCCCCCGAGGCATGCAGGTTGACTGGGTGCTGGGCAGGTATAGTGAGGAGGAACTGCAGCAGTTGCAGCCGAGCATCGACCTGGGTGTGGAGATTATCCGTAGTTTCGTGCTGGCGGGTATCGACATCACGATGAACCAATATAATAAATTGGGGAAGAGAAGACTTACCCCTGGCCCCTCCCTGAATGGAGGGGAATAAATACATTCACAGATGTTGAGTAAGGATAAGAATATGGATAAGGTATCTACTCCCATCCCTTTTAGGGAGGGGACGGGGGAGGGTCTCGCTCGGATAGATAAATGGCTGTGGGCAGCGCGTATCTTCAAGACACGCTCCATTGCGGCTGATGCCTGCAAGAACGGGCGCGTCACCATCGGTGGCGTGAACGTGAAGCCCTCGCATACCGTCAAGGCGGGTGAGACCGTCGATGTGCGCAAGCCGCCCATCACCTATTCCTTCCGTATCCTGAAAACCATCGAGCAGCGGGTAGGGGCGAAACTGCTGCCGGAGATTTACGAGAATGTGACGCCCCCGGAGCAGTATGAACTGTTAGAGATGAACCGTATCAGCGGATTCGTCGACCGTGCCAGAGGTACGGGTCGCCCGACGAAGAAAGACCGTAGGGCATTGGATGACTTTTTAAATTTAGAGGAATTATGATTCTGAATGGACTATTGATTATTGTGGGTATCGCCCTCGTGCTTTGGGGTGCCGACCGTCTGATAGAGGGTGCCTCTGCTGTGGCACGCAGTGTGAACATCCCGGAGATTGTCATTGGCCTTACCATCGTGGCTGCAGGAACATCCGCTCCGGAATTGTTCGTCAGTCTCATCTCAGCCCTCAAGGGCACGCCCGACCTGGCTGTGGGAAATGTCATTGGTTCCAATATCTTCAACACGATGCTCATCGTGGGCTGTGCTGCCGTCGTCGCACCGATGGTGGTCGAACCCTCGACGGTGAAAAAGGAAATACCCTTTGCTGTGGGCGCCTCGCTACTACTGTTTGTGCTCTGCTTCGACGATATGCAGTCGGCGCACCTCTGGGGCAATGAGATCAGCCGCAGCGACGGTATTGTACTGCTCTTGGGCTTCTTCGTCTTTATGCTCTATAGTTTCGGGCTGGCCCGCAGGTCGGGTGAATTGAAACCTCGTCATGAGTATCTGGGTGAGGAGGAAGAGAAACTGCCTGTCAACTACAAGATGTTGGGTATCAATCTGCTGTGGATGCTTGTGGGCTTGGCCTGCCTGATCTTCGGCAGTGACATTTTCGTTGATGGAGCCACCTATATAGCCCACCGCTATGGGGTGCGCCAGAGTGTGATCGGTCTGACCATCGTGGCTGGCGGTACGTCGCTGCCCGAACTGGCCACGAGCGTGGTGGCTGCCTATAAGGGCAAGGCCTCGCTGGCCCTTGGCAATGCCATCGGTTCCAACGTGTTCAATATCCTTTTGGTGCTGGGCGCAACTGCCGTCATCTGTCCCATGCGCATCATGGGCATCACCATCATCGACCTGATGATGATGCTTGTCAGCATCGGCATCCTCTGGATATTCGCCTTTACCAAGTATTTCGTGTCGCGCCGCGAGGGTGTCCTGATGATTCTGGGATTCCTCGCCTATATGTGCTGGCTTTTCTATCTGTTGTAATATGCAAGAAAACAAGAACCAACAGCGCATCAGTGTGCTGTTCATGTTATACAGCATCCTGTTCTGCGTCTGTCTGATTACGGCCAACGTACTCGAAACCAAGCAGATATCCTTCGGCCCCGCCAATATGACCGCAGGACTGATCGTGTTTCCCGTCAGTTATATTCTCAACGACGTGGTGTGCGAGGTGTGGGGATATGGACGTACCCGTCTGCTTATCTGGATCGGGTTTGCCATGAACTTCCTCTTCGTCATCTTCGGGGCCATCGCCGACTGGATTCCAGGGGCTCCCTACTGGCACGGCGAAGAGGGTTTCCATCAGATCTTCGGCCTGGCGCCCCGTATTGCCGGTGCTTCGTTCCTGGCCTTTATATGCGGTTCGTTTATGAATGCTTACGTGATGAGTCGTATGAAACTCTCCACGCAGCATAAGCCTTCAGCATCCGACGGTTTTGCCAAGAATTTCTCCGCCCGTGCCGTGCTGAGCACCATCTTCGGTGAACTCACTGACTCCATCATCTTCTTCCCCCTTGCCCTTGGTGGCGTGATTCCCTGGGAGGAGATGCCTTCGCTCGTCATCACACAGGTCACCATCAAAACCCTCTATGAAATCGTGGCCCTGCCCGTCACCATCCGTGTGGTGAAGTTTACCAAGGCCCACGACCAGGAGGATGTGTTCGACCGTGACATCAACTACAACATTTTTAAGATCAATGAGAAATGAGGAATGAGAAAATGAGAAATGATGAATACTCTGCAGAGGGTAGAGAGAACGAGGGCCTGCAGGCTCTCGGAAAGAAGACCGAATACCGACAGGACTATGCCCCTGAGGTGCTGGAGACATTTGTCAATAAGCATCCTGACAATGATTACTGGGTGCAGTTCAACTGTCCCGAGTTCACGTCGCTCTGTCCCATTACTGGTCAGCCCGACTTTGCTGAGATCAAGATTGCATATATTCCCGGCGAGCGGATGGTAGAGTCGAAGAGCCTGAAACTCTACCTTTTCTCCTTCCGTAACCACGGCGACTTCCATGAGGACTGTGTCAACATCATCATGAAGGACCTCGTGCGCCTGATGGATCCCAAATACATCGAGGTGGTCGGCCTGTTCACGCCTCGTGGGGGCATCTCCATCTATCCCTACGCCAACTACGGGCGACCGGGAACGAAGTATGCCGAACTGGCTGAGCGCCGACTCCTGGAACATCAGATGATATAAAATAAATGCCACCTCGACTGGGTGGCATTTTTGTTGCTATTATATTCCTCGGCGGTAGTAGCCCTGCTCATGATCACTGAAGCGGAGCAGGAGGGTGTCACGTCGCATGAAGACGATGTCGGCCGTGTCGGTATGCGTTATCTGCTGGTTGCCGAGGGTGTCGCGTCGTGCCTCGCTGAGCAGCAGGTGACCGTTGTAGATGTGCCACTCGCGGTATCGCTTCAACTGGGGATATTCCACAGGGCCGTTCTGACGGTCGGCATTATTGCGCTGAACGCCGATGGGACGGGCCGTATAGTCGCGACGGATGTCAATGCCGTACTCGCGTGGCTGGAACCACTTCTGTCGCAACGAGTCGGGGAAGTCGGGGGGCAGTTGCACGATGCTGTCAGCAGAGACACCTGCACGTGGGCGCAGACGAGGCATGACCATATAGCACCACTCGCCTTTCAGACGGTCTATGTTAATCACGATATCCGCCTCCTTCTTATTGTTGGCACTCATGACCACCGCTACCATATCGCCGATATCCGGACGGCCGAACACGCGGCGCTGCACACGGGCGTTGAGGATGTCGATGGTGTCGGGGTCTCCGCCCGAGAAGGGCAGGAACACGAGCAGGGAGTCCGTGCAGCCCTCACAGGCGAGTCCGTAGACGGTAGAGTCGCCAGGCAGGGGCTTCTCCTCATTGTAGGCGGTTATCTCTTGTGCCGTCGGGTTGCTGCTTGAGGAACAGCCAGTCACCAGCACTGCGGCAAGAATGATTGAAAAGAAAACCTGTTTCATAATCTGCCGCAAAGATAGGAATATTTTCTGAATCGACAAAAAAAAACATCAAAATTTGAAAAAAAAGTGCAGACGATGTGGTAGTATTGGATTTTTTTGCTACCTTTGCAAGTCATAAGGTTACAACTAACTCAAGTACGAAATGAAAAAGAAGATTCAGTTTAGTCTCGTGTACAGAGACATGTGGCAGAGTTCGGGCAAGTTCCAGCCCCGTAAAGACCAGTTAGAGCGCATTGCGCCAGTGATCATCGACATGGGGTGTTTTGCCCGTGTGGAAACCAACGGCGGTGCCTTTGAGCAGGTGAACCTGATGGCTGGTGAGAACCCCAACGCTGCCGTGAGAGCCTTTTGTAAGCCGTTCAACGAGGTGGGCATCAAGACCCACATGCTCGACCGTGGCTTGAATGCCCTGCGTATGTACCCCGTGCCCGACGACGTGCGCGCGTTAATGTATAAGGTGAAGCATGCCCAGGGTGTGGACATCACCCGTATATTCTGCGGTTTGAACGATACGCGTAATATCATCCCGAGTATCAAGTGGGCCAAGGAGGGAGGCATGACGCCCCAGGCGACGCTCTGCATTACCACCTCACCCGTTCATACGGTTGACTACTATGCTGCTATCGCCGACGAGGTGATTGCTGCCGGTGCCGAGGAGATATGCCTGAAGGATATGGCTGGTATCGGACAGCCCGCTATGTTGGGTGCCCTGACGAAGGCCATCAAGACCAAGCATCCCGATATCATCATCCAGTATCATGGTCACTCTGGCCCTGGATTGTCGATGGCCAGCATCTTAGAGGTATGTAACAATGGTGCTGATATTATCGATACTGCCATCGAACCCCTCTCTTGGGGTAAGGTGCATCCGGATATCATCTCCGTGCAGTCGATGCTGAAGAACGAGGGCTTCGAGGTGGCAGAACTCAATATGAATGCCTATATGCAGGCCCGCACACTCACGCAGGAGTTCATCGACGACTGGCTCGGTTACTTCATCAATCCCGCCAACAAGCACATGTCGTCGCTGCTCTTGGGTTGCGGACTCCCTGGTGGTATGATGGGTTCGATGATGGCCGACCTCGGTGGTATCCAGACGATGATCAACAAACTGCGCGTCCAGAAGGGCGAGGCAGAACTGACGATGGACGATATGCTCGTGAAACTCTTCAACGAGGTGGAGTATGTCTGGCCACGCGTGGGCTATCCCCCACTGGTGACACCGTTCTCGCAGTATGTGAAGAACATCGCCCTGATGAACCTGCTCACCATCGAACAGGGCAAGGGCCGCTTCGTGATGATGGACGATGCTATGTGGGGCATGATCCTTGGCAAGTCAGGAAAGATCCCTGGCACCATCGATCCAGTACTGGTGGAACTGGCACAGAAACAAAACCGCGAGTTTACCAACGTGGATCCCCATACCCTGCTCGACAATGCCCTCGACGGCTTCCGCAAGGAGATGGATGAGAACGGCTGGGAATATGGTCAGGACGATGAGGAACTCTTTGAGTTGGGCATGCATCCCGAGCAGTACCGTGCCTTCAAGAGCGGACAGGCCAAGAAACAGTTCCTGGCTGACCTCCAGAAGGCAAAGGATGCCAAACTCGGCGGTGGCAAGAAGATCTCGCAGGAAGAGATTGACGCGCTGAAGCATGCCAAGGCTGATGCCGTGAAGAGTCCGTTGGACGGACAACTCGTGTGGAGTTTCGGTGGCGAAGGGGTACCCGCTGCCTGCATCGAGCCGTTCATTGGTCAGAAGTATAAGGAAGGTGATATCTTCTGCTACTTACAGACGAAGTGGGGTGAGATCATCGAGATTCCCGCTGCCTTAGGTGGCAAACTCGTGGATATCAGCGTGAAGCCCGGACAGAAGATCCGTCAGGGTGACACCATCGCATGGATTGAGCGCGAAGCGTAATCAAAGCCCCCTGAGTCAGGGGGATGGGGGTCTGAACAAACGCATATGGATTATCAGTCAATCATTGATAAATACTACCCTATAGGTGAGGTTGGAGGTCGCTCAGACCCCCAGCCCCCTCGCTCGGCTTTGCCGCTTGGCTCGTCTAAGAACTTAGGGGGCTCAGCCTTACGGAAACTCTTGCTCATACACTCCCGTCAGGTGGCCGACCGTTGCCTGAAGATTGCCAAGGCACATCCTGAACTGCGGCTCGATGTGGAGTTCTTGGAGGAGGCTGCAATGCTGCACGACATTGGCATCTTCCGTTGTGATGCCCCCAGTATCCAGTGTTTCGGCACGGAACCCTATATCCGTCACGGATATATCGGTGGACAGATACTGCGCGAGGAAGGTTGGGTGCGTCATGCACTTGTTTGTGAGCGGCACACAGGCACTGGCTTGAGCCGAGAGCAGATAGAGCGTCAGCAACTGCCCTTACCCTTGGATGTCCGTTTCGAGCCGGAAGCCTTGGAAGAACAGGTTGTCTGCTACGCTGATAAGTTCTATTCGAAGACGCACCCAGAGCGCGAGCGCACGGTGGTGGAGGCTGCCCAGAGTCTGGAGAAGTTCGGACAGGAAGGTGTCAGCCGCTTCCTCGGATGGGCAAAAATGTTTGAATAGATAAGAGTTAAGAGTTAAGAATTAAGAAAAAATGATTGTATAGACTAATTTTCTAACTCTTAACTCTTAACTCTTAATTAAAAGTTGTACCTTTGCATCCGTGAAACAGAAATCGGTCACGTTGTCGATACTCTGCGCCTTCATCCTCTTGATGGCGTGTACGACTTCTACGCTGCCTCCCGTGAAAAGTCCGGAGGTAGTGCAGTCGGGTAGGGTGGTGTCGTTGCCTCAGGTCAAGATCCCACCGATAGCCACCGATTCTGTGACGCTCCCTGCCCTGATGGACAGTATCAGGAGTCAGGAGATGGTAGTCAGTAGTCAGGAGTCAGGAGACACTTCCCTTGTCGATACTGAAGTGCCTCTGGACACGACGATTCCCGCAGGGGCTGAGTCGGCCATCAAGATCAAGCGCGACACCACGACGATGGACTCTATCGAACTGGCTATCTACAAGCATAATAAGGCCGTCGACGACTCCCTGGCACGCGACAGCATCAACAAGAGTCGTAAGAATGGTATTGATGCGCCCGTCGAGTATTCTGCCGATGACTCGCTGACCTATGATGCTGCCAATGCCACTGCCCACCTCTATGGCAATTCGAAAGTGAAATACACCAATATGGACCTGGCCAGCGAGAACATCCACATGAATCTTGACAGCAATGTGGTCTATGCGACGGGTAGAATGGACTCTACCACACAGCAACTGACGGGTACTCCTGTCTTTCAGATGGGTAGCGACAAGTATGAGCAGACGGAGATGATGTTCAACTTCAAGACCAAGAAGGGCTTTATTACGGATGTCTACACCCAGCAGGAAGACGGCTATCTGACCAGTGAACACTCCAAGCGTGGTGCCGACGGAGAGATGTTCCTCGAGCATGGACGCTATACCACCTGCGACGATCCCCATCCCGACTTCTATATCGCTATGTCGCGGGCCAAGGTGCGCCCGGGCAAGGATGTGGTGTTTGGCCCTGCCTATCTGGTGGTTGCCGATGTGCCGCTGCCCTTAGCCATCCCCTATGGCTTCTTCCCCTTCACCAAGAGTTATTCCAGCGGTTTCATCATGCCGACCTACGGCGACGAGACCTCGCGAGGCTTCTATCTGCGCGATGGTGGCTACTACTTTGCGTTGAGTGACAAGATGGACTTGAAACTCTTAGGTGAGATATATACCAAAGGCTCGTGGGGTCTCTCTGCAGCGTCGAACTACAGGAAGCGCTATAAGTACAGTGGCTCGTTCTATGCCAATTTCCAGAGCACCGTTACAGGCGAGAAGAACATGCCTGATTATGAGAAGAAAACCAGTTTCAAGATACAGTGGCGTCACTCTCAGGATGCGAAGGCCAATCCCTACAATACGTTGACGGCCAGCGTGAACTACGCCTCGGAAAGTTTCGAGAAAAACAATCTCTCGTCGATGTACAATCCTCAGGCCCTGACACAGACCACTCGTACTTCGTCGGTTAACTGGAGTACAAGGTTCTCCAGCATTGGACTGACGCTGAGTTCACAGGTTGATGTGGCGCAGAACGTGCGTGACTCCATCATCGAGATGACCCTGCCTAATCTGAGCATCTCGCTGGCGAGATTCTATCCTTTCAAGCGTAAGAAGGCTGCGGGTAAGGAACGGTGGTACGAGAAGATCAACATGAGTTATACCGGTACGTTCAACAACCGTATCAGGACTAAGGAGAGCCAACTGTTGCATTCCAGTTTTACGAAGGACTGGCAGAACTATATGAGGCACTCCATTCCTATTCAGGCCAGTTTTACGGCCTTTGGCTATCTGAGTATCACCCCCTCGTTCAACTTCTCTGACCAGACATCGTTCATCAAACAGTCGAAGCATTGGGATGTGGAAAACCAGAAGGAAATCACTGATACCATCAGCGGATTCTATAATGTCTACAACTGGGATTTGAGTTTGTCGCTCTCCACGAAACTCTATGGTTACTGGCAACCTAGTAGTAAGATCTTCGGCGATAGGGAAATAGTGATCCGTCACGTCATCACGCCGAAGGTCAGTTTCTCCTATCACCCTGACTTCGGTGCCTCACGTTATGGCTACTATGAGACCTACCAGAAGACTGATGCCGACGGTAAAGTGTCGTTGGTGGAGTATTCGCCCTATAATGTCGGTGGTGTGTCGGCGCCTGCAAAGGGTATGGCCGGTAGCATCCATGTCGATATCGGTAACAATCTCGAAATGAAGATGAGAAACAAGGACGACTCGTGGAAGAAATACTTCCTCATCGACGAACTCGGTTTCTCGATGAGTTACAATATGGCAGCGAAGATCCGTCCGTGGAGCGATCTCAATACCCGTCTGCGCCTGAAACTCTCGAAACGCTACACCTTCAACCTCAACGCCGTCTTTGCCTCATACGTCTACGAAGCCGACAGCGTGGGGGCCACCCCGAGAATTAGTGAGCACACCACCTACTGGGGACAGGGCAAGATAGGTCGTTTCCAGGGTATGTCCCAGAATCTCTCATATACCATCGACAACAAAAAGATTATGGACCTTTTCAAGCGACTTCGTGGCGAGAAAGTTGACAAGGACAAAAACAAAAAGGATGATGACGAGGACGATGACGAGTGGGACAATGAGGTGGAAACCAATATCGACAAGGATATGGAGAAAGCCAAGCACGGCGCCAAGAAGGAAAAGACGAAGGCAGACACCGATGAGGACGGTTATATGGCGTTCTCCTTGCCCTGGTCCATCAGCATCGGCTATGGTATCTCGATGCGCGAGGGTAACAAGGATTTCAACTATGAGAGGATGCGCTATCCCTATGTGTTTACCCAGAACCTGAATCTCAGTGGAAACATCCGCTTGAGCGACGGTTGGAATATCTCCTTTTCCAGCGGCTATGACTTTGACAACAAAAAGATTTCTATGACTACCGCCTCGCTCTCACGCGACCTGCACTGCTTCAATATGTCGTGCTCCGTGGTGCTCGCGCCCTATACCAGTTACAACTTCTCTTTCCGTTGTAACGCTGCCACCCTCACTGATGCGCTCAAATATGACAAGCGCAGCAGTTATTCCAATGCCGTGCAGTGGTACTAAACAAGGGATATCAGACATTCATCAGTTGGTTGAGGCATTCTTCCTCGCCGACAACCCAGATGATGTCACCCTCCTGGAACTTGCGGTTGGGCTTGAAGGGCGAAAGACTTTCCTTACCTTCCTCTAAGCCGACGACCATACAACTGTAAAGGTCGCGGATTTTGCTTTCGATCAGCGTCTTGCCGATGAACGGGCTGTCGCTGCCGATGATCATCTGGCGCAGTTTCATCTCACGGCTCTCCAAGTCGGGATCCTCGCCGATAAGACTCTTTTCCAGAGCCTCGCGGAAGGTGGAGAACTGCTGGTCGCTACCAATCACCTGCAAGACATCGTTCGGGAAGATGATATAGTCGCCGTCGGGGATGTTCAGACGCCATCCGCCACGCAGGATGCTGCTCACGTGGACACCGTATTTCTGTCCCAGGTTCAGTTGCTTGAGCGTTTGTCCCATCCAGCCGCTATTGGAAGGTATCTCGAAGTCGGCGATATGGATATCACGATCCAGCAGTTTGCCTTCGTAGAGCGGACGCTTCTTGCCATGCACCTGTGCCTCGATGTCACGACTGCGTAGGTTGAGGATGAAGAGGCGTTCCAGCGAGATACTTCTTTTCTTGATCCAGCGCGACAAGACGATGAGTCCCACGAAAATGAATCCGATGGTGATAATCAGCGCACTGGCGAAGTGGGTCAGACTGTGACAGATATAGAAGATAAAGCCGACGGCGATGATGACACGCACGAGGATGGTGAACATGAGCGGCAGACGGTTGCGGTTGCTTTGTGCCCAGAGGGCCTTCCACTCCTCGCTCTTGTTCTTCTTCATCACCATCGCACGGAGGAAGGGCGAGATGATCAGTATCGTGAGCAGTCCTGTGATGGCATTGGCATAGATGAGCAGATCGTCACCCGGCAGCAGTTTGTGCATGAACGGCAGGGCGAAGGTGAACATCAGCAGGATGGCAGCCATACTCAGGATGGAATAGACGAAGGTGTTCATCGCCATCTGTGCCAGCAACTGCTTCCACAGACTACTCTCCTGTGCACCTGTCTGATTCATCGACAGGTGGTTCATCGATCGGATAATTTTGTTGGGCAGGTGTTTCTCCAGATGCGTATAAGCCGGTGTGGCAAACCGTATCATGTAAGGTGTGAGGAATGTGGTAATAACGGATACGGCCACCACTACCGGATAGAGGAAATCACCGATAACGCCGAGCGAGAGGCCCAGCGAGGCGATGATGAATGAGAACTCACCGATCTGTGCCATTGCGAATCCGCAACGGATGGCTGACTTCAGGCTCTCACCTCCCACCATGAAGGAGAAGGTGCCGAAGATGGCCTGTCCGATGAGGATGGTCATGACGATGACGAAGATTGGTAAGGCATATTCCACAAGGATCACTGGGTCGACAAGCATACCCACCGACACGAAGAAGATGGCACCGAAGAGGTTCTTCACAGGTTCCACCAGTTTGATGATCTTTTCAGCCTCAATGGTCTCTGCCAGGATGCTACCCATAATGAAGGCACCGAAAGCAGACGAGAAACCTACCTTCGTAGAGAAGACCGCCATAGCGCAGCAGAGTCCCAACGACACGATGAGCAGCACCTCGTTATTGATGAGGTATCTCACACGGCGCAGGAACAGGGGAATGGCGAATATACCCACCACGAGCCAGAGCACGAGGAAGAACACGATCTTCCACACGCTGCCCAGCATCTCACCACCGCCTAATTCCTTTCCGCTGGCGATGGCGCTCAACAGCACCATCATCACGATGGCGAGGATGTCTTCGAGTATCAGCACGCTCATCACACGTCCGGCAAACTGTTGCTGTCGGAGACCTAAGTCGTCGAAGGCCTTGTAGATGATGGTGGTCGACGACATGGCGAGCATACCGCCCAGGAAGATGCAGTCCATCCTGGCCCATCCGAAGAGATTGCCCACGACATTACCCAATATCATCATGCAGAAGATGATGGTACATGTGCTGATGATGGGCGAGGCACCCATCTTCAGGATTTTCTTAAAGGAGAAGTCGAGTCCGAGGGAGAAGAGCAGGAACATCACACCGAGGTCTGACCACAGATGGATATTCTCTGAGTCAACGACTGATGCCGTATAGGGCATGTGCGGACTGACCAGGAAACCGGCTACCACATAGCCCAGTACGAGCGGCTGTTTGAGTTTCTTGAACAACAGCGTTACGATACCTGCTACGACCAGTATCAACGCCAGGTCTGTTACCAGTGCTGGAACTTCTCCCATCGTTTTTTAGTTATTAAAGTCGGCTACTATTTCACAGATTTTGACGATGACCTGCATGGCCTTCTCCATCGACTGGATGGAAACGAACTCATACGGCCCGTGGAAGTTCACGCCGCCAGCGAAGATATTGGGACAGGGAAGACCCTTGAACGAGAGTTGCGCACCGTCAGTGCCGCCACGGATGGGGCGCACCTTTGGGGCTACCTCGCAGGCCTGCATGGCGTGCAGCACCACGTCGATGACATGCATCTGCGGGTCAATCTTCTCCTTCATGTTATAGTACTGGTCCTTCACCTCGCAGATAATGGTTCCCTCGCCATATTTCTCGTTCATCCTGTCGGCACAACGCTGGATAAAGCGTTTACGGTCCTCGAAGATCTCGCGGTCGTGGTCGCGGATGATATAACTCATCTTTGCCTCCTCGATGTTCGACTGGATGCCCAGCAGGTGATAGAAGCCCTGATAGCCTTCCGTCGTCTCTGGTGTCTCGTCGGCGGGTAGCATCTTGGCGAACTCAGCAGCGAGGGCGTTGGCATTCACCATCTTTCCCTTGGCATAGCCTGGATGCACGCTGATACCCTTGATGGTAATCTTGGCCGAGGCAGCATTGAAGTTCTCAAACTCCAGTTCGCCCACGTCGCCGCCATCCATCGTGTAGGCCCATTCGCAACCGAACTTCTCCACATCGAAGTGGTGAGCCCCCATGCCAATCTCCTCGTCGGGATTGAAGGCGATACGGATATCGCCATGACGGATCTCCTTATGGTCGCGGAGGTAGCACATGGCCTGTACAATCTCTGCGATACCGGCCTTGTCGTCGGCACCCAACAGCGTGTGTCCGTCAGTCACGATCAGGTCTTCGCCTGTATGGTGCAGCAGTTCTGGGAATTTCTTCGGACTGCTGACGATACCTTCCGAGAGCAGGATCTCGCCACCGTCGTAGTTGCGGATAATCTGGGGCTTGATGTCGGCTCCGGAGCAGTCGGGGCTGGTGTCGTAGTGGGAGATGAATCCGATGGTAGGCACCTTCTCCTTAATGTTCGAGGGGAGGGTAGCGTAGAGATAACCCTTCTCGTCGAGTTCCACATCTTCCAGCCCTTCGCTTTCGAGTTCCTTCTTCAAGTACTCGGCAAAGACCAGTTGTTTCGAGGTACTTGGCACGCTCTCACTGTCTTCAGCCGATTGCGTGTCGAACTTTGTGTAATTTATAAACCGCTCGGTGATATCCATAATTGTTGTTATTAATATTCTGACTCCTGACTCCTTTTTAAATCACTTCATAGCCGAATTTCTTGCAGAGTTCCAGACTCATCTCCTTCAGTTTGAACTTCTGGATTTTTCCACTTCCCGTCAGTGGGAACTGGTCAATGAAGAAGATGTACTTTGGAATCTTATAGCGGGCAATCTTGCCACGACAGAACTCCTGCACGTCCTCTGGCTCCATCTTCACACCCTCTTCGAGGATGATGAAGGCACCCACGGCCTCGCCGTATTTCTTGGATGGCACAGCAGCCACCTGTACGTCACGGATGCCAGGCATGTGGTAGAGGAATTCTTCTATTTCTCGCGGATAGATATTCTCTCCGCCTCGGATGATCATATCCTTGATACGACCTGTGATCTTATAGAAGCCCTGCTCATCCTTCACGCCCAGGTCGCCTGAGTGCAGATAGCCGTTCTTGTCGATCACCTCGGCTGTGGCCTCGGGGTTCTTGTAGTATCCCTTCATCACGTTGAAGCCCTTGCAGCACATCTCGCCCTGCACGCCTACGGGACATTCCTCGCCCGTCTCTGGGTCGAGTACTTTCACGTCGACAAACGGGAAGTCGCGACCTACCGTCGTACAGCGCTGCTCGAAGGTGTCGTTCAGACAGGTCTGTGTCATACCAGGTGACGACTCAGTGAGACCGTACACGCTGGTGATGGTCATATACATCTTTTCCGAAACCTGCTTCATCAGTTCCACCGGACAGAGCGAGCCGGCCATGATACCTGTGCGCAGACAGGTCAGGTCAAACATCGAGAACATCGGGTGGTTGAGTTCGGCGATGAACATCGTGGGGACACCATAGACGGCCGTACACCTCTCTTTATGGATGGAGGCGAG
>JAFZNI010000282.1 GCA_017551005.1 Prevotella sp.
CTCCTTAGAAGAAAGAGTCTTATCACCAATAGGCAACTTGGTCATATCAATCTCACCACCGCACTCTTCAACGAGTTCAGAGAGACAATTGAGGTGACCGGCAGAACCGTGGTCGTGGATAGAGACAACGGGGTTCACATCCTCCTCGCAGAGGGCGCGCACCAGATTATAGGCACGCTTCTGCATCTCAGGGTTGGCACGCTGCACGGCGTTCAACTCAATACCGTTAGAATAACGACCAGTATCCACAGACGACACAGAACCGCCACCCAGTCCGATGCGGTAGTTATCACCACCCACAACGACCACCTTGTTGCCTTTCTGAGGTTCCTTCTTCAGGCAGTCGCGTTTGGTGCCGTAGCCCACGCCGCCAGCCAGCATGATGACCTTGTCGTAGGCGTATTTCGTTGTGGTTGTTGCTGTGGCACAGCAGCATGCAGGATTTTCCTGGTGTTCGAATGTCAGCACAGACCCACAAATCAGTGGCTGGCCAAACTTATTACCGAAATCGGAGGCACCATTCGAAGCCTTAATCAGAATCTGCTCAGGTGTCTGATACAACCACTGACGTACGGGCAGGATATCCTCCCAGTCTCTGGTGATTCCGGACAATCCGGTTTCTTCGGAAAAACTGGAGTCATTCAGACGAGGGTAGGCGGTCATATAAACCGCTGTACCAGCAATTGGCCAGGAACCGACGCCACCACCCATGCGGTCGCGGATTTCACCGCCAGTACCAGTTGCAGCACCATTGAACGGTTCAACAGTTGTTGGGAAGTTATGTGTTTCAGCCTTCAATGAGATCACACTCTCAATGTCCTTCACCTGGAACCAGTCACTCGTACTCTGGTCTTTTGGTGCGAATTGCTCAACCACAGGTCCTTGTGCAAAAGCGACGTTGTCCTTATAAGCCGAAAGGATCTTGTTGGGGTTCTCCTGAGTGGTCTTTTTGATCATGGCGAAGAGTGAACTATCCATCTCCTTGCCGTCGATGATGAAGGTACCACCGAAGATCTTATGACGGCAGTGCTCAGAGTTGATTTGGGCGAAACCGAAGATCTCAGAATCGGTTAGAGGTCTGCCGTTCTGCTTTTCCAAACCGTGCAGGTACTCAATCTCCTCAGGACTGAGGGCCAGACCTTCCTGCTCATTGTATTCCTCCAGATTATCCACATACTTGATGGGCTCCGGTTTGATGTTGATCGTAAAGATGTCCTGATTTAAGCCGTTATACATTCGCTGCAACATCTCGTCATACTCGGCATCCTTGCTGGCAACGGGGAAATATTCCTCAATACGACTGATGCCCTGAATACCCATATTCTGCGTTATCTCTACGGCATTCGTAGACCATGGGGTCACCATCTCACGGCGCGGACCGACGAAATAGCCATCCAACTGCCCTGCATCCAACAGCGTAGCCTCGCCATAAAGCCAATTTAACTCCTTGATTTCCTGTTCACTCAGTGCGTGATCGACCTCAGTGGCAATCACCGATTTTTGTGGGGTCTGAAAGAAACGTATCATATCTTTTCTATTATTTGTTGTTTTTATTTCTTCTTGGTTGTTTTCTTGGCTGCCGGTTTCTTGGTGGTCTTCGGTTTACTAACAACCACTGGCTTCGCCTTTTCCACGTAGGGTTCTTGTTTCAGAAGCGTCCAGGCGGCCTCTAAAATATTATTTTTGAGATGGTCTGGATAGTTGGGGTTGGCTGAGAGGAAATTCTCTACGGCCTGTTTTGCTATCACGCTCTTGTGATGGGCGAGCACAGACTTCATCCAGTCACGGGTAAAGTAAGTACTGCTACTCTTTTGGATGTCTTTGAGCGAATTGAGACTTGTTGAGATATAGTCGAGGTTTTGGGGCTCGTAGATGTCGGCACTCAATAGGTCGAGTACTTGGAGAGCCCACGCCTCCTGTTGGCGGTTCTGGGGTTTCAGCAGACTGTTGAAGAGGTCTGTCCGTTTCTTCTCGTCAGGATTGCAGGCCTGGCTCACGTAGTCGAACTCATTTTTCAGTTCCTCTGTCTGCAACCGACTGCGCTCAGCATCCAGTATTTCCTTCCAGCATTCGGGTTGGAGCATGGCGAGGCGATAGGCCATGTTTATATAGTCATGTTCATCGAAGACGGCAGGCTCGTTATGTTTATCCAGGATGGTACTGATCTGACGCCTCACATCGGGTGAGGTCATGTTGGCGGTCAGTTTGCGGATGATGGTCTGTCGACATTCTTTGGTCTTGTTCTCGCCCAACAGGTCCATCATACAGAGTTCGAGGGTGTTGCGCTGACTGGGTGTCATGTCGAAGGCAATCTTGAACATGTGGTCGATGGCTGTTGACATGATCAGCGGATTCTTCTCCCTCATCATCAGACGGTAGATTTCTCCGAAATAAGAGGGATTCACCTTTCCCATCAGATAATGATTGTAGATGGTCTCTAACAGCAATAGGCGGTTCAGGTCGTTGCGGGTGGTGATGAGACGGAGGGGCAGTTGCGTGACATAGTTGTCGTCGAGCGTAAACTGACCATAGCCTCGTCCATCATAGTTGGGAATGATGAAACTCGGTTTTTCCCTCAGTTTGAAGGTCATGACAGGCTGTTGCATATCCACATGGATGGTACGGCTGCTTCCTAAGTTGAAGATAACAAACACGTCGAACTTCTGCCGCCAGCAGAGACCGCGTCCGAAGGGGTCAGTCTGCGAGATGATGAGTTGTCCATCCTTGTAAGTAGTGTGGATGACAGGCATACCCTTCTGATGAACCCACACTTCACTGAACTGGCGCACTCCTGCAGTAGGTGCCTCTTTGTCGAGGACAGCCAACAGGTCATCCCACGAGGCTTCTTTGAGATAATAGTTTCGCAGGAAGGTACGGATGCCATTCTGCATGCTGTTGGCTCCCATAATGTCTTCCAGCATCCGCATCATGACTGCCGACTTGTTGTAGACGATGGGGTCATCAAGCATGGTGGTATGGTCGAGTTTGTCGGGTGGCATCGCGATGGGGTGGGTACCTTCTGTACGGTCAACGGCCATAGCCTGAGCCTGGTAGGTCCTGATGAAGTTGAGGTCATAGTCTGCCTTGGCATACTGGCGACGGGTAATCTTTGAGGCCATGAAGTTGGTCAGTATCTCCTCGGCCCATTCCTCTTCTGGGTTTTTCAGGTTTACCATACTACCAAACCAAAGGTGGGCTGCCTCATGGGCCATGAATTCCGTGCGGCTCAATTCCTCTTCTTTGGTGGGGGCATTGCGGAGGAAGACATGTTGGTCATCCAACAGGATGAACCCCAGATAGTCAGTGCATCCCAACTGATAGCCAGGCAGGATGACCAGGTCGCACTCTTTGAAAGGATACTTCATGCCAGTATAGTCCTCCATCCATTTCAGTGATACAGATGTCTCATCGAAAATCTTCTCTAATTGTTGTACCTTGGCAGGGTCCGTCTCGCGATAGAGGGCACGTAGCAGGTAACCGTCATGGTTGGATTTCATTTCCTGGAAGTTGCCTGCCACGAAAGAATATAAGTGGGAGGGCAGAGGTTTGCTCTCGTCGCAGACAATCGTCTTCCATCCTTCTGGTACATTGAGTTGGGTATTGAACTTTGCCTTGAAGTCAGGCTGGTCGAAACAGGGGAAGACGGAACTGATGCTATTGGTGGCAAAGCGGGTGAGCAGATAGTCACTGTGGCGCTCTAATGCATCATTCTGGGATGTAAACAGGAATGTCAGTTTGACTGGCCCAGGTTTTAGAAATTTTGCCGGAACAATGATATGATTATTCTTTGTAGATACCTTGCGCTTTTTCTTCTCGACAAACACTTCTCCGTCGATTTTCCCCTGAAAGTCAAGTATCACATCGACTTTGTTTTTCAGGTTGAAGGATACGACGACCAAGCCGGATACCTTTTCTCTTTGACCGGCAGGGATGTTGAAGGTCAAATCATAGTTGACGTTACTGATATTGGCTTTCCGTTGAGCGGCAAGTTCCTTGGAAACTCCTTTTTCAGGGGTTTGTGAATAGATGCCCAATGCCATGAAGCAGAATACTGACAGAAGCAAGAATCTGCATTTTTTCATTTCGATATCGTTTTTGAGTGCAAATTTAATTAAAATAATTCTAATTCGGCAAACCTTTTGATGGTTTTTTGCTTTCAATGCGTAAATTTGCAGTCGAATCACAAATAATTAAAGTATTAGGTATGAAAAAGAATGTATTGTTTGTAGTGCTGGCAGGCGGTCTTCTGCTGTCCAGTTGTGCATCGAAGAAGGATTTGCTTAATTGCCAGACGGAGAATAAGTCGCTGACCGAGAGTTTGCAGAATGCAAAGGAAGAGTTGGCTGCCAAGAATGCCCGTATCTCAGCATTGGAAGAACAGCAGAAAGGTATGCAGCAGTTGTTGAAGACTTCTGAGGCCAAGTATGAAAAACTTCAGGAGTCGCTCGACAAGAGTCTGTCGAATGCGAATCAGAACAATATCTCCATCGAGAAGTTGGTGGATCAGATCAACGAGTCGAACCAGTATATCCGCCACTTGGTGGAGGTGAAGAGCAAGAGCGACTCACTGAATATGGTTCTGACCAACAACCTGACGCGCTCGCTCTCGAAGGAGGAGATGAAGGAGGTTGATGTGCAGGTGTTGAAGGGTGTGGTCTATATCTCATTGGCCGACAACATGCTCTATAAGAGCGGTTCTTATGAGATCAACAGCCGTGCTGCGGAGACACTCTCAAAGATTGCCAAGATTATCAAGGATTACAAGGACTATGACGTGCTCATCGAGGGTAATACCGACAATGTGCCCATCTCGAAGCCGAACATCCGTAACAACTGGGATCTCTCCGCCCTCCGTGCCTCATCAGTGGTGCAGGCTTTGCAGAACGACTATGGCGTAGACCCGAAGCGTCTGACGGCTGGTGGCCGTGGTGAGTATAATCCCCTTGCCACCAATGATACGGAACTTGGCAAGCAGCGCAACCGTCGTACCCAGATCATCATTACGCCGAAACTCGATGAGTTCATGGATCTCATCGGTAAGGCTCCGGAGACAGAATAACCGGACAGACTTGTTATGACGGAGGTTTTTAGTGACTATCTGGATCAGCAGAAGGCTCGTATCGGTCAGGTGATCGATACGAGCCTTGCTCAGTTCAAGGCGGAGGACTGGGAGATTGTCGTCATGATGGGACAAGATCGGTACAAGTCCCTCTTTGATGAACACTGGGACATCATCACCGATTACCCCTCTCGTCGTGGAAAATACCTCCGTCCTGCTCTTGTCATGCTGATGGCTGAGGCCATGAGCGGTTCATCAGAAAAGGCCGTCTATACGGCTACGGCCATGCAAATGAGCGAGGACTGGATCCTGATACACGATGACTGGGAGGACGGTTCCTTGGAGCGCCGTGGTAAACCGGCTCTTCACCATTTGGTCAGTTCGGAGATTTCCGTCAATGCGGGTGACACCCTGCATGAGTGTATGCACCGTGTGCTCAGCGAGAATTTCCGCTTACTGGATGTCGGTATGGCTTGTCGCGTACAGCATGAATTCTTCCTGATGCTGGGTCGCACCACTTTCGGCCAGTACGCGGAAATTAAGTGGACGCAGGACAACAAACAGGACATGACTGACGATGATGTGCTCTTTACCGTCAGCGGTAAGACGGTTTATTACACGGTGGCAGGTCCCCTGCGCTTAGGCGCCATCCTGGCGGGAGCCACCGACGAGCAGTTGCAGTGTATCTATGCGTTCAGTTACCCGTTGGGTCTCTGTTTTCAGATCCGTGACGATGTGCTTGACCTCACGGGCGACTTCGAGGGGCAGAAGAAGCAGTCGTTGAATGATATCTACGAAGGCAAGCGCACACTCATCCTGCTTCATCTGCTGCGCCATTGTACAGACGACGAGCGCCAGCGCGTTGAAGCCATCTTGGGCAAGCCTCGTGAACAGAAGACGACGGAAGAAGTGCAGTATATCCGTGATTTGATGGATGCTTATGGCAGTATCCGCTATGCTGAGTCGCGGGCTGAGGCTTACGCGCGCGATGCTCTTGATAGACTTTCCGCGATTGACTTTATTCAAGAGTCTTATCTTTCCCTTTTCCGTGGGATGGTTGATTTCATCCTTCGCAGAGGGAGATAATTTAGTACTCTCATAAGAAAAAATACGACTGTCGTAGCGAAAAATAGTACTGTCGATAGAAAAATTACGACCGTCGTAATATGAAATAGTACCGTTTTCGCGCGTATGCGCGTATACTTGTCATATCCACTTTTTATCCCGCCTATCCCACTCATCCTACACTAGAAGTAAAAAAACTTACGTGTGGGATAGGCGGGATGAGCGGGTTAATTGTAGGTTTCCCTTAGGGGCGCGTGTGCGAGAGAGAGGGGTTTATCTTCTCGATTGATGCTCCTTCATATAGTCGCGGGGTGACATGCCGTAGAATTTCTTGAACACGGTGGAGAAGGAAGCCGAATTGGAGAAACCGCAGGCATACATCACTTCCGTGACGTTCATGCCTTGGTTGGCCAACAGGTTGGCAGCCTGCTTCAAACGGAGGTTACGGATGAAGTCGTGAGGTGTCTGACCTGTCAGTTCTTTCATCTTTCGGTGCAGATGCACACGACTGATACCGACTTGCTCGGCCACCATGTCTACGCTCAGGTCGGAGTCGTCGAGATGGGCATTGATGGCTGTCATCACACGTTCCAGCAGTTTCTCGTCGGGCGACTTCATCTTGATCTCGTCCACCTGTTCTTCCAGATTGTCGTTGCGTCCGTATTTTAGTTGCAGCAGACGGTGCGTATTGAGCAGATTCATGATGGTGCGGCGTAGGATGTCCATATTAAATGGTTTGACGATATAGGCATCGGCACCAGTCTCCAATCCCTCCAGCCTGTCCTCGTCGCGGTTCTTGGCCGTCAGCAGGATCACTGGGATATAGTTGGTGCTCGGGTTTGATTTTATCTTGCTACAGAGTGTGTTGCCGTCCATTTCGGGCATCATCACGTCGCTGAGCACGAGGTCGGGCTTTGTATGGAACACTTCCGCCAATGCGTCGCGACCATTGACGCAGGTACGGACATCATAGTCCTTGCTGAGTTCGCTGTCTAAGTAGTCACGGATCTCTGCATCATCTTCGGCAATGACGATCTTCATCTTGTGGTTCGTCGGCTGCTCGATGACGGGCTGCTCTTCCTCTGCCACGCTTTCCATCTCTGAAGAAACCAGTTCTGTGATGGCGGCTTCCTCGTCAAGAATCATCTCCTCTGGCTTCAAGTGGGCGTTTCCTAACGGGATGGACACCACGAACTCGCAACCTTCTTCCAGATTCCGGGCGGTGATGGTGCCGTGGTGCAGTTCCACCAGCGAGCGGGTCAGGTCGAGGCCGATACCCGTGCCGGTATGCCTGTCGTTCACGGTGGAGGCTGTCTGGTAGAATCGCTCGAATATCTTGTCCAACTTGTCTTCAGGAATTTTCTCGCCGTTGTCGCTGATGGCGATATGGGCGGACTGATCGTCATGGGAGATGCGGATGTCAATCTTTCCGCCAGAGGGCGTGAATTTGAAGGCATTGGAAAGGATGTTCATGATCACTTTGTCGAAGTTACGGCGGTCTATCCATACAGGCAGATGATCGTCGTCATGTTCGTAGGTGAAGGTGAGGAGTTTTGTTTTGGCCTGATGGTCGAAGAGGTCATAAACATCTTTCACAAACCTGATCAGGTCGGTTTCTGCCATGCGCATCTGCATCTGGCCCTTGTCGATCTTCCGCAGGTCCATCATCTGGTTGACAAGACTGAGGATACGGTCTGCGTTTCGTTTGATGATTTCATAGACACCCTTGCGCTGCGGGTCCTTTTCGTTCTTGATCAGTGAGAGCAATGGGGTGAGGATGAGCGTCATCGGGGTACGTATCTCATGACTGATGTTCATGAAGAAACGCAGTTTGGCGTCACTCATCTCCTCAGCGTGGATATGCTCTTGTAAACGCATGCGGTTCTTTTCCCTGCGGCGGTGGGTCATCAATAGTTGCCAGAGGATGACACCAATCACGAGAAGATAGAGACAATAGGCCCATGCGGAACGGTACCACGGACTATGTATAATGACTGTAAAGATCTTTTCCGGCGTCTCCATATTGTTACGTACGGCTTTTACACGGAAACGGTAGGTGCCTGGCGGCAGATGCGTGAATGTGATCTCGTTGACGCCTGGCTGTAAACTGGAATAGTCTTCACCGTTGATGCTGTATAAATACGTAACTTGTTCAGGATTGTCGTAGGTGAGCGTCGAGAACTGGATACCGAAGTTATTGTCATGGGCAGCCAGTTGGAATCGGTCGGAGGCAATGACTGTCGTATCGCAGATATGATAGATGCCCGACTCGGAAGCGCTGTTGATGGGCCTGCTGTTGACGATGAACCTTACCAGTCGGACGGTGGCATCCCATTTGGCCTGTTTGATGTCCGCGGGGTTGAACCAAGTCAGTCCTCCCACGCCACCGAATAACATGATGCCATTGGGGGATGTCCAGGAGGCACCATCGGAGAACTCGTTGGACTGTAGGCCGTTGCCATTGAAGTAGTTCTGTGTCAGTTCGGTCTTGGGATCGTAGCAGTAGAGGCCATGGTCAGTCGCTATCCATAGCCTTCCCTTGGCATCCTGTTCGATGGCGGCAATGCCATTTTCCGACAGCCCTCTGTCCGTTGAGGCCAGTTTTAGTTCTTTTTTCAGTAAATCATAACAATAGAGACCGTCGTTCGTACCTATCCACAGTCTACCGGCATACTCTCTGACGATACGGGTGGGGGTGGAGTAGTTCAGACAGTTTTTCCCGAAGAAACTTGTCCAACTGTTCTTCTCCAGGTCTAAACAGCAGGCGCCCGTTGAGGTTGCCACATAGATTCGTTTGTTGTCCGGTGAGACGGAGAGTTGGGAGACGTAGTCGTTGGGGATGCTATTCACATCGCGATTGTTCTCGGCACGGTCCTTCACCTTGTAGGTCTCCATCCTGTTGTCCTGTTGGTCGAGCATCACCACGCCTTGTCCCATGGTGGCAAACCACAGGCGGTTTCTGTTGTCTACCTCAATGTCGAAGATGCTGATGTTGGCTGCCTGGGGGAAGTCGAACTTATGATATTGCAGGGTGTTGGGGTCGATCCATCCGCCCCCTTCATTATATGAGCCTATCCAGATACGGCCCTTTAAATCTTCTTCAATGGCCATGATGGAACCAGGGAAATTCTCCTTGAAATGCTTTAGCGGCTTTTGGCTGCTGTCAAAACAGTAGAGCCCGTCCTTGTCGGTTCCAACCCAGGTACGACCCTTGTTGTCCTGACAGGTACTGACAACACAGGCATTACCTATTATATTGCGCGTACCTATTTTATATCCCATATAATGGAACCCGGTAGAGGAACTTGGCTGCATGAAGATGCCTTTCTGAAGAAGCCCGAACCAGTAGTTGCCGTTTGGGTCTTCTGTGATGGAAACGACCTTGCTTTTGGTGAGATGCACCTCAAGGCTATGGAAAGGATTATCGGTGAGCGTTCCGCTTTGTGGATCATAAATACCGATACCTTCTCCATCGTAGCCTATCATTAGTTCCTTCTTGCTGTTGAAGTACAGTTCCGTAATAGACTTATTGCCGGCATTCTCGATTCTCTGGAATTCGTTTCCTACTAATTTGAGGAGACCGGCATTTGAGGTTCCTAAATAAATTGTACCGTCAGAGCCTTCACAAATCTTACGCAGGGAGGTTCTCATGGGACTGTCCTCGAAATAGGTGTGTGTGGTTTTTTCATTGAAGCAGATCAGTCCGTTATCTCTGGTAAGCACCCAGATATTACCTTTTTGGTCTTCCATCAACTGTTCAGCCGTATGGATTCCCTTTAAGGGGTCTCCCACCTGATGGGCATGTTTTGTGTCGTCAATCTTCAAGACTCCGAAGCCGGAGGTGCCTGCCCATACCTCGCCGTTCTTCCGTACGAGGAAACAGGTGACATAGCAGTCAATGTGGTTCCCGTTCAGGTCTTTCACCTCAATGGTTTGGAAGGATTTCCCGTCGTATATTTGTAGGGCGCCCCACATGCCTAAATAGAAATGACCCTTCTGATCCTGTACGATACAGTTCACATAGTTACTGGCCAAACCGGTTCTGCTGTCTTTCTTATAAATATGGAACTGGTAGCCGTCGTATCTGTTCAGACCATTGCGGGAGGCTGACCAGATGAATCCGTCGTTGTCAAGATAAACCTGATTTGTGAAATTGCTCGAGAGTTGATGGTTGGCATCAAATAACTTGCCTATCTGAGCATAAATGTTCAGGGCGGGGAGTAATATAATGGCAGTCAGAAGGACCTGTAAAAGTCCGTTAGTTAGTCGAAGTTTTTTCCTTTTCATTTGTTTTAGTATATTATAAAACCGATGCAAAGATAAGGCTTTTTTTCGAAAAACAAACTATTTGTTACCTAAAATAAAGAAAATGTAACACGAATTTTTGTTAATTATGCAAAAAACCCTTACCTTTGCACCGATTTTTGTGTATATTTAATGTATTGTTTACAAATAGCCTAATCAATTTTAATGATTAAAGAGTATGAATCAAAACCAGGCAAGATGAAACAGTTAACTTATTTACTGAGCGAAACTGTTCTCTTGGAGGCTCAACGACTACGCCGTGCAACGGTCTTGTTGTTGACGGTGATGTTCTGTATCACGATGTGGGCGCAGAACGGTATTGCCATTAAGGGAACCGTTGTCGATTCAAACGGCGAGGCACTGATAGGCGCCTCTGTTGTGGTAAAGGGAAATACGTCGGTCGGTACGATTACCGATTTCGATGGTAATTTCTCTTTGAGTGTTCCTTCTGAATCGACGACGATCGTTGTTTCCTATGTAGGAATGAATTCCCAAGAAATGAAAGTCGGCAAGCAGCGCGACTTCAAAGTGACTTTGAACGACAATACTGAAATTCAGGAGGTGGTGGTCGTCGGTTTCGGCCAGCAGAAGAAAGCCTCTGTGGTGGGTGCCATCACTCAGACCACGGGTGAAGTGCTGGAACGTGCAGCCGGTATCGGTAGTGTCAGTGCGGCTCTCACTGGTAACCTCCCCGGTGTCGCAACGATTGCTTCTACCGGTCAGCCAGGTGAAGAAGACCCGCGTATTTATATCCGAGGTGCAGCAGCCTGGAATCAGGATGCACAGCCGCTGATTCTCGTCGACGGTGTCAAACGTGAGATTAAGTCTGTGGATGTGACATCCGTAGCAACCGTATCAGTGTTGAAAGATGCCTCTGCAACGGCTGTCTATGGTGTGGAAGGTGCTAATGGTGTGATTCTGATTACCACCAAGCGTGGTGTGGAAGGCAAGGCCAGAATTGATATTGGTTTCAACGCCACGTTGAAAGCCGTGTCAAAACTCCCGCGCAAATATGACTCCTATGACGGTTACATGCTCCGCAATCAGGTAATCGAGCATGAACTCGCCTTAAGCGGTGATGCCTCTTGGGCTTATTATCGTCCGCAGACGTTCATCAATAATTTCCGCAATCAGGACTATACCGTCAAACCACACTATAACGCCAATGGTGACTACCTCGGCGACTACAGTCAGGCTGAACGGTATCCAAACATTGACTGGCAGGAGGAGATGTTCAAGAGTACCACCTTGTCCTATAATACGAACATCAATTTCTCTGGTGGTACAAAGGCCGTGAAATATTTCGTGGCCTTTGACTTCCAGAACGAGGGTGATATGACAAAGATTTGGGATAACAACCAGGGTTATGAAGGTGGTTATTCGTATAATCGTCTGAATGTGCGTTCGAATCTGGACTTCCAGATTACGAAGACCACGCAGTTCAAGGTGAACCTGGCCGGATCCAATGCACAGCAGAAGAATCCACGTTATTATTATAGTAATAGTGGTGAGTTCTTCCAGCAGCAGAACTGGGCAGGTGCTTATCGTATGCCGCCCAATGTCTACCCTGTAAAGTTCGCAAATGGCGCGTGGGGATATTCTAGACTGGCTGCCTCTAACATGGCAAATTCTCCAATGAACATTGCGACCGCTGGTTATACGTTGGGTACCATTACACGTGTATTCACCGACTTTGCGCTTGAGCAGAACCTCGATTTCATCACAAAGGGTCTTGTGGCACGTGGAACGATTTCCTGGGACAACCAATTCGAAGAGAGTACCGATCCAAATAAGGATGATGCACGTGGTATTCATGCTGTCGGCCACACGAATAATACGGCATATATCCTCCCGGAGGATGGCGAGTTACTTTTTGAAAATGAGATTTTTAGCAATACGGGTTTCGATTATTATGAAATGCGTGACTGGACCACTCGGTCTGGTTCCGTCAATCGTACAAGTCGTGCTACGGAAATGTCGCTCCAACTCTTCTGGGGACGCCAGTTTGGTGACCATAACGTGACTTTGATGGGTAACTGGAAACGGCGCTACAATGCATTTAATTCCGAACTTGAGAATCGTCGTGAAGACTGGGTATTCCGTACCACATACGACTATAAGAGCAGGTATTTCGCCGAAGTCAACGGTGCCTACAACGGTTCACAGAAGTTCTCCCCGGACAACCGCTTTGCATTCTTTGCTTCTGGAGCGGTAGGCTGGATGCTCTCAGAAGAGAAGTTTATGAAACCGTTGAGAGATAAGAAGATTATCGATATGTTAAAGGTCCGTGGTTCTTACGGTGAGATTGGTGATGACAGCGCAGGTGACCGTTGGGCATACCTGACGGGTTGGGAAGCAATGAGTTCTTTCCAGATGGGACTGGACCGTTCTAATAGTCCGTTCACAGGTTATAAGGAAGCCACCATTGCCAACCCTGACCTTCGCTGGGCAACAGTGAAGAAGATGAATATCGGTTTTGACTATGCTTTCCTCGGTGGTATGTTTGCTGGTAGTTTTGACTGGTTCCGTGATGACCGTTATGACATTTTTATTTATGGAAGCGACCGATCTGTGCCTTCATATTATGGTGCTGCAAAAACGCCTGACATCAACAAGGGTAAGATTAAGAACTCCGGTTTTGAAATTGAACTCCGCTTTAATAAGGTACTGAATAATGGTATGCGCTTCTGGGTTAATTCCAACTATACCTATGCACACAATGAGATTAAACTGAAGGATGACCCAGAATTGATTCCGGCTTACCGCAAAGCCCAGGGTTATTCTCAGGGACAGTATGTGTCATATATTGACAACGGTTTTATCAACACCTACGACGAACTTTACAGTACACCGGAACATCAGAGTAATGATGCGCAAGTTCTTATCGGAGACCATTATATAGTTGACTTCAATGGTGATGGTGTTGTTGACCAGACAAACGACCAGGCTCCTTATGGCTACACGGGAACTCCGGAGCATACCTACAATGCCACCATCGGTTGGGAGTGGAAAGGCTGGAGTTGTTTCGCCCAGTTATATGGTGTCACAGGTGTCACACGTGATGTCACCCTTACGTCTTTCCCCGATCAGTTGCTGACTGTATATGACACGGGTACTTGGTGGAGTTCAGCAGCCCAAGGAGGAGAAGTGGTTATGCCGCGCTTTAACACCCAGGCCACTGCCGGCAACAACGGTACACAGTACCTCTTCGATGGTTCCTATTTCCGACTGAAAAACGTGGAAGTGGCCTACACATGGACGAAAGGTTGGATTAAAAAACTTGGTTTCACGAGCCTGAAGATCTATCTGAATGGTAACAACCTCTTCCTCATCACAAAGATGCCTGATGACCGTGAGAGTAACTACGGATGGAGTGGCGGTGGTGGTGCTTACCCCACAGTCAGACGTTATAACCTCGGATTTAAGTTATATATTTAAATAGGTAGAATAGGTTTAATGGGTTTAAATGATATGAAATATTATAATAATATAAAATCCTTTTTGTGCGGTTCAGTGCTCTTGATGGCTGGAGGTGCTTTCCTCACCTCTTGCAAAGACTGGCTTGATAAAGATCCCGAGTCTATTGTGGCAGAGGATGAGGCATTTAAGAACTACCGCAACTTCCAGGGGTATATTGAGGAAATCTATAGCCTGATTCCTGATAAGGAGAAGGTGAACTACTGTAGTGGATGGAATCTCGGTGACGATGCTGTTCACAACACCGAAGGCTATGCGCACATCGATCATCAGGTGGATCTTGGCAATTATCGAGATTGGATTACCAATTCCCAGTTCTGGCTGAATGGTGCAAGATACTCACTCTGGAACAGTTCGTGGTATTGTATCCGTAAGTGTAATATGGGTATTGCGAACATCAAGTCTCTTGTTGGAACAGACGAGGAGCGTGACCTGTTACTCGGACAGATGTATTTCTTCCGTGCGTGGTGGCATTTTGAACTGATGTGCTACTTCGGAGGCCTTCCCTATATTGATGAGGCCTTTGAGGCTTCAAGCATCCCAGAACTACCCCGTCTTTCTTTCCAGGAATGTGCTGACCGTTGTGCTGAAGACTTCCAGAGGGCGTACGACCTTCTTCCTTTGGATCCTCAGGCATGGGACGAAACACTTGCCGGTATGCAGACGGCAGGAAAGAATGATCTGCGTATCAACAAGTTCATGGCACTCTGCTACCTTGGTAAGTGCTATCTCTATGCTGGTTCTCCGCTCATGAAGGAGTTTGAGAAGACCAAGAATGGTGGTGTTCCCCAACTTTTAGGTGCCAGTTCCAATGGCAAGACCTACGACTATGATGTAGCCTACTGTCAGAAGGCTGCTGAGGCTCTTGGCAAGGCGCTCGAAATGGTTAAGAGAGGAACGGTCAGTTACAAACTGGCAGAGTTTAATTATATAGATATTTATAACCACGAGAAAGATGAGGATTCTGAGACCAATTACTCAGAAATCTTCTATACCGTCAAGCAGAGTTGGCAGGTGCCGGGTTCTTCTGAGGCCATTTTCCGTGGCATTTGTTCCGGCGCAAATACCGCAAACTGGAACCACGCCAAGATTTTTGGTCCGAAGGTTGCAGGTCTTGTGGCGCATGATAAAATTATCCATCATCCGACGGCTAATCTTATCGATCAATACGGAATGGCTAACGGACAACCCATCTATCTTGTTGAGAATGGTGTATATGTACTAAACCCGCAGTCAGGCTGGGATCCTGAGCATCCTTATAAGGGTCGTGACCCACGATTCTATCATGATATTGTTTTCGACGGCTTCCATTATGTGCTCAGTACAGATGCTTTGACAGCAGAGCAGAAAAAACATGAATACTGTACCCTTTACACAGGTGGTGCCATGCGTGGCGTTGCCGATGGTAGTAGTACAGGCTATTTCATCCAGAAACTGACACCTCATCAGTGTAATGAAGGAGATAAATGGTACAATTGGGATTGGGCTTTGGAAACTTATCTCCCTTACATGCGTCTTGCAGATGTCTATCTGATGTACGCTGAGGCGAAGACTGCCATTGCAAAGAGTGCTGCCGACTTGAAGGAAAAACCGACATATTGTCCGTCATTCTCCGCTATAGATGCCGTCAATGCGCTCCGAGACCGCGTCAACACTGACGATTATCCTATGGAGCATGTTCAAGCCCAATTCCTTGACACACCGCAGCATTTCATGGACGAAGTGCGCCGTGAACGTGCCGTGGAACTTGCCTTTGAGGGTTTTCGCTGGAACGACCTTCAGCGTTGGCTTCTCCTGACGGAGCCGCCTTACACGGTGAAGTACTCTCATGAGTTCGAACGTTTGGAAAAGGATACTTGGTTTAAGACGCATAATCCCAAGGATGCACAGGTCGGAAATTTCCATAAGGAAGAGTTGATCACCCGTCGTTTGGAGTCAAAGCACTACTGGTTCCCGCTTCCAGACAAGGATACTTATCTTTATGAAGGATTTGCCCAGAATCCAGGATGGTAATATAATGAGAAATGAGAAATTAGCAATTAGGAATTATGATTACTAAGATAAACTATGTTATAGCCGGGATGCTGCTGATAGGGTCTGTCAGTTCTGCAGCACAGACTGCTGATGACGCAGATTCTACAGTGGTAAAAAAGAAAGTCCATGTTGCTTTCCGTGACAAGGATCCCGACCATCTTCTCGGAGGTGTCTCCTATGTGGATATGGAAGAACTTCAGAAGAAGGATTATACAATGAGTAGCCTCGAAGACATGTATGCTCTTGTCGGAGGATGGAATGGCGGCAACCTTTGGGGGCAGGAAAACAACGTCACTTATATTAATGGTAATAAGCGTGACCTTCTAGACACGAATGACAACGATAACCTGCCGCTTGTGATTATCGACGGAGTGAAACGTCCGTCCAATAACGTGCTGCCTTCTGAAATCGAGCAGGTTACTTTCCTCAAGGGGGCTCAGGCTGTTGTGCTTTATGGTGCCAAGGGAGCCAAGGGCGCCATCCTGATTACCACGAAGCGTGGCAAAGTGGATGGTTTGCAGATCAAGGCCAATGCCAACACTGGCTTCCATGTAGCCAAGGAATTCCCAGAGTATCTCGGTTCCGCAGAATACATGACACTCTACAATGAAGCCTGTCTTAACGACAACTTATCATCTGGTCCAAAGTACTCCCAGATGGATATATATAACCATGCCTCAGGCGTTAATCCTTACCGTTATCCCAATGTGAACTACTATTCAGACGAGTATATCCGTAAGGTCTATAATCGTTCTGAAGGAACGTTGGAGATACAGGGCGGCGGTCAGCGTGCCCATTTCTACACGAACATCAACTACTATCGCAGCGAGGATCTTCTCAATTTCGGTCCGGCAAAGGATAATTACACCGACCGTTTCAGCGTACGTGGTAATGTAGACCTTGTGATTAATAAGGTCATCAAGGGTTTTGCCAACGCCACAGCCACCTTCTATAATGAGAACAAAAACAAGGGAAACTTCTGGGGAGAGGCTGCCACCATGCGTCCAAACTTCCCGGAGAATGCTGCACCGCTGATTCCAATAGACATGGTTGATCCGAATGCCAGCAAGGCACTTGCCATCCTTGGCAAGTCGCTCAACCTGCTCGACGGCAAATATTTCCCAGGCGGTACGAAGGCCACCCAGACAAATGTGATTGCAGACTGCTATTTCGGTGGTAAGACAACGGCCGTTAGTCGTCAGTTCCAGTTCGATGCTGGTTTCATCTATGATATGAACAAGTTTGTGAAGGGGTTGTCATTCAAGACATTGTTCTCAATCGACTATGCTGCCAACTACAGCCTGTCTTACGACAACAAATACGCAGTGTTCATCCCCACTTGGAGTAACTATAACACAGGAGATGCCATTGTGGCTTTGACACAGCAGGGCGATGAGATCGTGACAGGCCGCATGACCATGTCGGAAACTAAGTATCGTCAGACCATCACTTGGAATGGTCATTTCGATTACGAGAATACCTTTGCCGACAAGCATCATGTTACAGCATTGTTGCTTGCCAATATGTATACGACCACTGCCAGTGGTACATACCATCGCTATGCCAACGCGAACTTAGGCCTTCAGGCCGGTTACGACTATATGGGACGTTACTTCGCTGAAATAGGTCTGGCAGGTGTCCACTCTGCCCGTCTGGCCGAAGGTCATCGCGAAGCCTTCTCGCCCTCATTTACAATTGGCTGGAACCTGGCTAAGGAGAATTTCCTGAAAGATAGTTTCGTTGACGACCTGATGCTCAGTGCCTCATACAGTGATTTGAGTGAGGATATGGATGTCTATTGGGGAACCAACGAGTACTATATCTATGATGCTTTGTGGTCAAATTCTGGAAGTACGGGTTTTTCATGGAATGAAGGAACAACTGCCAACCATACTGTTTCCTCTATGGGTGCTAACCCGTCCCTCGACTACATTCATCGCAAGGAGTTCTCCGTGAGTCTGCGCGGCTCGTTCTTCAACAGGTTGATTTCCACTGACCTCACCTTCTTTAATACAGATATGGATGGCTTCGTTGTTCAGAACCCGACATCATTCCCCTCACATTTGCAAGGGAATGGAAGTTCTTTCAAGCCAGCACTCAACCATAACGTCCAGAATCGCAAGGGCCTCGACTTCAGCGTAACAGCCCAGAAACAGTTCGGACAGGTTCATGCACAACTCGGCGTTGTCGGAACCTATCTCACAACTAAATGGAAGAAGTACGATGAAACAGCCGATCCTGCAGCGCCGTGGCGAAATTCAAACGGCGACCTTATTCATGAGGGAAATGCTCTTGATGTAATCTCTGGCTATAAATGTATTGGTTTCTATGGCGTCAACGATTTTGATTACAATGCGGAGACGGGCAAGTACACGCTGAAATCGGGTGTCCCTAGGTCGATGATCGGTGGCGAAATCCTGCCGGGTGACTTGAAGTACGAGGACGTAAATAATGACGGTATCATCGACAGCAAAGACCAGGTTGACCTCGGTAAGTCCGGTACATACGGGTCTCCATTTACAATGGGTGTGAACCTGACGCTCAAGTACAAGAACTGGACGCTCTTTGTGCTTGGCAATGGTCAGTTCGGCGCATATGCAATGAAGACCGATCTTGGCAGTTACTATTATATGGAAGGAAACAATAAGTATTCCGTCAATGCCCTTGGTCGATGGACACCGGAGACAGCAAATACCGCTACGCATCCACGTCTGACTACAAAGAGTTCGAAGAACAATTCCGCGGCATCCACCTTCTGGATATACAGCACAGACCGCTTTAACCTTCGCAAGGTACAACTCACTTACGACTTCCCTGAGGGAATGTTTGAAGGGAAATGGGTAAAGGCGCTCTCGATTTATCTGAACGGAAATGATCTTCTCACATTTGCCAAGGAGCGTAAGTTGTTGGAGACCAGCATTGGTTATGCACCACAGACGCGCTTCTATAACCTCGGTGTAAAGGTAACCCTCTAACGTTAAACAATAAACATTATAAAGAATGAAAAAGATTTCAATTATAAAAAGACTGATAAGTAGTATAACGGTTATTGGTTATTGTTTATTGGTTATCGGTTTAGTGTCATGCGACGACATGTTTGAGCCGGCGGAAGAGAACAAGCGGCAATTGGAAGATCTGGCCAAGGAATCTACGTATGCACATGGTCTGTTGATTTATGCTTACGAACGTCTTCCTTATACGAGGTCTACACAGACGGACATTGCTACTGATGATGCCGTGACCAATGTGACTACCAACAACTATCTGAATATGGCAACGGGCTCGTGGGCAGCAGACAATGACCCGATGTCTCAGTGGGACAATTGTAAGAATGGCATCCAGTATACCAATCTTTTTCTCTCCATCGTGGAGAAGGTGCAGTGGGCTCCGAGTGCCGTTTCCAAGCAGCAGATGTTCATCGACCGTCTGAAAGGCGAGGCTTTCGGTCTTCGTGCCGTCTTCTATTACTATCTATTGCAGGCTCATGGAGGCTATGCGGACGATGGCATACTCTATGGTGTACCCTTGCTGACCACTGCTGAGGACGGCAGTTCCGATTTCAATCAGCCACGTGCTACTTTTGCTGACTGTGTCAAGCAGTGCTTTGCTGACTGCGACAGTGCCATCGCCCTCCTCCCCAATCAATATGAGGACATCAAGTCTGAGGATGAAATCCCGGCGAAGTATCTGGCACTTGGTGCGAATGTCTCTGGTTACAACCTCGTCTTCGGAAAAAAGGCCAAGAACCTGATGTCAGGAAAGGCCACCGAGGCTGTTAAGGCTCAAATTGCCCTTCTTGCAGCAAGCCCTGCCTTCCGCGACCAGAGTGGTGTGACTTCTGCCGAGGCCGCAACACTTTGCGCCAATGTGCTCAAGCGTATTGGTGGATTGGAAGGATTAGACAATACCGGTAATACATGGTACAAGAATAAGACAAAAATTGACAATAGTACTCAAACGGAGATTCCGGAGATGATCTGGCGTGAAGATCGCCGTCAGGATAATGACCAAGAAAAGGAGAACTTCCCCCCGTCACTTTACGGCAAAGGTGTTGTTAATCCATCCCAGAACCTTGTGGATGCTTTTCCAATGCGCACCGGCCGTCCTATCACAGACCCACAGTCTGGATATGACCCACAGAATCCGTATGCCAACCGTGATTCGCGTCTTGCTGAATACATCATCTATCACGGCTCAACTTTCAAGAATACCGTTATCTCTACAGGTATCGATATGCCGAATGAGAATAATGAGACTTTTGACAACCTCAACAGCATCGAGACTTCCACGCGTACAGGCTATTACCTGAAGAAACTCCTTCGTGAGGAAGTCAGTGTGAGCCCGACATCTTCTTCTCAACAAAATCACATTTATCCGCGTATCCGCTATACGGAGATGTTCTTAGCATACGCTGAGGCTGCCAACGATGCATGGGGGCCGACTGCCGACCCTACAGGCGTCGGTTTTACCGCCTATGATGTGATTAAGGCCATCCGCGATCGCGCGAATATTGGCAAAGATGAGTACAATATGCCACTCCCTGGAGGCGATGAATATCTTGAGGAAATCAAGTCTGACAAGGCGAAAATGACAGAACTCATTCGTAACGAGCGTCGTATTGAACTCTGCTTTGAGAACAAACGCTTCTGGGATCTCCGCCGCTGGCAAATGCCTTTGAACGAGAGTGTTAAGGGCATGAAGATAGAGAAGGTAGATCCGGAAAAAGAAGACAGTCCGCTCAAATACACCATGATTGATGTCGAGGATCGCGTTTATAATAGTTCCTATCAGTGGTACGGTCCTATTCCCAAAAGTGAAGTGCTTAAATGGAGCAACCTCAAACAAAATAAGGGGTGGTAATAATGAGTTAAGAGTTAAGAATTAAGAGTTAAGAGATTATGATGAAACTCAAGAAATATATTTATGGAGTAGCCTTGGGGGCATTCTCTCTCGCATTGGCATCATGCTACAATGCAGATAAAGATTTCCCGGATTTTGAAGGAGGTACAACAGCATATTTTGCCTATCAGTACCCGGTACGTACCCTTATACTTGGTAACGATATCTACGACAATACACTCGATAATGAGCATAAGTGTCGGATATGGTCAACGATGGGCGGTGCATACGGTGGACGTGATGCAACTGTAGATGTTGTTGTCGATGAGACGCTCTGCAACGATCTTTACTTTACCGATGAAGGTGGTAACGCTGCGGCTCCTGTGCTTCCTATGCCAAAAGACTATTATCAACTTTTGTCAAATGCCATTCCTTACAAGGGGGAGCCTCGCGGATATGTGGAGGTGCAGTTTACGGATGCTTTCTTCAACGATCCCTTAGCGATTGGGAATACTTACGTCATTCCACTGCGGATGACGAAAGTAGCAGGCATTGACTCGATTCTCGTCGGCAAGGCACGTGAAGGTCTCACGCCTGCTCGCACGAATTCAGGGGATTGGGAAATCCTTCCTAAGGACTATGTACTTTATTGTGTGAAGTATATGAACCCTTGGCAGGGTAAATATATCCGACGTGGTGTGGATAATGTGACGGAAAAAGGAAACACGACTACTGTGGTCCGCAAGGACTTCTCATTAGTCAACTCTGACTTGGAGCATTACACGGAGAACCCTGTGAATCAGAATGACGAAGTGTGCGGTATCACCACCAAGAACATGACGCAGGCCATCTTCCCGGTAGCGTTCAAGACCTCGGGTGCATCCATCTCCTGTAACCTCATCCTCACGTTTAATGGCAATCAGTGTACCATATCTACTGAAGATGCAGACGTAACAGTTACTGGTTCTGGCGAATTCATCGAAAAAGGAACGGAGAAGGCGGAATACAAGGATTACCAGTGGGGAAGTATGAACGGACAGCCTGTTCAGCGTGACATTCTCCGTCTGGCATACGAGGTTGATTTCACCAAGAACAACATTCAGGTATCAACAGCCGATACACTGGTTGTCCAGACGCGTGAGTCAAACCAGAAAGTATTCTTCTCACCAATGTATGTTAAACAATAATAGGAGGCTTAGAGTATGAATATGATTTCAAGATATCGTTTATCGGTTATTGGTTATTGTTTATTGTTTTTTGGCTGTGGACTTGTAGTATCCTGTGCCGACTATAACGTGACAGACGATTTCAAGGCTAATCCCGATCCGTCTTTTGTAGAGCCCTATAAGGACCTAAATCCTGTCAAGTCATATA
>JAFZNI010000283.1 GCA_017551005.1 Prevotella sp.
GCGGTGGTTACGCTGGCCATTGCCTCAGTAGGCGTTTCGAGGTACTGGAGGCACGAGGCATCGAGTTTGAATCCCCAGAAAGGATAAAGGCTGGTGTCAGTCACGAATGCCAGGGCCATTGCCAGCGAGATGATGGCAAAGAACGACAGGAGTATGATTTTCATCCATCTCGTGAATCCTGTCCAGACGCATACCATCATCAGGAGGAAGGGGACACTCAGGATATAGAGCGAGGTGGAGAGGTCGAGTGAGAGTCCGTGACGTATCACATCACAGATATCGCTGAAAGACGCGGGATGGTCTGCTCCGTTGTAGAGCATAAACGCAATCTTGGCAGCAATAAAGATGACTACCGTCCACAGGTAGGTTCTCAGAAGAAATAATACCCTTTTCGCCATCAGTCTATAGTTTCTGCATCTCGTTGAGTTTTTTGTAATAGCCGTCGAAGGCAAGCAGTTCCTCGTGGGTACCCCGTTCTACGATGCGCCCCTCGTGGAGCACACAGATCTCGTCGGCATTCTTGATGGTACTCAGGCGGTGGGCAATGGCTACCGTCGTACGGGTCTTCATCAGCCGTTCGAGGGCATCCTGTACGAGTCGTTCACTCTCTGTGTCGAGGGCAGAGGTGGCCTCGTCGAGGATGAGGATAGGCGGGTTCTTCAGGATGGCACGGGCAATGGATACGCGCTGGCGCTGTCCACCACTGAGCCTGCCACCCCTGTCACCAATATTCGTATCGAACTCTGCCTCAGAGGCCATGATGAAGTCGTAGGCATTGGCTATGCGGGCGGCTTCTTCGATGCGTTCTTGTAGTTCTTCTGTTTTTTTAGGATTATCCGGGTTTTCCGGATCATCCGGGATGCCGAAGGCGATATTATTGCGGAAGGAGTCATTGAAGAGGATGGCCTCCTGATTCACGTTGCCGATGAGTTGGCGCAGGTCGTGGATGCCGAGATCCTTTACGTTGATGCCGTCGATGAGCACCTCGCCTTCCTGCACATCGTAATAACGGGGAATCAGGTCAACCAGCGTCGACTTGCCGCTACCGCTCTGTCCCACGATGGCAATGGTCTTTCCCTTGGGGATGGTGAGGTTGATGTCCTTCAGCACCCACTGTTCCCCATAGCGGAACGACACGTTACGGAACTCTATCTGATGCTCGAATCTGGACAGACGCTTGGGATGGGCGGGTTCCTTGATGGTGTTCTCTGCCAGCAGGATCTTGTCGATACGCTCCATAGAGGCCAGGCCTTTAGGAATATTGTAGCCCACCTTCGATACTTCCTTCAGAGGATTGATGATGCTATAGAGGATCACCATATAATAGATGAACGTAGGACCGGAGAGTGTCATATTGTTCAGCACCAGCACACCACCGAACCACAGGACGATTACGATCATCGTCGTTCCTAAGAACTCACTCAGGGGGTGACCTAAGTTCTGGCGTATGTTCACCTTCATGATATCGTTACGATAGGTGCTGTTGATGGTATTAAACTTATTGCGCATCTTTCCTTCTGCACAGAAGGCTTTGATGATGCGCAGTCCACTCAGTGTCTCCTCTACCACTGTCATCGTATCGCTCCACAGTGCCTGTGCCTTGATGCTCTGTGCTTTCAACTTTCTGCCTATCCATCCCATGAACCATCCGATGGTGGGTATGATGATGATGGCAAAAAGGGTGAGTTGCCAGGAGATGAGCACCAGCGTGACAAAATACGATATGATGAGGATCGGATTCTTGAACAGCAGGTCGAGGGATGACATGATACTCGTCTCCACCTCCTGAACATCGCCAGACATACGGGCGATGATGTCGCCCTTGCGTTCTTCCGTGAAGAATCCCAGCGGGAGACTGACAATCTTCTCATACAACTGATTGCGGATATCCCGCACGATACCGGTTCTGATAGGTACGACGCTCGATGCTGCGAGGAAATAGGCAAATGTCTTGAACAGGGTGGCGACAATCAGGAAGAGCCCGATGAAGAGTAGGGTGGTAGTAGCCCCCTTCTCTGCTATGAACACGTTGATATAATAGTAGATGTTGTTGACGGCCACATCCTTGAAACTGCCGTCGCCCCATGCCATCAGTTCCGTCACGTTGACACTGTCGCCTGTCTTGAAAAGGATCTGCAAGATAGGTATCAGGGCAGCAAAAGAGAAGATGTTTAACAATGCCGAGAGGATGTTGAATACGATCGACAATATGATGTATTTCTTATACGGTGGCACAAACCGCCTGAGTACGTTTAGAAACTCTTTCATTGGACAATTGGACTATTTCACTATTTCACAATTGGACTATTTCACCTAACAATGTAGCACTGGTCGAACCCGTGATGCGGACGTGTACTGTCTCACCTATATGATGGCCTGCCTTGTCGAACACCACCATCTTATTCTGTTCCGTCCGTCCGCAGAGTTGCTCACGCGAACGCTTTGAGAAACCTTCTACGAGTACATCGAACTCCTTGCCCTCGTCTTTCTTGTTTTGTTGGGCGGAGATGTCCGTCTGCAAGGCGATGAGTTCATTCAGTCTGCGGATTTTCTCTTCCTCGGGTACATCGTCGGGCAGATGTTTCGAGGCGTAGGTGCCTGGGCGCTCCGAGTACTTGAACATAAAGGCGGAGTCGTAGCCCACCTCCCTCATCAGACTCAAAGAGAGTTGGTGGTCTTCTTCCGTTTCGGAGTGGTAACCTACGAAGATATCGGTAGAGAGTCCGCAGTCGGGGATGATCCGACGGATGGCATTCACACGGTCCATATACCACTCACGGGTATATTTGCGGTTCATCAGTTTCAGGATTCTGTCGCTGCCGCTCTGTACGGGCAGATGGATATGTTTGCAGACGTTCGGTACTTCGGCAATCACCCGCAGTGTCTCGTCACTCATGTCCTTCGGATGCGAGGTGGTGAATCTCACCCTCATCTCTGGCACCTCCTCCGCCACCATTCTCAACAGTTGCGGAAAGGAAATCTCCTTCTCTCCTTCTCTCCCTACTCCTTCTCTCCTATAAGAATTCACATTCTGCCCCAGCAGCGTCACTTCCTTATAACCCTTGTCTCGCAGATCGCGCACCTCTTTTAGGATGCTATCCACGTCACGGCTTCTCTCCCGACCTCTGGTATAAGGCACGATGCAGTAGTGGCAGAAGTTGTTGCAGCCTCGCATGATACTCACGAAACCACCTATTTTATGACCTAAGCCGATACGCTGCGGCACCACATCCTTGTAGGTCTCTGTGGTGGAGAGTTCGATGTTCATCGCCTTATGGCCTGTCTCGGCCTGTGCAACCAGGTCTGGCAACGACAGATAGGCATCAGGCCCTGCCACGAGGTCGGCAAAGTGATTATCCAACAGATCCTGCTGCGCCCTTTCTGCCATACAGCCTAACACCCCTATTATCAGCGGATTCCGACTCCTGACTCCTGACTCCTGTCTCCTGTCTCCTGTCTCCTGTCTCCTGTCTCCTGACTCCTGACTCCTGACTCCTGACTCCTGACTCCTGACTCCTGACTCCTGACTCCTGACTCCTGACTTCTGACTCCTTCTTCTCCTCTCAGCATTCAGCGCCTCCAAGCGTCGGTATATCTTCTGTTCCGCATTGTCCCTGACGCTGCAAGTGTTCAGGAATACGGCATCCGCCTCGTCGATGCTGTCGGTAGTCTCGTAGCCAGCCATCTGCATCACAGAAGCCACCACTTCCGAGTCCGCCACATTCATCTGACAGCCGTAGGTCTCTATATACAGTTTCTTCATTTTGCTTCTATTTTGGGTGCAAAGGTACGAAAATTTCGATTAAGTGAGGACAAAAGGAATATATTTCTTTTGTCGAACGGAAGAAATTTATCTAATAAGTGAGCGAAAACCCAAATTATTTAACGTAAAGATAACGTAGTTTTTATAGAAACATTCATTTTTTCTCCGTATCTTTGCACCCGAAAAGAGAAGGGAAAGATGAAGAAAGCACTGATGTATCTCCTTTTGGCATTAGGCATAACGCTTGGTGTAGTGTTTGTGGGTGGGGCTGTGATCAGTTTCTCCGCAGGCTTCATCGATGGCTACAATGAGTCATCTCCCGGCTCGACGGATTCAAGGACGATGATACTTTCCAGCGGTATGATACTGCTGCTCCTGACGTGTGTGATACTCAATGTCGTGTTCCTCCGACTCCGCTATGCCTCCTATGCCGTAGGACGTGTTCCCAAGGAGAAACGCTGGCGGGTGGTTGCCTGGCTGGTGCTGGCGATGGCAGGTCTTACGATGGTCTACAGTATGATGTATAATCCCCTGGTGGATTCCGACGAGGCCGTGCGTACTTCCTATGCCTGGATGAAAGAGCATCCCGTCATTTCGATGATATTATGTGTCATCGTTGAGGCTACTGCCGACCTGATCATCTTCGGAGGTGTGCTGCGTGAGATCTTGGAGTGGAAGCATCGTCCTGAAATCGTCATCCCCGTCTTTGGGGCTGTGATGGGACTCCTCTCAGGCATTTTCAGCCATCCTCTGTTAATCATCCCCGGTATGATGGTGGCTCAGTTGGAGGGCTATGTCTATGAGTATAGCCGTAGTGTCATCCCCGTGATTATCTGTGATATCGTTTTCTGGATGGTGATGTTATACCTGATGGGCAATACCTTCCCGTGGTGGTGCCTGCTCATTGCCGCCGCCATGATTATTCCCGGTTCCTTGTTTGCCATTAAGACGATGGAGCCCTACAAGCCCATCGACTAAGGTAACTATCTTTTCAGGTTTTGAGACTTTTTTATTAAAAAGTGTTGAAAACCATCTTTTTCCAAATCTTTTTTGTATATTTGCGACCACAAATAATTAAAAACAGGTAACTATATGAAAAAGATTTTGATGGCGGCAGCGGCCTTCTGCTGTATGACAATGTCGCTCACGATGACATCGTGTACCAGTGACATCGAAGACAACCCCGTGATTCCGTCCGAACCGGAGCAACTGGCAGAGTACACCCTCCTCTATTACGGCCATGGCGGTGGTAATAGGGATAACTATTACCTGGATAAGATTTGCGATTTCTACAACGCCGATCCCGCTGCATTCGAGAAGGTGAACGTGGTGGTGCAGTTCAAATTCTCCACTGCCGAGAACATGAGGGAAATAGGCTACGATGATAAATCCTGTGAAATCTTTGGCAGCAAGACGCTCCGCTGGGCCATTGACCCTGAAATTGGTGCCAGCAGACAACTCTCAACGGCTAACCTCTATGGCGAAGACAATGCCGATCTCGCCTGCCCCGACTCGCTGACCAATTTCATCAATTGGGCCGCCAAAGCCTATCCCGCCAAGAAGTACATGCTTATCGTGCATGACCACGGTGGCGGCTATAGGCCTAATGATGATTTACCGGAGATTACTCCCGCCAACACCCGTGGATTGATCTATGACGACGGCAACAGCAATAAGCATTTCACTGTAAAGAGTTTCCGCCGTGCCATCGCCGCCGCCAATGTACACCTTGAGACCATCTTCATGGACGCCTGTCTGATGAATAACCTCGAGTATCAGTTCGAACTACAGGATCTCTGTGACTATGTCATCGCTCCCACCTACAGCAAGCCCTCTATAGACGGTGCCTATCGTGTGCTGCCCGAGCAACTCGCCCTGGCATCGGGGAACATTGAGCAGGCACTGGACAACTACTGCAAGGCCTGTGTAGTGAGTTGGGATGAGGCCTTTGGTATCGACGAGACCACGCTTGCATATACCGACATGACCGTCACCCGCACCGCTAACATCTCACATCTGGGCGAGGTGCTGCGTGAGTTCACCGACCGCCTCTGCGATACCTATACCAACGGCACCGAGGCCCAGCAGCAGGCCATCGACAACTGCACGGCCAGTGCCATCAAGGTGGAGTTATGCTGTCCCAACTATGATGCCATCAAGTACGTAAGATCACTCATCATCGCCCTGCCCGAAGTCTATGGTGACGATTTCTACAACAGGATGAAGGAAGCCTTCAACAACTGCATCGTGGCACAGTACTTCAGCAAGTATCTCACCGCCCACGACTATATGGTGGACTACAGTGTGCTGCTCGGTGCAGCAGGTACCTACTCCTATGCCTTCTGGAAAACAGACGAGGAGACTGGTGCCAAGACACCATACGCAGTAGATATCTATACCGACGACGGTGAGATACACTGTTTCGACTTGCTCCCAACGGACGACCCGCAGTATTACCGCATGGAAGCCGACGGCCACGTCGGTTCCTGGCCCTCTACGCTGGCCGACACTTACGAGCAACTGGCTTTCGACCGTGCAGTGGGCTGGAGCCGCTGGCTCCGTCTCAACCGCCAATGGCCCAACCTGTTCTGTCCGAATGACCTGAACTTCGAGTTGCCCATGCCCGAAGAAGAAGGTCATGAGTGAAAAGACGAAAACCGATAGTCCCCGAAAGAAAACTTCCGGGGACTATTCTTAGTGTAGTGGGCCTCTGCCCATGCAACTGGTTGTCGCTCCACTTAATCAATACTATGTATTATTTTACTTCGTCTTTTGGCTGTATGAAACCAATGGGACGATGATTATTTAAGGTGCCATTTTGCGACCTTGAAGCCTGTAACTCCGCTAAAGCAGTGCTAATAGCATCCAGTTGAGCGCGAGTGCTCTCGTTAATGTCGTTCTGATCGGCCAAAATGTCATTAACCTCGTTTCTATGATCTTCAATTTGCTTCCTTAGATCGAGATATGTAGCAGCAAGGGGCAATTCTGCCAAGTGGCGATAGGCAACAAATGCTTTCATGATTTTGCGGTTTGCTTGAATGGCTACCTCTGATTTCAGAACACTGCTGAGCATGGCAACACCAATTTCTGTAAATGCATATGGCTGCACTCTATTTCCGCCCCAATTGTTAGAAAATCTTGAGGTCACAAATTGTGACCGCAAGTTATAATCATCTGAAATGAACTATCATTCTCTTCGTTTGGGGTCGTGGTCTGAACTGATTTTGTAAACAAAGCCATCACATCCGAAGAGTGATGGTTTGTTTAGTTGAGGCTCGAAACGACCACTAGAGGGACCATGAAGGTTGTCATCCTTTCTGCGAATTAACTGCTACTGACCATCTGAACTCAGTCTCGCCACGACCTCCTCAAGAGCCGTAATTTTATCTTCTAACATCTTGTTATAAGCATTCGTTGCTTCGATTCGCTCCTCAAGTTTTTTAACTCTTTCATCTAATTGATAGATTGCATAATTCAAATCTTTGACTTCATAATCATGTTGTTGTTTTAATGCATAAATCATAGCCTCCAGATCTGTAGTCTTGGCATCCAGTTTTTCAATATACGCTTTATTAGCCTCAATACCCTTCACCAGATTATCTATGCTCTCACCGGAGAAACTCACTTCGCCATTATTAAAGGCAATGTTCAGCAGTTCGTTGGGTCCTATGGTAACGGTAGTACCATTTGCCAAAGTGAGAACCATACTATAAGAATTATTGTTTTGTGCGCTTGCACCGATTGTTATGACGATTGCCGCAATGAGCGACAGGAAAAATCTTTTCTTCATAATTATGTTTGTTTAAAGATGTTGTTTACTGAATGAATAATGGTCTTGCTTATTGTTTTATGAGCATGTTGACGATCTCCACGATATCGGCGGTATTGACCACCCCATCGCCATTCACGTCTGCCGCCGCCTGCTCAAACCTGTCACTCGGCGTACCCATAATGGCATTCACCAATTCCACGATGTCGGCAGCGTTCACAGCATTGTCAGCGTTGGCATCGGCCTTACTGGGTGCTCCCTTGAATTCAAAGGCGGTAATCTCACTGACTGGCACATCAATAGGAGTTGACGACTCGTTGGTAGTGATGTGAAGTGCATCGTTGGAGTAGGTGATGACGGGATTCTGATCCAGTGGGATGACCAATGGTTTCCCATTCACCATGAACGTCACTGTCCTCACGTCTGCAGCCTGAACAGGCAATGCCAAGGCAAACAAAGCAGACAATAGTAGTTTGCGGATTGGTACTTTTTTTCTCTTCATAATTCCATAATCTTATACTTGGTTTGTGGTTGCAAATTTAGGGAAAAATACCTAAACTTCCAAATTTTCTGTCAGAAAAGTCACGACCCTCCTTTTTTCACCTTATTAATTTACACTGTTCCTGTCCCCCTGTGCGCTCTAAAAGGCGTGTTGTGTTCATCCAAATAGAGCCCCTATACAAATAATTAGTGGCATTATTTTTAAACATAGAGCCTCTATTTCAGCATAGGTGCTCTATTTTCAGCAGATTTTAACAAATTATTCATTTATTCATTTATTCAATTATGACAGGAAGGTTTTCGCCTTTCAGTTAGAAAGAAACTTTTAATATTACATATATTATAATATATATAATATTAATATATAAATAATGAATAATATGTACCTATAAATCTATTTTTCCTCTTTGGGGAGGTAAAACCTCTAACCAATCTCTTTAAAAACCTTCTTGTCATAATTGAATAATTGAATATTTGAATATTTTAGTGGAATCGCAAATGTCATATGGGCTTTAAATTGCATTTCGTGGAATGTCAAGGACAACGGCACATTACTTGGTTCTCAGCAAAATGGTACTCACGCCCAAAGGTGCTAATAAAAGGGCGGATATTTAGAAATTTAGATATTTAGGATTTTGTAAAGACAAGAAAAAGGCAGGAAATCTTAGGAGTTCTTGTCTTTTATTTCTTTCAGGAAAGAATCAATACTGATTATATTAACCTTAGGGAAGGAAACATTCCTTAAAATGTCGAAATGGTGATCCTCTGTTACGATGAACTTTGCATTAGCAGCAATGGCACAATCAACGAACTTGTTATCATCTGGGTCTGCAGTTATGAGATTCCAATTATAGAAAGGGGTAATAAGTTTCACATTTTTGCGTTCCAAAATGGTATAAACGATGTACCTTGCCACATTAACGTTAATATTTCGTGCGATTACTTCTGCATATTCTTCTATGATTTCGTTAGAAATACACAGGTTATAGTCACCTGCAAGAAATGATTCCCAAATAATATGATAATCGCTTCTTGAAGAAATAGCCATGATAAGACTATTCGTATCAATGACAATGTTATCCATAGTCCTTATTTGCGATAAGGCGTGCGCTCATGAAGTGTTCTGAAACTCTCAACTTTTTCTTCAGTAAGAGTTCCATCTGCCCAAAGTTTATCGATTTCTTCATCGGCTTTCTGGGCAAAATAATTGGAAATGGCTTGCTTTAAGTCATTCACAGCCTCAGGCGTGTTAAAGACAGACATCATCTTTAGCAATTCCAATTGCGCATCATTTAATACCGTTGCTACCATAGTTCTTTTTTATACGGGGGCAAAGATAAGAATTATTTCTGAAACAAACAAGAAAAAGGCCGGAAATCTTTGGTTCCCCTGTTACTTAGGTTGCTGCCAGATAGTAGTGTCGTAACGAAAAATAGTACTGTCGTAGCGAAAAATAGTAGTGTCGTAATTTTAAATAGTACTGTCGTAGCAAAAATTAGTAGTGCCGTAATGAAAATTAGTACTGTCTTCGCGCGTATGCGCGTATATACTTGTCAATCCACTTTTTAACCCACTTATCCCGCCTATCCCACACTTGAAGTAAAAAATCTTACGTGTGGGATGAGCGGGATAGGCGGGTTATTTTCCTGTTCTCCTAACTACTCGCGTGCGCGAGTAGCCAAATCTACCTACTGAAAATGGTATTCACAATCGTTACAATGTCTGCCGTATTGATGACACCATCGCAGTTTGCGTCACCAGCCAAGTTGGAGCCACTGACAACTGTTATCTCAGTTGTGGTTACGTCAGAATCCTCAAGACCAGCCTTCGTGGCATAGACACTGACATTATATTTGCTGGGAACTTCTATTTCGCTACCTATACCTTCCTTCGAGCCTGAAACGGTCACGTTATAATGGAACTCCACCCCTTTCGTCGTAGAGGCGAACTTCAGTTTGCCATTCTCCAGAGTGATGGTCGGTGCAGCGCATTTTGTCTCAGCCAATGATTCGATATTGAAGAAATCCTTCCATGTAGGAGCAGCCTTGTAGGTATTCACCGTTCCTGCGGGGACGTAAAGTTTACAGGTCTGTTTGTTGATGTTATTGAACACATTGTCATCTACACAGACGGGAGGTGTCATGGCGTAGGAATAGATTACACTCAGTTTAGCACTTTCTTCCCAGAAGGCTGAGAAGGCACTCTCACCAATTCGACTGACGGACGTACCTAAGATGAGCGTCTCAAGTGGACAACCTTCGCAATAACTGGTATAGATCGAAGTAACCTTATCTCCGAAAGTGATCTTCTTCAGGGTTTGGTTACCGTGGAACAGGTCTGACTCAATGTTTCGTCCGATATAGGCTTCTTCTATCACGTTGCCTTCTCCAAACATCGGCGCCCAATTGTTTCTTCCCATATTCAGTGTGGTCTCGCCATCTTCGATAGTCACTTTCTTCAGAGTCTGGATGACCAGTGCCGCCTCACCAATCTCATCAACACTGGCGGGAATTGTGAGTTCAGTTAGTGCAGTTTGTCCGAAAGCATATTCTCCAATTGTCTTCAACGTAGTGGGGAAATGAATCTTTGTCAATGACTCACAACTATTGAATGCATTATTACCAATGCTTACAATCCCTTGAGGCAGATTAATGGAAGTCAACTTCAAGCATCCCCAGAAGGCTGCGTTCCCGATGCTATTGATATTTTTACCTAACACAACAGTCTCCAAATTCGTACAATTCTCACAATACGAATCAGGAACAGATAAGACATTGTCGTTTAACGTCAGTTTCTTTAAGGTCTGGTTCCCATGGAACAGGTCAGGCCACTGCGATTCGATTCGGCGTCCGATATAGGCTTCTTCTATTTCCTGTCCACCTAAGTCGCCGAACATGGGAGTCCCAATGTTTGGAGCAACCCCCGCTGAACTTCCATAGCCAAGTTTTAGTGTCTTTGTACCATCTTCTATAATAACCTTCTTCAGTTTGTTGCCTGACAAGCCATAGTCGCCAATGACCTCAACACTCGAAGGAATCGTGATTTCTGTTATTGAACATTGCCAGAAGGCATATGCTCCAATAGTCTTGATGGTGGAGGGGAGCGTGACAGACTTCAGGTTTTGGCAACCGTCGAAAGCAAACTCCCAGATGCCTGCCACAGTATAGCCATTGACTGTCTCTGGAATGACGATGTCACCAGAATAGGCACCAGGATTATTATCGCGGAGCCACTCTGTATCCATGACATCCCTGCGATTACATCTGTAAGCAAAGTATGCCGTCTTGTCAGACTCGTTAAACACCCACCAGAGGCCGTTAACCTCAGTTGTCGGTACGTCTTTCCGCTCCATAGCATCACTTTCGTCTGTTGCAGGAGTCTTTTGTGCATAATTTACTGTCGCCACAAGTGCGAGTGCAAATGATAGTAAAACCTTCTTCATAATGATCATACTTTTGTTAATGTGATTAATTGTATTGGTGCAAAAGTACTTTTTTCCATAAAGAAAGGACTTACAAATCGTCACAATCGACTTGCAAATGATGATTTGTCAGTGGATTTGTCTTGTTTCTGAGGCTATTCGTCGCCCTTCCACTCGGAAGGAGTCTTGCCTGTTGATGCTTTGAAAGTCCGGAAGAAGGATGTCTCTGTGGAGAACCCTGATGCCATCCATACCTCTGATATCTTTATATCGGGTTGGCGGCGCATCAGTTCTTGGGCATACCTGACGCGATACTCGTTGACAAACTGTGAGAAGGAACTGCCATGCTGACTGTTAATGCAACTGGAGATGACATTGCGGTTGGTGTTGAGCATGGTGGCAACATCTGCCAGTTTCAGTTCGCTGTTCAGATAGAGTTGCTGCTGTTCCATCAGGTCACGGATGCGCTGCATCAGGGTTTCGTTCGGATTGGGAACGGATACATCTGCGGAAACTAAATCGTCGACGACAGGTGCCTGGTGATTGTGCCGCTTGCGAATTAGGAACAAGACGATGGCTATCGCCAGAACTACCAATGCGAGAATGCCCCATAGCCATTTGCCAATTACTCTCTCGGATGTTTCTGCGACATCACCGTTACCAACACGCAGGAGAAAGACGGTGGATAAAGGTGAGAAATTGTCGTTCTGCAAAGAGCCTTCAAGACCCTTGTTGTAGGTAATGCCACCCACGATCATCAGGTTGCCGTCGTCGGTAAGGACAATCTCTGGAAATCCTGCCTCTGGCAGCGGGTCGGTATAGTAGAGTGTCAACGGGGCCGGTGTCTTGTCATACTCCACTGAGAGTACATAATGACGGTTGTCCTTGTCGATGCCATGTATGTAGCCGCGATGCGTCTGACGGTCGGCAATGACAGGGCTATAATAGAAAATCGAGCCAAAAGGACTCTTCACGGGAACAGGGCAGGTGGTAGGTAATAGTGAGAAAACGGTGTCC
>JAFZNI010000284.1 GCA_017551005.1 Prevotella sp.
CCTGGGACCCCACGTCGCCCGTCTTTATCATCGACGACACCCTCTGTATCCCTACCATCTTCATCGCCTATACCGGCGAGGCCCTCGACTACAAGGCTCCCCTGTTGCGTGCCCTTCATGCCGTCGACAAGGCCGCCACGGATGTCTGCCAGTACTTTTATAATGATGTGCATAAGGTACAGGTGAACCTCGGTTGGGAACAGGAGTACTTCCTCGTTGACGAGGGTCTCTACTCTGCCCGTCCCGACCTGATGCTGACAGGTCGTACCCTGATGGGTCACGAGAGTGCCAAGAACCAGCAGATGGACGACCACTACTTCGGTACCATTCCCGACCGTGTACAGGCCTTTATGAAGGATCTGGAGATCCAGGCCCAGGAACTCTCCATCCCCTGTAAGACGCGTCACAACGAGGTGGCACCCAACCAGTTCGAACTCGCTCCTATCTTCGAGGAGTGCAACCTCGCCGTCGACCATAACATGCTGCTCATGTCGCTCATGAAGCGCATCGCCCGCAACCACGGTTTCCGGGTGCTGCTCCACGAGAAGCCCTTCGACGGCATCAACGGAAGTGGTAAGCACAACAACTGGAGCCTCTCCACCGATACAGGCGTGCTGCTGCATGCCCCTGGCAAGACAGATGTGTCCAATCCTGAGGCTGCTGCCAATGAGACGCTGCGTTTCGTCACCTTCATCGTGGAGACGCTGATGGCCGTGTACAAGCACAACGGACTGTTGAAGGCCTCGATCATGAGTGCCACCAATGCCCACCGCTTAGGCGGCAACGAGGCCCCTCCCGCCATCATCTCCTCCTTCCTCGGTACCCAGTTGACTGAACTCTTAGACAAGATCGAGGAGTCGGATGCCAGTGAACTCTTCACCCTCAAAGGCAAGAAAGGCATGGAGATCGACATCCCCCAGATTCCCGACCTCATCATCGACAATACTGACCGTAACCGCACCTCGCCCTTTGCCTTCACTGGCAACCGTTTTGAGTTCCGTGCCCCAGGCTCCAGCGTCAACTGTGCCTCGGCCATGATTGCCCTCAACGCGGCAATGGCAGAAGCCCTCACCTCGTTCAAGGAGCGTGTCGACAAGAAGATACAGGAGTTCTCCGTCCGTCCTGAATACACCTCAGGCACAGGCCATACGGCTAAGTTCCATGCCATCATCGAGGTGCTCCGCGATGACATCAAGACCTGCAAGCCCATCCGTTTCGACGGCAACGGCTATAGCGACGAGTGGGTGGTGGAGGCTGCCAAGCGCGGACTCGACGTCGAGAAGTCTTGTCCCGTCATCATCGAGCATTATCTGGACGATTCGAGCGTCCGTATGTTCGAGAGTACCAAGGTCATGAACCGCAAGGAACTGGAGGCCCGCAACGAGGTGAAATGGGAGATGTACGTGAAGACCGTGCAGATAGAGGCCCGCACCATGGGCGACCTGTCGATGAACCATATCATCCCCGTCAGCACCCACTACCAGAGCCAACTCATCAAGAACGTGCAGGGCATGAAAGATATCTTCCCTTCAGAACAGGCCGAACGCCTCTCCGCCCGTAACATGAAACTCATCGAGGAGATAGCCGAGCGCACGGAGCGTATCGAGCGCCTTGTCGAGGAACTGACGGAGGCTCGTCGCGTGGCCAACCAGATTGTCGACATCCACCAGCGTGCCATCGCCTACCACGACACCGTCTGTCCTAAGATGGATGCCATCCGCCATGAATGCGACTGCCTGGAGATGATCGTCGAGGACGGTCTGTGGACACTGCCCAAATACCGTGAACTGTTATTTATAAGATAAAGGTAAAAAAGTAAAAAGGTAAAAAAGTAAAAGATATGAAAAACTTAAAATTGATTTTCCTCGGCCTCGGCTGCATGGCAGCCCTGAGCCTCACGTCGTGTCTCAAAGACAGCGACGACAACGAAGGACTTACCCCTGCCCAGATAAGCCAGTGCTTCAATGCCGTACGGGGCGAATACACCGGTAAAATGATCTATCCTTCAAGCGACACCAAATACGGTTCTACAGACACCATCAATGTCAGTTGGAGCGTCGGTGCCGACACGATGCTTGTCATCAGGCCTTTCCCTGCAATCGTCATTGCACAACAGATTTCAGATGCCGAAATGAAAGAATCCCTGATGAAGGAGGATATCCTGAGTGAACTTAAATGCTATATCGGTTTCTTCAAACTCGAAGAGGAAGCAGATTTCCTCTTGGCTCCCATTAAGATGGACTTCCCCATATTCTACAAGGGCGGTACACATACGCTGTCAGTCTATTTTTGGAGCAACTCCTACTCATGGGGCTTCAAGAACCTCAGCACAGGCGTGATGGGAGGCCAACTTGTATTATCATACGCAATCCTCGACGGCGACGAGACCAAGAACTATCTCAACTCCACGTCATCCTACGCGAGTATCCCCATCATCTTCTCTACCACCTTTGAGAAGCAATAATAAAGTAGAAGCCCCGCTCGGATTTGAGCGGGGCTTCTGGCTTATTTCAGTTTCTGCTTAATCTTCTCGATGCCATCCAACAGATCTTCCGTCGGCTCAATGATATTCTCGTCGCCCCAGAAGTTCGGGTCGTTGAAGAAGATCACCTTGTCGTAGAAGTTGTCCCTGCGGTTGAAGGAGTCACGCACCTTGATGGGACTGACATCCTCGCCCTCCGTACGGTCGGTGACTACCATCTCCGAGACGACGGTGAAGTTCGACTTGAAGAGTTTCCGTTTCCAGTCACAGCGGAAGCGGATCACGTTGCGGATATAGTTAAGGCGCGTCACGCCGTTGTCCGTCTTATAGTCGATGCTGATACTCATCTCATGGGGTGTGAACCGCAGTCCGACGGGTTTCTTGCGCAGGATCGACTGCGTGGCCTTATCCTCGTTGCTCATATCCAGTTCTAGTTCAATCTTCGTGAAGGCCAGCGTCTCCTGGTCGATGTAGAGACGACCATTGTAGAGAGGATAATCCAAGACGACGGCAGGCTTGACCTCGATAACGTATGCCATCTGGTCGCCCGTCTGCTTCATGCCCTTATAAGTGAAATGGTAGTTGTTCAACTCCTCCATGTTCAGCAGGATTTCACGGTTTTTCACCACGTCGAGGTGTACGGGCAGCACGGGGCCTCCCTGCAACTTCACCGCCAGTGTGTCGCTCTTGCGCTGGCTGAGCAGACGGCGCCCCTTGAAGATAGCCACACCATCGCGCCAGTCCGACTTATAATAAGGCGACTTATACACATCCACCACGCCCTCGGCCACGCTGATGAAGCGGCCACGCTTCTGGGTGGTCTCGCGGTAGAAGCCCCGCAACAGGTTAGGCACCTGCGGATAGTTCACGTCTATCTTGTCGATGGCCTCCTCCACCAGTTGCCTCGGTTTGTCGATGCCCTTCACCACAATCTCGCTGAGCACCACCGAACTGGCCTGCATCTGCACCGTCTTGCCTTCGGCCTCCAGCGCCTTGCACTCCGCAGCGGTGAGGTGCCGTGTACGATAGCCTAAGCAGGAAAATACCACAGTCGTCGGTTCCGACTTCAGTTTCAGGGTAAACTCACCCTCCTCGTTGGTCACCGTACCCACACTGCGGTCCGTCACACTGACGTGCGACAGCGCCTTACGCGTCTTGGCGTCCACCACCTTGCCGCTGAACGTCCACACGCCGTCCTGTGCCATTGTGTAGAGGCTGCACAACAGGGTCATTACCAGTATCAGACTTCTTTTAATCATAACATTTTCATTTTTATCGACGGCAAAGATAGTGTATTATTTCGACATTTGCAAGTTTTCGGCGGATTTGTTGCCGTTTTAACTTTTCTTCGTCCTGTTTTCTTGGATATTAACGGAAAGTGTTGTATCTTTGTGACCGAAATAGCAATCTAAAGAAATAATTAAAAACGAGATAACAATGAAAAAGGTATTATTTACTATCGCTATGATGCTCCTGCCGATGCTGGCAAGCGCAGAAGCCGTAGAGATTGACGGCATCTACTACAACTTAGACTCTGAGTCAAAGACTGCCGCAGTGACAAAGAACCCTGACAATTATCAGGGCGATGTCACCATCCCGGAATCCTTTGAGTACAGCGGAACAACTTACAGCGTGACCTCTATCGGCGATTATGCTTTCTATCAATGTAGCGGCCTGACTTCGGTTTCCATGCCCGACGGCGTGACCTCCATCGGCAGGAGTGCTTTCGAGAAATGCAGCGGTTTGACATCCGTCAATATTCCCAATAGTGTGACCACTATTGGCAGATATGCTTTCTGGGAGTGCAGTAGCCTGTCTGCCATCACCATTCCCAATAGTGTTGGCACTATTGGTTATCGAACATTTTCCGACTGCAATGGCCTGACCTCGGTGATTATCGAAAACGGTGTGACTACCATCGACGATCATGCTTTCTGGGGTTGCAGTAGCCTGACCACAATCACCATCCCTAGCAGTGTGACCTCCATTGGCATGGCTTCATTCGGACAATGCATCAGGCTAGCAACCGTCACCATCGGCAGTAGCACGTCTTCCATCGGCTATCATGCTTTCGAGGAATGCACCAGCCTGACATCCATTATCGTAGATGAAACTAATCAGACCTTCAAAAGTGTGGATGGTGTGCTGATAAGTAAGAACGGAACGACAATCTTGACCTATCCCGCTGGCAAGACCGAAACCGCCTACATTATTCCAAGCGGTGTGACATCCATTGGCGAGAGTGCTTTCTATGGCTGCGGCGGCCTGACTTCGGTTATCATCCCTGACGGTGTGACCTCCATCGGTATAGGTGCTTTTTCTGGTTGCAGCGGCTTGACTTCGGTTATCATCCCTGGTGGCGTGACCACCATCGGCGGAGGTGCTTTCGCTGATTGCAGCAGCCTGACTTCAATTACTGTGGATGAATCTAATCCGAATTACAAGAGCGAAGACGGTGTGCTGTTGAGCAAAGATGGAACGACGCTTATAACCTATCCTATAGGCAAGACAGGAACTGCGTATATCATCTCCGATGGTGTGACCACTATCGACTATTCTGCTTTTAGAGGCTGTAGCGGTCTGATTTCGGTCACCATCCCCAGCAGTATGACCTCCATTGGCTATCATGCTTTCTATGGTTGCAGCGGCCTGACTTCGGTTACCATCCCTGGCAGCGTTACCGCCATCGGTGATTGGGCTTTCGCTTTTTGCAATAGCCTGACTTCCATTACCATTGGCAGTGGCGTGACCGCCATCGGTGGTTGGGCTTTCTATGGCTGCACTGATCTGTCGGATGTATTCTGCTATGCCAAGGACGTGCCGACGACTGATAATCGTGCCTTCAGTAACTCAAATGTCGCAAACGCCACCCTTCATGTGCCGGAGGGGGCGGTAGAGGCGTATAAGGCCGCCGAGCCTTGGAACCAGTTCAAGGAAATCGTTGTCTTGGACGAACCTGACCCTGTAATGGGTGACATGGATGGCGACGGTTTGGTGGACTCCAGAGACGTGGTTGCGCTGGTGAAGACGATACTCAGTGGCGACTTCTCTGTGGCTGGCGAATGGAACGACGACGGGAAGATGGACATCTCCGACGTGGTGATGCTCGTGAACTACATCATGGAGATGCAGACGGAATAGCATTAAATCATACCTCGTTCTGCCATGTACACAAAAAGAACCGTCCCTTTTGTGTACATGCGGGCATTTACTGCTCCGCAGAGGAAAACTTTTTCCTGTGCAGAGAAAAAAGTATTGCTCCGCAGTCCCGTAAAAGACCATAAAAACGTAAGTTCAATTAAGAAATGCAACTTTTGGAGAAATAACAAGGAACTGAAAAGAGAAGTCTTTTTTTCAGGAGAAAGAGGGAAAATCCCTCTCTCCCTGATGGAAAAATTGGTATCTTTGCAGCCCCTTCCAAA
>JAFZNI010000285.1 GCA_017551005.1 Prevotella sp.
TCAGAGGAGTCGGGGACATCAAGTTCTTTATGTATAGACTGGCCACACTTTATTCTTGATTAGCTCAAGTTTTACCAACCGGGTAAATCCGCTGAGCCCGTTTTTCTTTCTGGTTTCGAGTAATATTTCTATCTTTGCACCTATATAAACTCTATGAAAAATTAAAAGTCACCCGAAGGTGACTTTTAAAATGGAGCAGGGTCGATAAAGGCTTACTCCTCTCGGCATTCTCAGCCCCTAAGGCCTCACATGTTTACCGGATAGTCAGAACATACATTCTGACAGTGCAAAGATACAAAGTATTTTTGAAAGTTCCAAATATTTTCTTGTTTTTCTCTTTTTTCTTTTGGGTTTCGGTAATTATTCTTGATACAGTATTGTACTCTCTGTAGGTTCCTTTCATACTACTACCGTGTGTAAGGAACGATATGCTGTCGATAGAAAAAATAATAGTGTCGTAACGATAATTAGTAGTGTCGTAACGATAATTAGTAGTGCCGTAGCAAAAATTAGTAGTGCCGTAATGAAAAATAGTACTGTCCTTGCGTGTATGCGCGTATACTTGTCATATCCACTTTTTATCCAACCTATCCCGCTCATCCTACACCAAAAGTTAAAAATATTACGTGTGGGATAGGCGGGATGAGCGGGATGTTTTCTGGTTTCCCTATAAATGCACGACCGCGAAAAAAATAACCAGGACACTCTGTTTCTCCACCATGTGAACATTTTACTTGAGTGCGGAGCAGTAAAAACTCCTCTGCACAGGAATACTTTTTCGAGTGCGGAGTAGTAAACGTCCCTTCACATTGTATCCACATCAGAGGGGGGAAGTCTGCCCTGAATCTCGGGCATAAAAATCCCACAAGGGTACAATATGAACCGAATCTTGGGCATATAATTTCCACTTGGGGAAAGTATGAACCGAATTCTGGGCATGGTTTTCCCACCTAGCAAAAGTCTGCCAGCATTTCTGGCATCATTTACCCCACCGGGTGAAAGTCCAAACTAATTCTCTAACACAAAATTCCCATCTGGGTAAAGTGTGAACCAGATTCAGGGCAAGGTTTCCCCACTGGGGTACGGTTTGCCCGTTTACTGCTCCGCACTCCCGCAATTAAATTATTTTTTCAAAATATTATTTGCGATGATAATGATGTCTGTGATATTGATTACACCGTCACCATTGAGGTCAGCGGCTTCTTTGTCGAAGACACCAGAGGGTTTCCCCATGATGGCATTGACCATTTCTACGATGTCTGCTGAATTGATGATCCCATCACCGTTGACATCGCCCTGTCTTGAATTCTCAATCTTTACTATATTCTTAAAATCTTTCCATGGAAGCACCGAATTATACTCGCTTATCGATTCTTCAGGAACGTGAAGAGTTAGGTAGTGGATGTATGAACCATTAAATGCGGAGGTCTCTGTTTTCGGTACATCTTTTGCATAACAATATACATCCGTTAACCCTGTGCATAGACCAAAAGCCCCATGATTGATAAACTGTATCCCTTCTCCAATAATGATTTCTTTCAGACCTATACAAGCATAGAATGCCCATCGCGAAAGAGTTGTGACGCTATTAGGAATCGATAATGTGGTTAAAGATCCACAAGCACAAAAGGCGTTTTCTCCAATGTATGTCACACTATTCGGTATCTCTAAGTCTTTTAATGCAGCACATCCATCGAAGGCCTGCTGGCCAATCCAAGTTATCCCATCCGGCAAAGTTATAGAAGTCAGATTTGAGCAATTTTTGAAAGTATATATTTCTATTTTTGTTATACCCTCAGGAATAACTAAAGAAGTTAAACTACTACATCCCAAGAATGCACGCTCTCCAATATATGTCACTTCTTTTGGAATATCAATTGTTGCTAGTTCTTCGCACAGATAGAAGGCATAGGGCTCAATGCGATTAATGCTGTTTGGCATATTGATGCTAGTCAGACCAGTACAACCACAAAATGCATAAACACCAATGCTGGTCACATCGCTTGGAATGATAGTCGTTTTACAACCATATTTCAAGGTGTTCGTTTTTGTCTCAATGATGGCATTACAGTTATCTCTGGAATCATAGGTGGGGTTCCCTTCTTCTACAACTATTCCTTCTAGGCTAGAGCAATATCCAAACGATAGATCTCCAATGCTTGTCAAAGTATTAGGAATGGTGATATTGGTCAGTCCATTGCATAACATGAACACACAATTCCCAATCTTTGTTACGCTATAGGGTATGGATATAGATGTGAGTTCAGTACATTCATAAAAAGCGTTATCGCCAATCGACGTCACACTGTTGGGAATCTCAATGGAAGTCAAACCTTGACAACTCCGGAAAGCATTATTTCCGATGTTCGTTACGGAGTATTCAACATCTTCATGTATAACAGATGCTGGAATCACAATGTCACCAGAGTATTTTTGAGAGCCACTTGTTACTTCCGCTATCATATCTTCATCAGATAGGAGATAGTATATCCCATCAATCTTTACTGAATCAGCCTTCGCAAATAAAGATAATAGCGTAGCGGCTAATGCCATTAAATATTTCTTTTTATTCATACCATTTCGATTTGAAAACACAAAAGTATCTTTCAGGCCGTGCGGCTTGAGAGATACTATTGATGCTACGATTATTCAGATGGCAAGGGACACCTACTGATGCTGATCACGGAGGAGATCGTTGACAGTCTTCACGGGGTTGAAGGTGCCGAGAGGAACCTCCACAAAGACAGTGCTCCAGTCGCTCATGGCACCATTCCAAAGGCCTGGTAACTCTAAAGCCTTCAATTCCTTACCTGCTTTTGATTTAGAAGAGATGAAACCAGTGGTCTTGTCCACAAACTCAGGCAGGTTGAAGGGCTGACCCTTGTAGTCCTTGACAGCACAGACGAGGTCAACGGGATTGAAGTGAGTACCTTGCGTAAACATTTTCATGTAGGCCTCGTTGTTGGTGTCAATCTGGCTGCTCTCCAGAATCTGAAGTGATACAGTGCCATCCTGATTATAGGTCAGGAACGGACCACCACCTGGTTCTCCGACATTCTTTACCACGCCACAGACACGCATGGGGCGGTTCAGTTTGCGACGCAGGTAGGCTTCATCCACCTTGTTGTTCTTAGCATCTGTGCAGAGGTTCTTACTGACGAACTCTGCTATCTCAGCCAACTGGGCCTCTGAAGCGCCAGCATCGAGTACCTTCAGATACTCAAAGGCCTGCTTCTGCAAGGTGACGAGCACGCCAGCAATGACCTGCTTCCATTCCACAGTCTCTGGCTTCAGACGGTCAGGCACCACATTGTCGATATTCTTGATGAAGATGACATCGGCCTCGATCTCGTTGAGGTTCTCGATGAGGGCACCATGACCACCCGGACGGAAGAGTAGGGAACCATCATCATTGCGGAAAGGAGTATTGTCAGGATTGGCTGCAACGGTATCGGTGCTTGGCTTCTGCTCAGAGAAGGTGATATCGTATTTGATGCCATATTTCTTGGCAAAAGAATCAGCCTTCTCAGCCACTTTGGCCTTGAAGAACTCCATGTGTTCGTGAGAGACGGTGAAGTGGACATGCGCCTCACCATTCGACGCAGCGTAGAGCGCACCCTCTACAAGATGCTCCTCCATCGGAGTACGGGCTCCATCTGGATACTTGTGGAATAGCAAAAGACCCTTGGGTAGTTGTCCGTAGTTCAGGCCTTCAGCCTTGAGCATATTGGCAGCCACTGCCTTGTAGTTGCCTGCGGCCATCAAATCCTTGATGCCTTTTCCCTCGTTCTTCTGACAGACGGCATCAAGAGCCTCATAGAAGGCAAACTTCTCGATGGAGTCGAAGTACTTCTTCTCGAAGTCGGTGGTCGGCACGTCGTAGTCAGCATCTACGAAAGCGAACATGTTCTTGAACATACGACTGGCAGCACCTGACGCAGGCACGAACTTCACAATCTTGTTGCCTGCGGCCTTATAGGCGTTCCAAATGTCCTCATATTGTTTGCGAGCGGCTGCATCAGGGGCGATGATGCCTCGTCCGATACCTGCGGCTGCCTCCAACTTCAGGAATGGGAAGCCAGTCTTAAACTCATTCAGTTGATTCTCAATCTGCTCCTGGGTGATACCCTTCTGAGCGATTTGCTTTAAGTCCTGTTGTGATAACATAAATATGGTATTTTAGTTAATATTTGGTGCAAAGATACTAAATAATTCATAATTCACAATGCATAATGCATATTTTTTAATAACTTTGTGCCGAAAAAACTGAAGCAATGGCTGAAAAGTTCACATTTACATACGAAGAAAAGAAGAAAATGGCAGCCCAGACGGCAGAAATCCTGACAGAGGAAATCGGACTGAAGGGTGATGCAATAGAAGCCGTAAACCTGATTCCTGATATAGAGGCTGGAAATATCACTATCGAGGAGGTGGAGAAGTCACATGGCGAGTCGGTGGCACGCATCCTGCACGGACTGGAGCGCATCCGCCAACTCTACGACAAGAATCCGTCTGTGGAGAGTGAGAATTTCCGCAATCTGCTCCTTTCATTGGCTGAGGACATGCGTGTAATCCTGATTATGATTGCCAACCGTGTGAACCTGATGCGGCATATCCGCGACACGGACAACGAGGAGGCCAGGCAGGAGGTGTCGCAGGAGGCAGCCTATCTCTATGCGCCATTGGCCCATAAACTCGGACTTTATAAGTTGAAGAGTGAACTCGAAGACCTCTCGCTGAAGTACATGGAGCACGATGCCTACTACCATATCCGTGAGAAACTCAGTGCCACGAAAGCGGCACGTGATGCCTATATCGACAGATTCATCAAACCAGTGGAGGAAAAGGTGAAGGCGGCTGGTATCAAATGCCACATCAAGGGACGTACCAAGAGTATCCACAGCATCTGGCAGAAGATGAAAAAACAGAAGTGTCCCTTTGAAGGTGTCTATGACCTCTTCGCCATCCGAATCATCATTGAGGAGTCAGGAGACAGGAGTCAGGAGTCAGAAAAGGAACGACACTCCCGCGAGGTCATGCAGTGCTGGCAGGCCTATTCGATCGTGACGGATATGTACCAGCCTAACCCTAAGCGCCTGCGCGACTGGCTCAGCGTGCCGAAGTCGAATGGTTATGAGAGTCTGCATATTACCGTGCTTGGACCAGAGCAGAAATGGGTGGAGGTACAGATACGCACAGAGCGGATGGACGAGATTGCCGAACGGGGTGTGGCAGCCCATTGGCGCTATAAGGGTGTGAAGGGAGAGACAGGACTCGACGAGTGGCTCACAGGCATCCGAAATATGTTGGAGAGTTCCGACGGTATGGAAGCCATGGACCAGTTTAAGATGGAACTCTATGAGGACGAAGTCTTTGTGTTTACGCCTCGTGGCGATCTGCATAAGTTTCCTGTGGGGGCTACCGTACTTGACTTCGCCTATCATATCCACTCGAAGATTGGCAACCAGTGTACGGGCGGACGCATCAACGGACGTGTGGTGCCCATCCGTCAGGAACTGAAGAGTGGCGACCAGGTGGAGATTCTCACTTCCGCCAATCAAAAGCCCCGTCAGGAGTGGTTGAATATCGTGAAGACCTCACGTGCCAAGTCGAAGATCCGTCTGGCCTTGAAGGAGACACAGATCAAGGACGGTCTCTTTGCCAAGGAAATGCTGGAACGTAAGTTCAAGAACCGCAAGATAGAACAGGACGAAGGCACGATGTTCCATGTCATCAAGAAGATGGGCTTCAAGGAGGTCAGCGACTTCTACAAGCAGATTGCTGAAGGGGTGCTCGATACCAATGCCGTCATCGACAAGTTCCTGGAACTGAAAGAGTCGGAGAAAGTGATTACCGGCGACAATGTGGCCCGCAGTGCCTCAGAGTTTGAACTCGACGAATCGAAGATAGCGGGACTGAACCAGGCTGTCAACGATGATGTGTTGGTGATAGACCGCAACCTGAAAGGACTCGACTATCAGTTGGCCAAGTGCTGTTCGCCTATCTATGGTGACCCTGTCTTTGGCTTTGTCACCATCAACGGAGGCATTAAGATCCACCGTATAGACTGTCCAAACGCCCCAGAACTGCGCCGCAGGTTTGGTTACCGCATCGTCAAGGCGAAGTGGAGTGGGAAAGGGTCATCACAGTACAGCATCACCTTACGCATTATCGGTACTGATGACATCGGCATCGTGAACAACCTTACAAGTATCATCTCGAAGGATGAGAAACTGGTGCTGCGCAGTATTAATATCGACTCGCACGACGGGCTCTTCAGTGGAACCCTCGTGGTAATGATCAACGACAATACCCGGCTGGAAGCCCTGATAAAAAAACTCCGTACCGTGAGAGGTGTCAAGCAAGTAGAGAGGATATAAAACTAATTTAGGGCTCGCAATCACTGCGAACCCCAAACTATAAAACAATCTATTAACCTTTTGACGTTGCAAATATACAGCGAATTACTGAATGCACCAAATTTATTTTTAGGTCATATCGCTGAAATCGCCTATTTTATAGACGAATGCCTTCGCATTAATACTCTTTAACCTTTCTTCTTGAAAATAAGGGGCGTTTTTCCGTAATTTATGAACATTTCGAAGATCTGACGCAGGTCGGAATAGTTCTTCTCGGAATGAGAGAGACTATTGACATTGAACAGATACTGCACATGAGCCTTTCCCTCAGTCTCGGAGGTCACATAGCGGCCATCGAGACCTTTGTCAGGCGTAGAGACTATGGTGTTCTGTGGCTTGCTCTCCATTGTATAACCCTCAGGCAGGGTGATGTTGATGACGATACGTTCCGTTGAGATGCACGGGAACTCGACAGGCATCAGTCGCTTGGAGGCATTGAAAGGATTGTTCTCCAACGGCGGATTCTTGAAGGGACAGACAGTGATCTTGCCATCGCTGACATCTCCTTGAAGACTTAACTCCACTTCCTCGTTGGCTTCTGGAGTAAATTCGTTGATGCCAGCCTTTTCGCGATACTGCGCAGCCGCAAGACCTTCATAGCGGGTGGTCTGTTTACCACTCAGTTTGCCATCGGGGGTGAGTGTGACATTGATCACAGTGTTCTTCTGCGAACGCTGGAGTTTTTGGAGATTCACCCACTGACTCTTGTTTCCCTTCTGCACCAGACGGGCTCTCTCTACCAGCATCACCTCTGGCAAGACGTTCAGATAACCATTCTTAGATGATGCGTCGAGATAGACATTCCCCCCAGTTGGCAAGATGACACCCACGAGGAATGTAGAGAGTTTACGAATAGAGGGGAAGTTATAGGGCAACAGTCCTAAGTCGCGGGTACGGAGCATCACGGGGGCAGCGTTCAGACCAGCATCGTGGAGTGACTGGATGAGCAGAATGTTGATGTCGGCATTCGAACCCTCGCCTTTTTTCAGTGTCTCAGAGGTAAGTGCAGGACTCAACTCGTACTTGCCGTTCCACTTGACCTTGCCCATCACCAACTGATACACGGTAGCCACACGCTCACGCAGATCGGAAATCTCTTCTACCTTGGATGCTTTCAATTCGCTGGCCAGTGGACTATGGTCATTCAGATGAAGGCCCAGGTCATCTGAATTGAGGATCATATCGTCAATCTGCTCCCACGTCTTGGCATAATCCAACTGATTCATTCCACGCAGGCGGTACTGCTTCAGTTCGGCAGTGATTCCCGCCCAGTAATCCTGTGCATTCCACACATAGTCATCCTTCGGCATACCAATCAGGTCACTGCCTACATAAATATAGTGATTGGTGTTGACCGACATAGGATTTGCCAAAGGGTCGCTCTCCACCTTGTATTTCAGACTGCCAACAGTACAGGTATATGTCAAACGCTGGATACCATGATCCTCAATGTTGAATATCAGATAATTGGGAATATTCATGTCTAATTTGGCATAGACCACAGGAATCTCACACTGGGCATACCAGTCGCGTAGTTCCCAGAACAGTTGACTGTGGATATTATACTCGTATTCTATCACTGTACCCACTTTTACGTTGGGAACGGTAAACTCCACCAGATAGTTCTGCTCGTCAATCTTCGTCTTAACAATGTCACTTTTCTTCAAGGATGTCTTCACTAACTTGCTGCCTTCCTGATTGAAGGCGACAGCCTTGATGTCTTCCACCATCTCATCTCCATCGGTGCCAAAGACACCTTCCGACATCGGGCCATCTTGTTCCTGGAAAGATGAATTGCCACTGACCCTATCCATTGGAATAGTCATGAACGAGGTTCGCAACCCCGTGATATTATTGCCTACCGACATATTCATCTGGTATGGTACAACCACCTTGGCAAATCGGACGCCATTAGGTTTCAATACCTTGATACGACACTTCTCACGATAGTCCACCAGAAAACTGCTCGTCTGGACGGTGTATTCCACATCAGTCAGTCGGCATAGCACCACGGCTTCTGCATCCGGATCCGGACTATATACCGTCATTTCCATTTCTTCTTTCGTCGGTTTTCCGAACTTCATGTTCACGTTCTGCTGGGCTGAGACAGTCAGAGCAGACATCAGGAACAGGATTAAGAGTAGTCTGTTATAGTATTTCATAATAATTAATAATGTATATATGTCTAACTTAGTTTCCTATTGCCGGAGTTCCCAGAACGCCACTGCGGCAGCCGCCGCCACATTGAGGGAATCGACATCATGCTGCATGGGGATGCGTACAACATAATCAGCGGCAGTAATGGTGTCCTGCGGGAGACCGTCACCTTCCGTACCCATGATGATAGCCAGACGACTGATGGTTTTCAGGACGGGTGCATCGAGGGGGATGCTCTTGGATGTGAGCGCCATTGCCGCCGTACGGAAGCCATAATCGCGGAGACTGGTGACGGGATCGTCAATCCAGGTCCAAGGCACCAGGAAGACAGATCCCATAGATACACGGATAGCCCGACGATTAAGCGGGTCGCAGGAGTTGCGCGTCAGCAATACGGCATCAATGCCTAATGCTGCAGCACTGCGGAAGATGGCTCCGATATTAGTAGTATCAACAACACCATCAATGACAACGATGCGACGGGCACTTTCACAGATATCACCTACACTCATGGGCTTTGGACGACTCATGGCACAAAGTACGCCACGTGTCAGCGTATATCCTGTCAGGGTGGCCAACACATGGCGTTCACCAGTGAATACAGGGATGTCACCACATTGTCGGATGATATCAGCGGCATCCCCGTTGATGTGCTTCTTCTCACAGAGAAGAGCAGTTGGCACATAGCCTGCTTTCAGCGCCACACGAATAACCTTCGGGCTCTCTGCAATGAAAATCCCCTTTTCAGGATCTACCTTAGAACGCAACTGTGCCTCAGTCAGATGACTGAACACATCAGCCCCGGGATGGTTAAGGTCGTGTAGTTCAATGACAGGCATTTATTTTATCTATTTATCGTATGAACGTGTTTAGTAGAAAATCGTACTCAGCAGGTACGCCACAATGGTAGAGGTGAACACACAGATAAGACCAGGCATCATAAAGGAGTGGTTCAGCAGGTACTTACCGATGACTGTCGTACCAGAACGGTCAAAGTTCACAGTGGCGATATCCGATGGGTAGTTGGGAATAAAGAAATATCCATAGACACTCGGAAGGACACCCAGCAACACAGGTCCTGCAATACCGAGTGAATAGGCCAACGGCAGCATCGATACCACAACGGCTCCCTGCGAGTTGATGAGCACAGACACCATAAAGAAGACAAGCGCAATCGACCAGGGATAATCCTTCACGATGCCTTCGAGCATAGCCTGAATCTCTGGCATATAATTAGAGAAATACGTGTCGGCCATCCAGGCGATACCATAGATGGCGACAACGGCTACCATACCTGACTGCCACACTGGTCCGGCAACGGCCTTTTTCGGCTGAGCCTTGCAGAAAAGGATCATCAGGGCTGCGGCAGCAATCATCACAATCTGAATGACGAGGTTCATCTTCAGGGCCTTACCGTCCCAAGAGGGTAGGAGACTTGGGAAGATAGCGAACATCACGATGATGGCGAGAGCCCCAAGGAATACAAAGACGGCGTTCTTGGCAGACTGTGGAATTTCCTTGTCGAGCGTTGTGGCTCCAGAACCATAGATATACTCGCGCTGTACAGGGTCGGCAATCTTCTTCTGGAACTCAGGATCCTTATCCAAATCGAGTCCGCGATGATAGGAGGCTGCTGCTGCTGCCATCAGTCCACACAGACAGGCAGGAATCGAGATCATCAACACACCAGGAATCGAGACATTGAAGCCGTTCTCGTTTGAGATGGTGACAAAGGCTACAACGGCAGCGGCGATAGGGGAGCAAGTGATACCCACCTGTGAAGCAATAGAGGCCACACCACAGGGACGCTCAGGACGGATGCCTTTCTTTAGTGCAATATCGCAAATAATTGGCATTAAGGTGTATACGACATGACCTGTTCCGACTAAAACGGTCAAGAAGAATGTTGTCAACGGAGCAAGGAAAGTAATACGATCCGGATGCTTACGCAGCATCTTCTCCGCAATCTGGATGAGCCAGTCCATACCACCAGAGGCCTGCATAATACCAGCACAGGTCACTGCTGCTATGATAATGTAAATCACATCCGTCGGAGGTGTGCCGGGTTTGAGTCCGAAACAAAAGACGAGAATGGCGAGACCGATACCGGAAATCGCACCAAGGGCAAGTGAACCATAGCGTGATCCCACCCATAACGCTCCTAATACGATACAGAGCTGCAAAATCATTAATCCCATACAGTTTTTAAATTAGTTATTGAATATTTTATATATACACTAGGCTGCAAAGATACATATTTTTTTTTATAAAACGAACTTTTTGAAAAGAAATTAAATTGAAAGTCTTAAAATTGCTTATTTCCTTTGTCAACTCGGATAATTTTACTACCTTTGCACGCTAAATAAGAAAAGTAGAAATCAAAAGTAATATATGGCTAAGAAATTTGCGGAACATAGCGGGTTGAATCTGACCCAAGTGAATGATGATATCTTGAAGATGTGGCAGGAGAAAAATATCTTCTGGCGCTCCATAGAGGAGCGGGAAGGCTGTCCCCAGTTTGTTTTCTATGAGGGACCTCCTTCTGCCAACGGCCATCCGGGCATCCACCATGTGTTGGCACGTACCATCAAGGACACTTTCAACCGCTACAAGACGATGAAAGGATATCAGGTGAAGCGTAAGGCCGGTTGGGACACCCACGGTCTTCCCGTGGAACTGGGTGTGGAGAAAGAACTCGGCATCACAAAAGCCGATATCGACAACAAGGAGAGTGAGAAATACATCTCAACGGAGGACTATAACAAGAAGTGTCGTGAGAACGTGATGATGTTCACCCAGGAATGGCGTGACCTCACCGAGAAGATGGGCTACTTTGTAGACCTCGACAATCCGTACATCACCTACGACAATAAATATATTGAGACGCTGTGGTGGTTGCTGAAACAATTCTACAACAAAGGACTGCTCTACAAAGGCTATACCATCCAACCGTATTCTCCGGCAGCAGGAACAGGACTGAGTTCGCATGAGTTAAATCAGCCCGGCTGTTACAGGGATGTCAAGGACACCACTTGTACGGCTCAGTTTAAGATAAAGAACCCGAAGCCCGAGATGGCAGAGTGGGGGACGCCTTATTTCCTGGCATGGACCACAACGCCCTGGACACTCGCTGCCAATTCAGCCCTCTGTGTCGGTCCGAAGATTGACTATGTGGCTGTTCAAACCTACAATCCCTATACTGCAGAGAAGATCACCGTGGTGATGGCCGAGGCACGCCTGAATGCTTACCTGGCTCCGGAGGGAGAGATTACTGACGGCGGCGAAATGCCAGAATATAATAAAGGTGAGAAATTCATTCCCTATCGTATTGTGGGGCGTTACAAGGGCCCTGAACTTGTAGGCATGGAGTATGAGCAGTTGATGCCTGCCATCAAACCGATGGGTGATGCATTCAAAGTAATCCCAGGTGACTATGTGACGACAGAAGATGGTACAGGTATTGTTCATATCGCACCCAACTTCGGTGCCGATGATGCTTTTGTTGCCAAGAAGGCTGGCATCTGTCCGATTGTACTGATTGACAAGAAAGGTGCAGAGCGTCCTGTGGTAGATTTGCAGGGTAAGTATTTCCTGCCAGAAGATCTGGATGCTGATTTTGTGTCCAAGTATGTCAATCTGGACGAGTGGAACAAGTTTGCCGGACGATATGTGAAGAACGCTTACGATGAGACGTTGACAGACAAGGACGAGACTCTGGATATCTCCATCTGTATGGATCTGAAAGCCCAAAACAAGGCTTTCCGTATTGAGAAGCACGTACACAACTACCCCCATTGTTGGCGTACGGACAAACCAGTGCTATATTATCCACTCGACTCGTGGTTTATCAAGAGTACAGCCAAGAAAGACCGTATGTTTGAACTCAACAAGACCATTAACTGGCAACCTGAATCAACAGGTACAGGACGCTTTGGCAACTGGTTGGAGAACCTGAACGACTGGAATCTCTCCCGTTCTCGTTTCTGGGGAACGCCACTGCCTATCTGGCGCGATGAGGATGGTAAGGAGGTCTGCATCGGTTCTGTTGAGGAACTCTATCATGAGATAGAGAAGGCTGTCAGTGCTGGATATATGAAGAGCAACCCACTGAAGGATAATGGTTTCGTTCCTGGCGACATGAGCAAGGAAAATTACGATAAGATCGACTTGCACCGTCCGTATGTAGACCATATCGTACTCGTCAGTGAGAGTGGTAAACCGATGAAGCGTGAGACAGACCTGATCGACGTATGGTTCGACTCCGGTTCTATGCCATACGCCCAGATACACTATCCATTCGAGAACAAGGATCTGATTGACAAGGGCACTGCCTTCCCCTGCGACTTTATCAATGAGGGTGTGGACCAGACCCGTGGCTGGTTCTTTACCTTGCACGCCATTGCCACGATGATCTTCGACTCTGTGGCTTTCAAGAACGTGATCTCTTCCGGTCTCGTACTCGATGCAAAAGGCAATAAGATGTCCAAACATGTGGGTAACGTGGTGAATCCCTTCGATATGATTGGGAAGTTCGGTTCTGATGCCGTTCGTCTGTATATGATGACTAACTCAGAGCCTTGGGACAACCTGAAGTTCGACCCAGAGGGAGTAGACGAGGTACGCCGTAAGTTCTTCGGCACCTTATATAATACGTATAGTTTCTTTGCCTTGTATGCCAACGTGGATGGCTTTGATCCCGTTCAGTCTGTTGCTGTGGCACAGCAACAAACGGAGCAGCCTGAGATTGACCGTTGGATACTCTCTTGTCTGAATACACTGATCAAGGGTGTAGAGGCAGAGTTGGATGGTTATGACCCAACGCGTGCAGGCCGACTGATTGATGCTTTCGTAAACGACGACTTGAGCAACTGGTACGTACGTCTGAACCGTAAACGTTTCTGGGGTAAGGAGATGAGCACAGACAAACTCTCAGCCTATCAGACGCTCTATACCTGTCTGATGACTGTCGCCAAGTTGTTGGCTCCGTTTGCGCCCTTCTATGCAGACCAGTTGTATAAGGACTTAGGCGGTGAACTTGACTCTGTACATCTGGATAAGTTCCCTGTGGCTGATGAGAGTCGGATTAACAAGGATCTGGAAGCCCGTATGCAGATGGCCCAGAAGATCACCTCGATGGTACTTGCCCTGCGTCGTAAGGTGAACATCAAGGTCCGTCAGCCGTTACAGGCCATTATGATTCCTGCCGTTGATGCTGAGCAGAAGAAACACATCGAGGCTGTGAAGGATCTGATTATGAACGAGGTGAACGTGAAGGAACTCCGTTTCGTAGAGGGTGCTGGCATTCTCGTGAAGAAGGTGAAATGCAACTTCCGTACGATGGGTAAGAAGTTTGGCAAACTGATGAAGGGTGTTGCTGCCGCTATGGACCAACTCTCTCAGGAACAGATTGCAGAACTCGAAGAACAAGGCACTATCGGTATCGAGGTGGAAGGTCAGCAGTTGACAGTAGAGGCCGTTGACGTAGAGATCATCTCTGAGGATATCCCAGGTTGGCTGGTTGCCAATGACGGTAATCTCACCGTAGCCCTTGAAGTAGAACTGACCGATGAGTTGAAGGACGAGGGTATGGCCCGTGAACTCATCAACCGCATTCAGAATATCCGTAAGGAAAGTGGTTTGGAGATTACCGACAGAATCAGCGTTACGATAGCGCCAAATGCTGAAGTGGAAAAGAGCGTAGCCCATTTTGGCGAGTATATCAAGACACAAGTACTGGCTGATGACATCAACATCAATTCGAATGATGGACAAGAGGTTGACTTCGACGATTTTAAACTGAATATCAAAGTAGAAAAAGTATAACTATCAATAACTTTACAATTATGGCAGAAAAGACACGTTATTCTGACGAGGAACTGGAAGAGTTCCGTCAGATCATCAATGAGAAAATGGCCTTGGCCAAGCGCGACTACGACCAGATGATGCGCGTTCTGATGAATGAGGATTCCAACGATGTAGATGACACCTCACCTACCTACAAGGCACTGGAGGAGGGGAGTACTACCCAGTCGAAAGAGGAAATCATCAGTATGGCTGCACGTCAGCAGAAATTCATTCAGGGATTAAAGGCTGCCCTTGTCCGTATCGAGAATAAAACATACGGTATTGACCGTATTACGGGTGAACTGATTCCGAAGGAACGTCTTCGTGCTGTGCCTCATGCCACTTTGAGTGTCCAGTCAAAGATGAATCAAAAGAAAGAAAAGTGAGCCTGTTCAGAAAGGTCTTCACTAATGGCAGACTGGCAGTCATTGTGGTGGCTGTTATCCTGTTGATCGACCAAGTTATTAAGATTTGGGTAAAGACCAATATGTGTCTGCATGAGTCCATTCGCATCACGAGTTGGTTCTACATCAACTATATCGAGAATATGGGGATGGCCTTCGGTATGCAACTTGGCAGTAAGATCGTTCTTTCCGTCTTCCGGGTTGTGGCCATTGCCATATTAGGGTATTATATCTGGAAACAGGTTAAAGCCCATGCACGTACGAGTTATGTGCTGTGTCTGTCGATGGTCCTCGGAGGTGCCATCGGCAACCTGATAGACTGTATGTTTTATGGTCTTTGCTTTGCAGGCTCATCAGAATACTATACCTCATATATCGTACCATTCGGCACAGGCTATGCGCCCTTCCTGATGGGAAAAGTGGTAGATATGTTTTATTTCCCACTGATTGAGACAGAATGGCCCGACTGGATGCCCATCATCGGAGGTGACCATTTCGTCTTTTTCAGTCCTGTGTTCAATTTTGCAGATGCAAGCATCAGCGTTGCTGTTGTTCTGTTGTTATTGTTTTTCAGAAAAGAGATCAGTGAGATCACATTGAAACGAGATGCAAGAGAAGAGACATGATGCGAGGAAAGATCATACATATAATATATATAGGTATAGTATTGATTCTGCCGTCAGCCTGTAAGCCGGGAGTGCCGAGTGAATATATCCAACCAGGCGATATGGAGGATATCCTTTATGACTATTATGTCTCTCAGGGAATCGCTTCTATCCCAAGCGTCAATTCCGGGAATGAGGATTATAACCGTGACTTGTATTTTAATGCCGTCTTAAAGAAGCATCATGTGACAAGGGCTGATTTCGACTCTTCGCTTGTGTATTATTATACCCGTGCGGATCATTTCGTGGAAATATGCCACAATGTACAGGACCGCCTGAGTCAGGATGCTCTTGACCTCGGTGCCTCGGAAGGAGAAGTGGAACGCTACACAACACACAGTCTCAATGGTGACACTGCTAATGTGTGGGAAGGAAGTCGCTGTATCATGCTGATACCTTATGCTCCCTATAATCGTTTGCAGTTTGTACAGAAGGCAGACACCTCATATCATAAAGGCGATCATTTTATGCTGGCATTCAGAAGCAACTACTTATATCAGAGTGGAGCGAAGGATGCAATAGTATATCTTGCACTAAAATATGAGAACGACAGTATTGTATCCAAAGTGACCCGTTTCTCTGTTAGCGGAGACACACAATTGAGAATCGATGACTGCGACCTGAAAGTGAAGGAAGTGATGGGCTATTTTTATCTGGGAGATGGCAATGAGAAGAATACGGATCTCAAATTGCTCTTCCTGACAGATATACATCTAATCCGTTTCCACAAACAAGAGACAGACAAATCTATGAAGCCTGTAAATGAGGCTATAAAGACTGACACGACAAAGACTATTCCAGACTCCGTGAGGAAGCAGCAACGCCACCAATTCGGGGTGAAGCCGGTTTCGAGATAGAACAATGAATATAAAACGATTAAAACCATAGAGATATGAATCTGAAATTACGTCTGGCACTGATGAACTTCCTGGAGTTCGCAGTATGGGGTGCATACCTTACATGCATGGGTAATTATCTGGGGGCTGCAGGCCTCGGCGACAAGATAGCCTGGTTCTATGCCATCCAAGGCATTGTCAGTCTCTTCATGCCTACACTGATGGGTATCGTGGCAGACCGGTATATCCAGCCCCAGCGACTGTTGGGTCTCTGCCATCTTGCAGCAGGTACTTTTATGTTCGGTTGTTGGTGGTTGGGCAAAGAGGCTGGTGTCGGACAGGAACTGACTGACAAATCGGTATTCATCCTCTTTTACACCCTGAGTGTGGCATTTTATATGCCTACAATAGCCTTGGCAAATACGACAGCCTTTACCATACTGAAAAACAATGGCTATGACACCGTGAAGGATTTCCCGCCTATCCGTGTGTTGGGAACCGTTGGCTTCATCGTGACGATGTGGTTCGTCAACTGCGCCGTATGGCTTGTCGAGACGTCTTCCTGGGATGGTGTCACCTTTACGCTGACATTTGCGGAGAATCCCCATAAGTTCCAATATACTTATATGCAGTTCTTTGTCTCTGGTTTGTTGAGCATCATTCTGTTCCTCTACTGCTTCACATTGCCAGAGTGTAAACTGGCGAAAAAAGACCAGAAAGTATCCCTGGCTGAGAGTTTTGGCCTGAATGCATTCAAACTGTTCAAGACGCGGAAGATGGCTATGTTCTTTATCTTCTCAGCACTATTAGGCATGTGCCTACAGGTCACTAACGGATATGCCGGACCGTTCATCACCAGTTTTAAGGGCAGTGCTGATCCTGTCGTCGCATCATCCTTTGCTGCGAACAATGCAACGTTGCTCACCTCTATCAGTCAGATTAGTGAGGCTCTCTGTATTCTGATGATTCCTTTCTTCCTGAAGCGCTATGGTATCAAGATCGTCATGCTGATGTCATTGTTTGCCTGGGTCTTCCGCTTTGGATTCTTTGGCATTGGCGATCCAACCATGCCTGGGGTGTTATTCTTCATCCTGTCCTGTATTGTCTATGGTGTCGCCTTCGACTTCTTCAATGTCTCTGGTGGTATCTTTGTCGATCAGGAGTGCGAGCCTTCCGTAAAGGCTTCTGCCCAAGGTCTGTTTATGATGATGACTAATGGCGTGGGAGCCACTGTGGGAACCTTGGTTGCTGGTGAAATCGTTAACCACTATTGTTCTTGGCATGATGGATTCCTGCAAGGTGATTGGACCACCTGTTGGTTTATCTTTGCCACTTTTGCCATAGTGGTCGGTATTACATTTGCCTTGGTATTCAAACCTGATCAGAAATAGCGAGTCGTATGAAGGAAGTGAGGTATTTCTATGTGCCAGATGCCCAGCAGCAGACGGAACTACCGCCTGACGAGGCCATGCATGCCATGCGTGTCCTCCGGTTGAAGGGTGGTGACGAGATGTTCCTGATGGATGGCAAAGGTAACTACTATAAAGCCGAACTGACGATAGCGGCTACACACCATTGCTATTACGAAATAAAAGAATGTATTCCTCAGGAGCCTCAGTGGAAAGGGCACCGGCACCTTGCCATAGCCCCTACGAAAATGCTGGACCGCATTGAGTGGATGACAGAAAAAGCGACAGAAATAGGCGTTGATGAGATATCATTTGTCAACTGTCAGTTCTCTGAAAGAAGACTGTTGAAGACGACCCGTCTCGAGAAGATCGCCATATCTGCCATGAAACAGAGTCATAAGGCCTGGAAACCAGTACTCAATGAGATGGAACTTCTGAAACGGTTTCTTGAACTGCCAAGAAATGGAAAGAAGTATATTGCCCATTGTTATAATGAAATACCGCGTACCTACCTTTTCGATGAGTTACAGAAAAATGATGATGAGGAGGAGGTCACTGTGCTGATAGGTCCCGAGGGCGATTTCAGTCTTGAAGAAGTAAAGGATTGTATGGAAAAAGGATATCAGAGCGTCCATTTGGGAGAAAGTCGACTGCGCACCGAAACTGCCGGACTTGCTGCTGTAATGATGATGCAATTGGCTAAGTAATAAATCAAATAAACAAAATAAGGATATGACAGACGAGAAAATTATGTCAACCATCAAACCCGATGGTGAGTACTGGCAACCGGAAATTGAAACCATGCCAAGAGAGCAACTTGAACAGTTGCAAGTGAAGAAATTGAAGAAAAGCATCGACATTGCGCTGAATTCTCCTTTCTACAAGAAGCGTTTGGGCGATCTCGGTATTACAAGCGATTCCATCAATTCACTTGCCGACCTTCGTAAGATTCCCTTCACAACCAAGCAAGACCTGCGCGACAACTATCCCTACGGACTGGTATGCCGTAGTTTGGACGATGCCGTTCGAATCCACTCTACCAGTGGTACAACGGGAAATCCCTGTGTCGTTGTTTATTCCGAGCACGACATCTGTTCGTGGGCCAATATGATTGCCCGTAATCTCTATATGGTTGGCTGTCGTAAGAGTGATGTGTTCCAGAACTCCAGCGGCTATGGAATGTTCACTGGTGGTCTTGGATTCCAGTATGGTGCTGAGTGGTTAGGTGCCATGACGGTTCCTGCCGCAGCAGGTAACTCCAAGCGTCAAATTAAGTTCATCAAGGACTTTGGCACTACTGCCCTTCATGCCATACCTTCTTATGCCATTCGTCTGGCTGAGGTGTTTAAGGAGGAAGGGGTGGATCCGGCAACTACAAAGTTGCATACCCTCTGCATTGGTGCCGAGCCCCATACTGAGGAGCAGCGTCGTCGTATTGAGCGTATGTTGGGCGTTAAGGCCTATAACTCATTCGGTATGACTGAGATGAATGGTCCAGGTGTCGCCTTCGAGTGTAAGTACCAGGAAGGAATGCATCTCTGGGAGGATAACTATATCGTGGAGATTGTCGACCCTGATACCCTCGAGCCTGTACCTGACGGTGAGATGGGTGAGATGGTGCTCACCACACTCGACCGTGATATGATGCCTATATTAAGGTATCGCACACGTGACCTGACACGTATCATTGCCGAACCTTGTAAGTGTGGACGTACCCATCGTCGTATTGACCGCATCAAGGGTCGTACCGATGATATGTTCATCATCAAGGGCGTCAATGTGTTCCCGATGCAGGTGGAGAAGATTCTCGTGCAATATCCAGGTCTTGGCAGCAACTATCTCATCACCCTCGAGACCATTGACGATAACGACGTGATGACAGTCGAGGTTGAACTCGAAGGCCTTGAGTCGGATATCTATCCCGAGATCCAGAAAATGACGAAGGACATCCAGCGTGCCTTGAAGGATGAAATTCTGCTGACACCGCGCGTAAAACTCGTTAAGAAGGGGTCTCTGCCGCAGAGTGAGGGTAAAGCCGTGCGTGTCCATGATCTCCGCAATAATAAATAGAGTAGGGGATGTTATTGGACAAGATGATTCATAAGACTCTATTGACAGTCATTCTGTTTTGCGGAATGACTGTCATGTGTCATGCACAAATAAAAATCTCAGACCTGTTTCGTGAGATGCCGGATTCGCTCCTGCCCGTTCTTTCTGAAAACAACCGCTTGGATATGATAGACTTTATGGCATCCGGTATGAAGGCGGAAGTATCGAATAGGCTAGGTGGAAAGAGTGAGATGACCATGTTGACAGATGACAGTCTGCGTGTTAAAGTCAGTGATGCACTGACGATTACTCTTTTGTTGGTAACGCCACTGGATTCCATTGAAAGTGGCAACAAGGTCATCTGCTGTATCCGTACTTATGGCACTGACGAGTCTATGCTTCAATCTGTTACGTCTTTCTATACCATCCAATGGAATCAGATGAATCAGATGCCACCTCTCAATGATGAAGATACCCAGCGGATTCAGGCGCTAGATATGCAAACAATTCTAAATTGGGGGCGAGGTATTCTAAAAAAAGATTAAAACCATAGAACCAAGTCCGCAAATTATATGAATGATGTTAAATAATTCGTATCTTTGCGACGTGTTTTTCATGGTATTAGATTATTAAGGTTAAAAAGAAAATCGGATGTCGTGAGACATCCAATTTTCTGAACCAGCCGAAAATCATCAGTAGGCTTGGTTTCGGAAAGGGAACTTGGGAAAGTTTCCTTTTCTTTTTTTGTCTTTAATAACTTCTGGCAATGATGACTCTTGCCTTTGAAGGCTTCCCACTAACCATATCAATGCCAGGCGTCTGCTCCACGCCAAAAGGCACGCAACGGATGGTGGCCTGTGTCTCTTCCTTGATCTGTGCCTCGGTCTCGGCAGTGCCGTCCCAGTGGCAGAGGAAGAATCCACCGTCCTTTACACGTTCCTTGAATTCCTCGTAGTTATCGCATTCGTAGATGTGAGCATCACGATAGTTCTTTGCCTTCAGGAAGATATTCTTCTGGATATCTTCCAACAATTGCTCGACATACGCCACAATGCCTTCTATGGGACGTGTCTCTTTCTCTAATGTATCACGGCGCATCACCTCGATGGTACCGTTCTCCAAGTCACGGGCACCCAGCACCAGACGTACAGGCACACCCTTCAACTCATAGTCGGCAAACTTGAAGCCAGGACGTTTGTTGTCAGCATCGTCGAACTTCACAGTGATGCCCTTCTGACGCAATTGTTCGATAATGGGCTGCACCTCCTTGTTTACCAGTTCCATCTGCTCTGGTTTGGTAGCGATGGGGATGATAACCACTTGTAGTGGAGCCAGTTTTGGAGGCAGGACCAGACCGTTGTCGTCTGAATGCGTCATGATCAGCGCACCGATGAGTCGGGTAGAGACGCCCCATGAAGTGGCCCAAACATATTCTGGCTTGTTGTCTTTGTTCAAGTATGTCACCTCAAAAGCCTTGGCAAAGTTTTGTCCAAGGAAGTGAGAGGTACCTGACTGCAAGGCCTTGCCATCCTGCATCATGGCCTCGATGGTATAGGTGTCGAGGGCTCCTGCAAAACGCTCAGTCTCACTCTTTACGCCCTGTACAACGGGAACAGCCATCCACTCCTCGGCAAACTTGGCATAGACCTTCAACATCTTCTGTGCCTCTTCTTCGGCCTCTTCACGAGTGGCATGAGCGGTGTGTCCCTCCTGCCATAAGAACTCCGAGGTACGCAGGAAAGGACGGGTACGCATCTCCCAGCGCATCACGTTACACCACTGGTTGCACATCAGGGGCAGGTCACGCCAAGAGTGAATCCAGTTCTTATAGGTATTCCATATAATCGTTTCTGAGGTAGGGCGTACGATGAGTTCTTCTTCCAGTTTGGCTGTCGGATCAACTTCCACACCACTTTTGTCTTCCTTGGCACGCAGACGATAGTGCGTGACAACAGCACATTCCTTGGCAAATCCCTCCACATGCTCAGCCTCGCGACTCAGGAATGATTTAGGGATCAGTAGGGGGAAATAGGCGTTCTGTGCACCTGTCTCCTTGAACATCTTATCCAATTGCTGCTGCATCTTTTCCCAGATGGCATAGCCATAAGGCTTAATAACCATACATCCACGTACAGCACTCTGCTCAGCCAAGTCTGCCTTTACTACGAGATCGTTGAACCACTGACTGTAATTATCAGCCCTTTTCGTCAATTCTTTTAGTTCTTTTGCCATGTTTTTTACCTCTAAATTTCAATTTGCGTGCAAAATTACATAAAAAATATGAATTATGCGATATGAATTATAAATAAATTCGTATCTTTGCACCATATAAATCATTTATTCGTTGTGTTTAACATTAAAAAAAGAGAAATTATGAAAAGTTTAAAGACTATCGCCATTGCTCTTTGCGCAGCAATCACTTTGGCAGGATGTACAATGAGTAACACGGCAAAAGGTACTGCCGTAGGTGCTGGTGGTGGTGCTGTCTTAGGTGCCATTATTGGTAACATTGCAGGTAACACGGCTGTTGGTGCCGCTATTGGTGGTGCTGTAGGTGCTGGTGCTGGTGCTATTATCGGTCATAAGATGGATAAGGCCAAGAAAGAGGCCGAAGCCGTGAAGAATGCTCAGGTTGAGGCAATCAAGGATGCCAATGGCCTGGATGCCGTGAAGGTGACTTTCGACTCTGGTATTCTTTTCACAACAGGTAGTTCAACACTCAGTTCTACTGCTAAGACCTCACTCTCACAGTTTGCTGGTGTCTTGAAGAGCAATTCCGACTGCGATGTAGCCGTCCAGGGCTATACAGACAATGCCGGATGGAAGAACTCTACCGCAGAGCAGAGTGCCCAGAAGAACCTCGACCTTTCTCAGAAGCGTGCCGAGTCTGTGACCAGTTATCTTCTGTCACTTGGTGTTCCTTCTTCTCAGATTCGTAGCACTACAGGATTTGGTGAGTCTAATCCTGTTGCCGACAACTCAACTGCAGCCGGTAAGGCCCAGAACCGCCGTGTGGAGGTTTACATGTATGCTTCCAAGGCCATGATTCAGGAGGCAGAACAGCAGGCTAAGTAACATTCTTGAAAAACGATATTAGTAATGGGTAATTAGCAATAGCGAAATTACTCATTACTAATTTTATATCTATGAAAACCTTACGAAAGATTATCCGTTGGTTCCTGGCCATCTTCTTTGCATCCACCATTCTTTCTGTGGTGGCATACCGTTTTATTCCCGTTTGGTTTACACCGCTGATGTTTATCCGTTGTGCCCAGCAAGTCAGTGAAGGGAAGGAGATGAAACTCTCTCATCATTGGGTATCTCTGGACTATATCAGTCCTTCCATGCCCGTGGCTGTTATCGCCAGTGAAGATGCCAATTTCATGAAGCATCACGGCTTTGACTATAAAGCCATTGAACATGCTGCCAAAAGGAATCTGGAACATCCTGAGAAACGTAAACTGGGCGCATCGACCATTTCACAACAGACGGCTAAGAATGTCTTCCTATGGCCAGGGCGTTCGTGGATTCGTAAGGGTTTCGAAGTTTATTTTACGACGCTTATTGAACTCTTGTGGTCCAAGCAACGTATCATGGAAGTCTATCTGAATAGCATTGAGATGGGCGATGGTATCTATGGCGTGGATGCCGTAGCAGAGGAACATTTCCATATCGATGCAAAGAACCTGAGTCGTGAACAATGTGCGCTTATTGCTGCGACCTTACCAAACCCACGAAAGTTTTCAAGCAAGAATCCTTCCAACTACATGTTAAAGCGTCAGACACGCATATTAAAGGAAATGAAATATGTGTCTGCTTTTCCTAAATAGGGGAATATTCTCATTCCTATTATTTATCATAATCGCGATTCCAACTCAAATGGGATGTCTTATAATCACTACCAAATATCCCGATCTTCCAATACTTTGAATTTTGCGCGTTTCTGTCTGAGTGCTTCCAAATTCAGCGAATATGAAACAGCCTGTGGAATATTCGGCTTGCATTGTGCGAGCATTCTTCCGATTGGACTCAGCATACAACTGCAACCACGGTAATGTGAATAGTCGTCATTACCAACACGGTTGACAGCCACCAGATAACACATATTTTCAATCGCACGTGCATGTGTCAGAATATGGAAAGCATTCTGGCGCGATTCAGGCCAGTTGGCCACACACACAATCAGATCGTATTGTAGATGATCCGCATAGCGGCTCCATACAGGAAAGCGCAGATCATAGCACGTTAATAGAAGAATGCGGAAACCTTCATATTCCACTATTGTGTGAGTCTCACCTGCCTTGTAATAACGGTTCTCACCACCATAGGTAAACAAATGGTGTTTATCATAATATTGCACAGTCCCATTTCTGCCATTCACGAAATAATGGCGATTATGATAGTTTCCATCGTCGGTATGGATGGCGAGACTGCCACAGATGGCACAGTTCTGCTGTTGGGCCATGCGCTTCATCCAGGACAGTGATATGCTGTCTTTTTCATCTTCTGCCACGCCCTGCGGCTCTGTTGCAAAGCCTGTGCTCCACATTTCCGGCAGGACATAAAGATCGCTCCTTGGTTGCGATAGCAGCAGACTCTCTGCCTGTTTGATATTCTCTTTGGGATTTCCCCATAGAATGTCTGTCTGTAGTATGGTTATGTTCATGTATAATGTTATTATTTCAAGTAAAAGTCCTTTGTCAGACGATGATACCAATCGCTTCTCTGTCCAGGTCGGATTTCAAGCGTCTCAGTGGTTGAAATGACAAGTGTGACAGGCTGTTTCCGGAACTCCATCAGACAACGTTTCGGCGCTTTCTCCGGTGTGGTCTTGATGGCACATTCCCTTGACAATATCAGACCGGCAAGAGCGGCTTCCGACAACAGTTGAGAACGATAGTCAACAGGTACGACTACCGAAAACAAACCATCGTCTTTCAGGAGTCTTTTGACGGACTGTATGAGTGTCTTATACGTCAGCGAACCAGTATGTCGTGCCATTGTCCTGGAGGAGTCAGGACAAGTCAGAGAATCCACAAAAAACGGTGGATTACAGACAATTGAGTCAAATGGCTCAACTGAAAAATCAGCGATGTCAGCCAGTACGATCCGAATTCGATTAGAGAATGGAGAGTCAGCAGCATTGGTCGTCGCCTGTGAAACGGCTCCACCGTCCATATCAATGCCAATAACCTCTGCCTTAGGATAGCGTTGAGCCATCATCAGTGCAATCAGTCCCGTGCCTGTGCCGATGTCCAGAATACGACAGGCACCCGTTGGTGCCGATGCCCATGCACCGAGCAGCGTTCCGTCAGTCCCCACCTTCATGGCACAGCAGTCCTGATGTATCGTGAACTGTTTGAACTCAAAATATCCTTTTGCCATTTTCAGGGACAAAGGTAGTGTAATTTGAATGAAAAACCAAATTTTAAGAAAAAGAATTCTCCATTCTCAATTATATTTAGTACCTTTGCAGCCGAATTAGGTAATTAGACAACGAAGAAAGAAGAAAAATAACGAGATGAGTAATACGAATAGGAACTCCGCATTTCAGATGATTGCAGATGTCAGCGGAGAATTTCAGGATTTAATCAATGTAGAAACGCCCCCCACAGTCCCCATATTGGCAGTACGCAACCTTGTACTCTTCCCGGGTGTCCTCTCCCCTATCCTTATTGGACGTGATACCAGCAAGAATCTTGTTCAGAAGGCAGAGAAGAAAGGACTCGTCATCGGTGTGGTCTGTCAGATAGACCCCGAGACGGATATCCCCCTGAAAGAAGATCTCTACGAATATGGTGTCTATGCCAAGGTCATGAAACTGCTGACGCTGCCCAATGGTAATGTGACGGCGATTGTCCAGGCCATGAGTCGTATGCGACTGCGTGACATCGTAGCCTCCACGCCTTATTTGGAGGGCATTGCTGATCCTGTGCCCGAGATAGAGCCTGAGAAGCGTGACCGTGAGTTCAAGACGGCGATGGAAGACCTGCGTAATATGGTTGAAGACTATATCAATGTCAGCGACGACCTGCCCGACGAGGCCTCCTTTGCCGTGAAGAACATCGGCAACCATGTCATGGCGCTGAACTTCGTCTGTTCGAATATGCCCTTCAATGTCAAGGAGAAGATGATGCTCTTAGAGACAGAGACCGTCAAGGAACGTCTCTTTAAGGTGATGAAGATCATCAACCGTGAGATCAACCTCCAGCACCTGAAGGCTGATATCCGTAATAAGACCCGTGAGGACATCGACGAGCAGCAGCGCAACTATTTCCTCCAGCAGCAGATCAAGAACATGCAGGCCGAGATCGGCAATGGCGAGGGATCGCCAGAGAAGCAGGAACTGATGCAGAAGGCCAAGGATAAGAAATGGCCTGAAGAGATAGCCCGGACATTCCAGAAAGAGGCCGACAAACTCGACAACCTGAATCCGCAGAGTCCTGACTTCAACGTGCAGATCAACTATCTCCAGACGATGGTGAACCTGCCTTGGGGCGAGTACACGACTGACGATCTGGACTTGAAGCGTGCGCAAAAGATCCTCGACCACGACCACTATGGCATGGAAAAGGTCAAGGAGCGCATCCTTGAGTACATGGCCGTCCTTTCCCTGCGTGGTGATCTGAAGTCGCCCATCCTCTGCCTTTACGGTCCTCCGGGCGTCGGAAAGACCTCCTTGGGCAAGAGCATTGCCGAAGCCATGAAGCGCAAGTATGTCCGTATGTCGTTAGGCGGTCTTCACGACGAGGCAGAGATACGCGGTCACCGTCGTACCTACGTAGGTGCCATGCCCGGTCGTGTCATCAAGAGCATCCAGAGGGCTGGTTCCAGTAACCCGGTGTTTATCCTCGATGAAATCGACAAAGTGACACAGAACACCCACAATGGTGATCCTGCATCGGCTCTGTTGGAAGTGCTCGACCCAGAACAGAACAATGCCTTCCACGACAACTACCTCGATGTGGACTACGACCTCTCCAAGGTGCTGTTCATTGCCACAGCCAATAACCTCAGTACCATTCCCCGTCCCCTACTCGACCGTATGGAAGTGATTGAGGTAAGTGGATATATTACAGAGGAAAAGATCGAAATCGCAAAGCGTCACTTGATACCTCGTGAACTGAAGAATACCGGTCTGGACAGACCTGCCTTAAAGCCCACCTTCAACAAGGCTTCCATTGAGAAGATCATCGAGCAGTACACCCGTGAGAGCGGTGTCCGTCAGTTGGAGAAGCAGATCAACAAGGCCCTTCGTAAGATTGCCTATAACATGCAGTTGGACGGCGACGATACCAAGAAGAAGATCACGCCTCAGGAGTTGGAGGATCTCTTGGGTAAACCGCCATTCTACCGTGATATCTACCAGGGCAACGACTATGCCGGTGTGGTCACTGGACTGGCATGGACCAGTGTCGGTGGTGAAATCCTCTTCATCGAGACATCGCTGTCGAAAGGCAAAGGATCAAAACTCACGTTGACTGGTAATCTTGGCGATGTGATGAAAGAGTCGGCCATCCTGGCACTCGAATATGTGAAGGCCCATGCCGAGACGCTGAACATCGACTATCGTATCTTTGACCACTGGAACATCCATATCCATGTACCAGAGGGTGCTACGCCCAAGGACGGTCCTTCGGCTGGTATCACCATTGCCACGAGTATTGCCTCCGCCCTTACCCAGCGCAAGGTACGCAAGAACACGGCCATGACGGGTGAGATCACCCTGCGTGGTAAGGTGTTGCCTGTAGGCGGTATCAAGGAGAAGATCCTGGCAGCCAAGCGTGCAGGCATTACGGACATCGTGATGTGTCGTGAAAACGAGAAGGACATCAATGAGATCCCTGATGTCTATCTGAAAGGCGTGACGTTCCACTATGTGGAGAACGTGCAGGATGTCTGGGCCTTTGCCCTGACCGATGAAATCGTCAAGAATCCCCTGACACTGGAGGTTCCCGATGAAGACGAGAAAGAGAAGAAATGACTTTCGAAGTACAGCATACAGACCCCGCCAGTAATGCCCGTGCCGGACTGATCATGACCGACCACGGTCCGATCAAGACGCCCATATTCATGCCTGTCGGTACGGTGGGCAGTGTTAAGGCTGTCCATTTCTCCGAACTGAGGGAACAGGTGAAAGCCCAGATCATCCTGGGTAACACCTATCATCTCTATCTGCGTCCGGGTCTGGATATTCTTCGGAAGGCAGGTGGACTGCACCAGTTCAATACCTGGGACAGGCCCATACTGACCGACTCAGGCGGTTTTCAGGTCTTTTCCTTGACAGGCATCCGCAAACTCAGTGAGGAAGGTTGTGAGTTCCGCAGTCATATCGACGGCTCGAAGCACTTCTTCACCCCTGAGAATGTGATGGACACCCAACGTATCATTGGTGCCGATATCATGATGGCCTTCGACGAGTGTCCTCCAGGACAAAGCGACTATCAGTATGCGTCTAAAAGTCTGAAACTTACACAGCGCTGGCTCGACCGATGCGTCAAGCGCTTCAACGAGACCGAACCCCTCTATGGCTACCGTCAGACACTCTTCCCCATCGTACAGGGATGCACCTATAAGGACCTCCGTCAGGATGCTGCCAAGCATGTGGTCGACACCCTTGGCAAACTCAACGACGGCGGTGGTGCCTCCATCGGTGGTCTGGCCGTAGGCGAGCCCACCGAGGTGATGTATGAGATGATTGAAGTGGTGAATGAGATCCTGCCCCAGTACCGTCCCCGTTACCTGATGGGAGTCGGTACCCCGCAGAATATCCTCGAATCCATCGAACGAGGCGTTGATATGTTCGACTGTGTGATGCCTACCCGTAACGGGCGCAATGCCATGCTCTTCACCTATCAGGGAACGATGAACATGCGCAACAAGAAATGGGAGGATGATTTCTCCCCCATCGATCCTGACGGTTGTGAGATAGACCGTATCCATTCCAAGGCCTATCTGCACCATCTCTTCAAGGCACAGGAACTGCTTGCCATGCAGATAGCCAGCATCCACAACCTGGCCTTCTACCTCCGGCTGGTGACGGATGCCCGACAGCATATCTGCCAAGGCGATTTTGTGCAGTGGAAACGTAGTGTAATAGACCAATTGGGACAAAGAGTATGATGCACCGAGAGAAGGACTTCAGTAAACTGCGCGACCATTACAAGCGTTATCGCCGTCTTCGTGCCATCAGTCGTAAGTGGACTGTTTTCACCCAATTCATCAGGAAATGGCTGGGATGGCTGCGCTGCTTGCGCTACCTCAATCCCTTCCGTTACCTGAAACGGCTCGACCAGTATATTATTGCCAAATTCATTGGCACCTATATCTATTCCATCATCCTGATCATCTCCATCTCCATTGTCTTCGATGTCAATGAGAACCTTTCGAAATTCGCCACGTACAATGCGCCCATCAAGGCCATTATCTTCGACTACTACGCCAATTTCGTACCGTATTTCTCCTGTCTGTTCTCACCTTTGTTCGTCTTCATTGCCGTGATCTTCTTCACGTCGAAGTTGGCTGGCAACAGCGAGATCATCGCCATGCTGGCAGCCGGCGTCAGTTTCAAGCGTCTGTTGCGCCCCTACCTCATCTCCGCAGCCTTGATTGCCGTGGTCAATTACGGTCTGAGCGCTTACGTCATACCCAAAGGCACCATCGTGAAACTCGATTTCGAATCGAAATACAAGAACAACAAGAAGACCCTTTCTGCCTCGAACGTCCAACTGATGGTAGGTCCTGGCGTGATCGCCTATATGCAGCAGTATGATGACCTTACGAAGACAGGCTACGGCTTCTCGCTCGACAAGTTTGAGAACAAGAAACTCATCAGTCACATGACGGCCTCCACCATCCGCTACGACTCCATCAGTGAGTCGCGCAACCACTGGAAGGCCATGAACTATAAGATCCGTACACTGAAAGGACTTCGCGAAGAAATCAAGTCTGGAACCCAAATCGACACCACCATCCTGATGGAACCGATGGATCTGGTCTTTTCCAGAGGCCAGCAGGAGACGCTCACCTCGCCGGAACTAAGTGCCTATATCAGCAAACAGATTGAAAGAGGTTCTGGCAACGTGGTCCAGTACGAGGTGGAATACTATAAGCGCATCGCCACCTCCTTCGCCTCCTTCATCCTCACCATCATCGGCGTGTCACTTTCCAGTCGTAAGCGTAAGGGCGGCATGGGACTCTATCTCGGTATCGGACTGGCGCTCTCCTTCACTTACATCCTGTTGCAGACCGTCAGTGCCACGTTTGCCACTCAGGCCGACGCACCGCCGATGCTGGCCGTATGGATTCCCAACATCCTGTTCTTCTTTATCGCTTATTTCTGTTATCGACAAGCACCGAATTGATTTACAATTTGACGATTTACAATTTGACAATTTACGATTTGACAATTTACAATTTACGAATTGATGCAATTTGAAGAGACTTATCTGAACGACAATATACTCGATGCACTCTATGACATGCATTTCGATGAAATGACTCCTATTCAGGAACGGTGCATCCCGGAAATCCTCGATGGATACGATGTTTTAGGTGTAGCACAGACCGGTACCGGCAAGACCGCCGCCTATCTGTTGCCCATCCTCTCCATGCTCGACGACGGCGACTACCCCCGCGATGCCATCAACTGTGTCGTGATGTCGCCCACCCGTGAACTCGCCCAGCAGATCGACCAGGCCATGCAGGGCTTCGGCTATTACCTCGACGATGTGTCCTCTGTGGCCGTCTATGGCGGCAATGATGGCAACCGCTACGACCAGGAACTGCGTGGCATGCGCTTAGGTGCCGACGTGCTTATCGCCACCCCAGGGCGCCTGTTGAGTCATCTGAAGGTAGGCAACCTCGACCTGAGCCGCTGTTCTTTCTTCGTACTCGACGAGGCCGACCGTATGCTCGACATGGGTTTCATCGACGATATCATGAAGATTGTGCAGCAACTGCCGAAGTCGTGTCAGCGTGTGATGTTCTCCGCCACCATGCCGCCCAAGATCCGTGAACTGGCTGTCACCCTGCTCCACGACCCCGTAGAGATCAAGATAGCCGTTTCCAAGCCCGCCGAGAAGATCCGTCAGAGTGCCTACGTCTGCTATGAGCCGCAGAAACTCAAGATTATCAAACATCTCTTCAAGGCCGGCGACCTGCAACGCGTCATCATCTTCTCCGGCAAGAAGGAGAAGGTGAAGGAGGTGACCCGCCAGTTGAAGCAGATGCACATCAACTGCGACCAGATGCATAGTGACCTCAGTCAGCAGGAGCGCGACGAGGTGATGTACCGTTTCAAGGCCGGCATGACCGATGTCCTGGTGGCTACCGACATTGTGGCCCGTGGCATCGATATCGATGATATCCGCATCGTCATCAACTACGACGTGCCTCACGATGCCGAGGACTATGTCCACCGTATCGGTCGTACGGCCCGTGCCGACCGCGACGGCCAGGCCATCACCTTCATCAGCGACACCGATATCTACCGTTTCCAGCAGATAGAGCATTTCCTGGGTAAGGAAGTGGAGAAGACACCCCTACCCGACGGTCTGGGCGAGGCCCCTGTCTATGTCAAGCGTGAGAAGAAACGCAACGACACCCGTCGTCACGGTCGCTGGCACAGCAAGGGTAACGGCAGCAAGAACAATCAAAAACGGAAGAACACTCATAAGAAGCATTCTTCCGATCAATTCGGGAAATAACGGTTTTACATCTGTCCGCCGCCTCCGCCGCCGAATCCACCGCCGCCGAAGCCGCCACCGCCAGGCATACCTCCTCCAGGCATGCCACCTGGGAATCCACCTTCAGGCATACGGCCACCACGACCACCACGACCGCCGAATCCCTCAGGCCTTTGGCGCTGGTTGTTGTTGCCTCCGAACAGGTTCAGGCGATAACTCACATGAATCATGCCATACGATGTGATGGCATTCACCTCACGGTCTGTCCAGCCGTTGGCATTCACCGTCCGCGTAAAATTGGTCTGCTCATGCAGGATGTCGTACCACTGCAGCATCACGGTCAGTTTCTTGCCACGCAGGAAACTGTGCGACAGTTGGGCGTTCCATATCATTTCATTGGTGTTCAGCGTCTCATCGCTATAACCGCGCTTACTAAACACGTGGAAGTCAGTAACCAGGCTCGTTCCCCATGGGAAGGTGATGTTTGTATTGCCGCCGTACTGGAAGTTCCAGGTAGTCAGGTTGTTCGACGCCTGCAACTCGTTCTCGGTGCGTGCCCATGTGGTACGTCCGTTGAGTGAGAAACTGAGCCACTTGTTACGATAACTGAGCGATACCGACGGATTGAGGTTATAGGTATGCGTCACATTACGGTCAGGCGTGGCCGTGCGGTTCAGGTTCACATAGCCCACGCGGTGGTTGTAACTGCCGTTGATAGAGCCGCTGATGTCCCATCTGTTCAGTGTGTCGAGACCCATATTGAAGGTGACGCTGGCATTCGACGACCAGTTGCCGTTGATGTTCTCTGGTTTGCTGATGCGTCCACCTGTCGTCTCGTTGTAGGTCACCACGTTACCGATTGAGTTCTTGGTGATCTGCCAACTGCCGTTCATGCTGAAACTCCAGTGGCGCTGTGCCTTTGGCACCATGAATCCAAGACTGTCCTCCACCAGTTTCGTCTGGCGCTGTTTCTGGAAGTTCATGCTTAGGTTGCTCGTAAACGAGGGTTTCAGTCCTGGATTACCCATCGAGATATTCAGCGGGTTGGTGTCGTCGTAGATGTCGAGCAACTGCGTGATATTCGGTTGCTGGCTGTTTCCTCGGTACTGCACCTGCAGGTTGGTCTGCTGGTTGAAGCGGTAGCGCAGGTTCAGTGTCGGTGAGATGTTGGATACCGACCTCACCGTATCGATGGGGATACCTAAGTACTGTTGGATATAGTGCGACTTCTGGGGCTGTATCTGCACGCCCAGGTTCATGTTGTATTTCTCCCTCACCACACGCACTTGCACGTCGATGTTATGGTTGTACTCCGTGCGCTCCGAGTAGCGGCTCAGGTCGTCGGAGAGGTACGACTCGTAGGGGTTGTCGAGGTAGCCGAACAGTCGGGTGAATTCACGGTAGTCGCGCAGCACGTCCAGGAAGGCATCGCTCGACAACTCTGGGAAGTCGTATGTCGAGGGGTCGCTCTTCTGGTAACTGTAGTTATAGCGGTAGTTCACCTGCAGGAAGATACCCTGCTGCCCCACTCGATTGCCTCTGCCGCCGCCACCGGCACCGCCTCGTCCACCGCCTCTGCCGAAGCCTCCAAAGCCGAATCGGTTGGTCTGGGTGGTGTCCTCAGGCTGTGGCTTGGGTTTGAAGATATAGAGCGGCTCGGTATAACTGAATCCGATCTGATAGCCCCAGTTGTCTGATGGCGACAAGGTGTAACGGTTGGTCTGGTAGGTGGAGTCGTTGCCGAAACGGTCTGCCTGCTGGTACAGGATCACCCTCGACAGACTGGCGTTCTGGTTGTCGCCGTCGCGGTAGTTGAACCGGCCGTTGATGGTCATGTTACGCCCGTTTCTGCCGAATCGGCGGTACAACTGCACCTGTGAGTTGATGTTAGTGTTGCTGCCGTAACTCATCGACTTGTTCTCGCGGCCGTTCACGATCAGGTTCAGTTCGTCCATCCGCTGACGACTCTCGATACTCAGGGGGTCGGTGACGTGCTCGAAGGGATCCACGTTGAACGACGCATTGGTCGAGGAACTGCGGCTGTCGTTGGTCGAGTAACTCACGTCCGGACGGAACGAGAGTGTGGTCACCGAGTCGATGGTCCATTGCAGGTTCATGTTACCCGTCCAACTGTTGTTACGAGAGTAACTCTGGCTGATGCTGTTCGAGAAGGCACCACCACGGGTGTTCACGAAGTTCTCCGAACCCGTACGGTTCCAGTTGTCTGTGTCACCGTGCGTCCAGGTCACGCGTCCGCTCACCTTCAGGTTCTTGTCGTTCTCATAACTGGCATCGAGCGCTGCCGTCTTCGTCTCGCGCTGTCCTTGGTTGTTGCCTCTTCCTCGTCCGCCCCGACCGGTGAAGTTACGGTCGTTCACGTTGTTGGCATTGGCCATCAGGGTGTAGCGCATGGCACCGAAGGGCTTCATGGCCGTCAGTCGGATACCATAGCGGTCGTCGGTACCGTAGCCCAGGTCTGGGTTCATCTGCAGACCGTTGCGGGCACTCCGTTTCGTCACGAACTCCAGCACGAAGTCATCGTTACCGTCGTCGATGCCCGTCAGCCTCGACTGGTCGCTCTGCTCGTCGTAGGCCTTCACCTTATCTATGACGTACGAGGGCAGGTTCTTCATCACGGCGTCGTTGTTGCCCGTCATGAAGTCACGCCCGTCCATCTTGAATTTCCTCACATTCTTGCCGTTGATGCTTATCTGACCGTCATCGTCGATCTTCGCACCGGGCAGTGCCTCCACCAGGGCCTCGATCACCGAACCTTCCGGTACACGGAACGCGTCCGCGTTATATATCAAGGTGTCGTCCTTCACAATCATCTTCGGGATGTTGGCGGTCACCACGGCCTCATTCAACTGTATGGCATCTGCCTCCATCGTGATGTCGCCCAGTCGCAACTGCTGTCCCCTGGCCTTGGTGATGTTCTGCTTCTGTTCCTTGTAGCCCAGGAAGGTGTATTTCAGCATATACTGTCCTGCGCTCACGCCGGTGATGGTGAAGTGTCCTTGCTCGTCGGTAAACGAGCCTTTCACGAAGGTCGTGTCCTGTTTGCCGTTCTGCTCTCGTCCCAGTCGGTAGAGTTGCACGGTGGCACGCACCATCGCCTCCTTCGTCTCTTTGTCAATCACGCGTCCGGAAACGTTGTCCTGTTGGGCATAAGAAGTCATCACACTCAGGCAGAGCATGAAAAGAAGTGAGTGTAGTCTGTGAGAGAATTCCATTAATCTTAATCTATAATTAGGGGCTATTAATCTAAGTTTCTGTTTATTTTGACCTTCTTTGTTTAGAAAAGTTTAATAATTGTCTGCGACAAGTCCGTATTTATAACATTTTTTTTCATTCTCCGATTAAACCCTTTTCCATTTTCGAGGTCTATAAAGCAGATGCAGATTTAAATTCACAATCAGTATAACAATTAAACCAGAAAGAAAATGAAAAAGATTTTGATGACTTTGGCAGCAGCCTTTATCATGAGTGCTACAGCCTTCGCACAGGGTGGTTTCGGTGGTGGTCAGTTCGACCCCGAGCAGATGATTAAGATGCGTACCGACCGCACTGTAGAGCAGTACAAACTGAATGCCGACCAGGCCAAGCAGTTGCTCGAACTCAACACGAAGTACAACGACCGTCTGATGGGTGGCTTCGGTCGTATGGGCGGTGGTCGTCGTGGTGGCGGCATGGGCCAGGGCGGTCCTGGCGGTGGCTTCGGTCAGGGTGGTCAGATGCCTGAACTCACCGAGGAGCAGCGCGCTCAGATGGAAGAGGCTCGCAAGAAGCGTGAGGAGGCTCAGAA
>JAFZNI010000286.1 GCA_017551005.1 Prevotella sp.
TATTTTTTTATTCACCGCAGTAATGATCTCTATAACTCTATAACGATAGCAATCAGAAACAAAAGAAAGAATATTTGTGTTATTCCTCTTTATCATATTCTTTATCGTAAGAGGACGCCATCGTTCCTTTCCATGAGAATAGACCAACCATCGAAAGATGAGTGGTGGAAATAAATAGGCCATCAAGACAACAGAGAACATACCTATAATCGTCACCTCTGCCAATGAATGAAGAGCAGGATGCTTAGCAAAGATCAGGGCTCCAATACCAATAAACATAATAAGGGCAGAGATGATGATACTATATTTGTATGAATTAAGCATCTTGCGACGATAAGCATATTCGTACTGACAGCCCTCTGTCATAAAAATAGTATAATCATCACCTTGACCAAAGATAAAGGTAGCCAGAATGATGTTTACAACATTAAACTGGATTCCCAATAACGACATAATGCCTAATATCCATACCCAACTGACAGCCATAGGCAAGAACGATAACAGAGCCAACTCTATGCTGCCTAATGAAAGCCAAAGGAAGAAGAATACGATAAGACCACAGGCCCATCCAATATAGTTGAAGTTGTCTGAGAGGTTGTTGATGATAGTAGATGTAAGTGATTGTCCATCATCTGCGGGTTCTGTAGTCATTAAATTGTAGAAGTCATCGAAAGAACCGTCAGAAAAGCCTGCCTGAGCAGCAACTTCTCTCAGTCGCTGACACAACAGAAGTCCCTTACTGTTACGCCATTCGTTCCATTGGTTTAAATCTGAATCCTGAGATTTGAGGTTAGAAAACGTCTCCAGATATCGCATATCCTGTTTTTGTTCATCAGTCATATAGTTGATGTTACGCAGGTCCGCATCGAAGGAAGTCTGTAAACTAAAGTATCCTAATATAAAAGTCAGGATCACCACCGTCCACACAATCCATGATTTGTTCTCAAGTGTTACATTTCCTATCCTGTCGAATATATTCTGATTCACCCTTGGTACTCGATGCACTAAATGTGGCAACCATAAAAGAACGAAGAGGATGGTTCCTACGAGCAAAAAAGCACTGAAGACACCCAAGTCACGCAAAGCCACAGACTTTAACGGAACAAGCGCAAGAAAAGCGCCAACGGTCGTAATGTTGCCCACGACAAGAGGCATGACAATCTCTCTTAAAGCAGAACGTATATCAACTGTATGAGAGAGATGGGCAATGAGGTGAAGAGGATAGTTGACAGCAATTCCCAAGATGACTGAAGAAATACCTATAATAATGATGGAAACATTACTGTGGACAAGAGTCAGACAACCCATAGCGAAAAGCCACCCCCATCCAATACTGAGTGCTATGAGCAGGAGGTTGCGTGCATTGTGGAATGCCAACCACAACAAAAGGAATATCAAAATGACCGCTATAGAGATGGAAATCATACTGTCAGTCTTGATTTGTTGAGCATTCCCAACAGCAATTACTGGTCCTCCTGTTAAGTGAACACCAACCTCTGAATATCTACTTTTCACGCTGTCACACCCCTGTTGCAACATTGCTACCAATTGAGCATTATGCTCTGTCTCACTTGCCCCATAAGGAGAGTCTATCAAGAGCATCGTTTGATTATTGTTCACTGTAGGATTCAGACGCTCAAGAACTGGCATAAAAAGATTCAAGGGATCATGCTGAATTTGCAATGCCATCATACCTGCTGTAGGTAACATCAACAATTGCTTATCGTTCTCTAACTGCTGGGAAACATAGTCCGGCTCTGCTGTCAGACTATCTAAACGGACATAGTCTTCCTTTGTCAGCAGATAGGGCATCCTGGCATATATGGACTTTATGACATCCTGCATCACTTCAGGATCGTCAGAAGTCATATAGTCCATAATCTGGGCGGTGTCAACTCGATCCAACACTTCACAGAAAAGGTCAATGGCATCCTGATATGTGCTATCGGAGGATTGGAAAATGGCATAGATACGACGTGCGCTCGAGGTGCTTTGATATTCCTGAAAAGCCTGCTGCTGCACACTATCGAGTGGAAGGAAATCAGAAATATCCTCCTTGTATGACTGTCTTGACAACAATAGTCCTAAGATGACTGTCAGCCCCAATAGCGATGCCCAACGCAGCAGCGCATGAGTCTTTAATACTTCGAAAATATTCAGTATCAGCCTTGTCATTCTATTATATCTAACGATTATCTACCGGATTGGCATAGATTCCTACAAATATCTCTTTTAGTCGTTCTATGTCGCAAGTGTCCTCATAACGATCCAATTTCTGCAGACGCTGACGGAACAGATCATATTCTTTTTCTGTGTACATCGATTGATAGCGGGTATTACCATACAATATATCATGAGCGATATAGTTATTGGGGAACAGGCGATAGGCCATATTGATACGACTATCAATTAACCGGGCAACAGACTTATGATATTCATTATTTGTCTGCCGTTCGAAAGCAGACAACTCTACCATACGAATAGGCTGACATATTGCGATATGTACACGCCCCTTGGGTTGCAGGATTCCCGTGAGGATACTGTTTAAATCCTCACCAGGCTTCTTCGTGTATTTGGTATATTGAGACTCATATAACTCTAAGGCTTTCAGGATATCACATGACTCCCATTCATAAGAGATGGCGATGGGTACAATGTTCAATTCTGCCAAAGCCCTGATCTTGTCTTTATTGTCGCTCATGCAGAACATCTTTATGATGCCCTGATCTGTCTGGTCGATACCATTCTTCGTGCGTCCGTTTCGTTGGGCAATCCAAACAGACTGCCCCTTTTCTTTGATGGTATAGCGAATATATTCAGACAGGTGCATCGAATTTCGATAGAATTCCTTAATATCTCCACCTGGACGAGCCACCTTAAACATCTTGTTAGACTTACCGACATCTATAACCACAGGATGCATCATAAGATTAGCACCGAAAGTGATCTCGGTAGTATCAAAGCCGTTAATGACAAAATAATATTGCAAAAGGCTCGCATCGAGCATAATATCCCGATGATTTGAGACAAACAGATAATGCTTGTCCGGAGATAAACGTTCTAATCCTGTAACAGAAAATTCTGTGATACTACGAGCAATTATCTGCTCATTCACACGTCGCATCGTATCATGCTGGAATTCACGCACTGTCTTAAATGAGCGAATGCGATTCCTTACATCTTCTATCGGATCCGAGGGATACACAAAGGATGCCAGAAGGGGGAAAGCATCACTTTCTGCTATGCGCTGCATAGCATCAGGTATTTCCTCTTCATAATATGGACGAATATCGTCAAATTTTGAATTTCTTTCCATTGTAATATCAAATTAGTTTCTTTATTCTTTCAATCCATTCAAGGAAAACATATTTCCATTGACGACTCTCAGATGTTCCTTTCCGTTCACTGACTCCAAAGCCATGGCCACCTGTCTTGAATTGGATATATTGATGCTCTATATTGTTTGCTGATAGTGCAGAGTCAAGGAGGACGGAATTCCTGTAATCTACAATTGGGTCGTCAACACAATTCACTAAGAAAACCGGAGGACAGGTTGGAGGTACATGGCGCTCTAATGATAATTGGTCTTGCAATTTCTTGTTTCTACGTCGGGAATCGCCCAACAATCCTCTACGTGAACGTTTATGAACACAGGACTCTATCATTGTCACTACAGGATAAACCGCTACAACAAATGCTGGAAGGTCATTACTTTCAAAGAATTCAGCAGCAGACATGGCCAGGTGCCCTCCTGCAGAAAAGCCCATCACACCAATCCTTGATGGATCTATATGATATCTCTCAGCATTTGTCTTTATATAACGAATGGCTTGGCACAGATCATCCTGTGGATCTGGATAGCGATTCCCACGAAATATCAGGCGATAATGCGTTATAAAAGCAGGGACATAGGCTGTTCGATAGTTTAAGACAAAAGCATTTATGCCATTACTTTGGAGCCATTGTCCGACCTCATGCCCCTCAGTCTCA
>JAFZNI010000032.1 GCA_017551005.1 Prevotella sp.
ATTATGAAAACAAGGACATTTATCGGAATGATGGTTATGCTGACAGCATTGGTCAGCATGACAGCGTGTAATCAAGAGGACAACCCCACAAACGAAACACCTGAGGTAGTACAAACGTACTTTTATTACTACAAGGATCAGAAGATCCCTTTGACTCTAAATAAGAACAATTTTTGTATTAATATTCCCAAAGAGTATGATAAAATAAGAGAAAGAGTTCTGGGAAATGTCCGTGTTCTGGCCCCGGTTAATGATAAGATTTTTGACGGCTATATTGTTACCCGAACAGATTACGAAAAGTTAACCGCACAGGATTTCTGGAAAGAAGATGCGAAGTCTGTGATTGTCACTGCAAGTTTCTTTAACGAGAACAACAAGGTTGTTTTTTTGTCTCCCTACTTATATGTAAAACTCAAAAAGGAAGAGGATATAGACCTGTTGACTTCGTATGCAGAGAAGTATAGGCTTATCATTGATCATAATAATCTTTATATGCCTTTATGGTATACCCTGCACGTTACTCCCGAAAGTGAAAAAAGCCCATTGCAAATCGCGAATGAACTGCATGAAAGTGGGGATTTTGAAACCTCTGAACCAGACTTGATATCTTGTCCCTTTATTAACACCTCGGGTGACATTGAAGAACATGAGGTCTTACCGGAAGAAATCCCTGAAGGTGCATTGAATCAGACGACGACGGAGTTTACGGGTCCTGGATGGGATGGTGTGTATGTGTATAAAAATATACACTTTGATGACACGCCTGTCGAAGAACGCCCGAAGACAGTAACTGAGTTCTTTGACAGATTCATTGGAGAAGGTTTGGCCGACTGTTTTAGATGTTTCCAACATAATGAGAATGGGAACCGGGAAGATGGGTACTATCAGCAGTATTATAAGGATGTTATCGTGAAGATAAAAGAGAGTTATTTTACCTTCGGTGATGGTACGATGTTATGGGCCGTTTGCTATTATCTGCCCCTCAAGGATTTTGATGTGACGCCTAAGTTCGATAAATGGGTTGCCTATGAGATCTTCAAGTCGTTTATGAAACTTGAAAACTATTATGAGGACAGGTGCGAATTACAGATCGTATGTGTTCCAGAGGGAGATTCTTTCGGCCCCCGTCTCGTCTACGAGGTGAAAAAAGGCTATAATGGTCTTGTAATAGATGCCTGTTCAGGACGTGTCTTATACAGGACTTCTTACGATTGGTGATTTGTTGGACAATGATGAGCCCGCAATTCGTGGATTTCATCTGTAATTCATAACATATCGATCCAGATCCTTGTGTATTCCGAGAAACCTCTCGCGCGCGGTAGGGGGAAATGAGAAAAATAACCCGCCTATCCCACACGTAAGATTTTTTACTTCCAGTGTGGGATAGGCGGGATGAGCGGGATGTTTTGCCATCAGCAAGTATACGCGCATAAGGGTCGGTTCTAGTGCGTGACCTAAAAAATCTTCCATAAATTTGGTGGCTTGGACGTTTATTTGTAACTTTGCACCAAATTCTGAACAACAAATATGAAAATAAAACAAAAGTATCTTGCGTTAGCGATATGGCTGGTGGCACTGGTGATGATAGCCGGAGCCCTGCTGATATTTGAGAGTGACCAACTCTGGAAGGTGCAGGAGAGGAACCTCTTCCTCTGTTCGATGCTCTACCTGAAAGAGCAGATAGTGGTGCCTGGAGGCCTGCTCACATGGTTGGGCACATGGTTCACGCAGTTCCTGTATTATCCGTGGCTGGGTGTACTGTTGCTCTGTGCCTGGTGGCTATTGCTAATGGTCATCATCAAACGGGCCTTCCAAATATCAGACCAATGGGCCATCCTGATGCTTATACCCGTGGCCATCCTGTTGCTGACCAACATGGATATGGGCTACTGGATATATATCCTGAAACTGAGGGGACATTTCTTCATAACAACCATCGGGACAACAGCCGTAGCGGCCCTGTTGTGGGGTTTCCGCTGTATTCAGTCAGGGATTGCAAATCCCCGACAACAAATGTGGATAGGTGCGGTATATATTTTCATCGTCTGCGCCTTGGGCTATCCGCTGATGGGTATCTACGGACTCGCAGCAGCCCTGATCATGGGCATCTGGTCGTGGAGGTTATCTGCCAGTAGGACGGGAGCCATTGTCAACAGTGTAGTGGCCATCCTGAGTGTTGCCGCAGTACCGTTGTTCTGCTACAGATACATCTTCTACCAAGTCAACTTAGCCAACGCCCTCTGGGCGGAATTGCCGCTCTTCTTCGTCACTGAGGAACACCACACCTATTATATACCTTACTATCTGCTGGCTCTCTTCTTCGTGATCATGGCTGTGACCTACCGTGCTGACCGAGGGACAGGCAAGCCCATGAAGAAGTTCTATTATCTGGTGTGCCAGGCAGTGGTGGCCATCCTGCTGGTGGGCAGTGTCTACACCTTCTGGATGAAAGACGAGAACTTCCACCACGAACTGACCATGCAGCACCGAATCGCCAACCTCGACTGGATGGGAGTATTAGAGGAGGCTGCCACCCAACAAGACGAGCCGACACGAGCCATCGTGATGATGCGTAACATTGCCCTCTCACGAATCGGCAAACAAGGCGACACGATGTTCCTCTACAAGAACGGCTCCAAAGCCTATGCCGCACCTTTCGGTATGCGCCTGATGCTGATGGCTGGGCAGATGCTCTACTACCAATATGGCATACTGAACTACTGCAACCGCCTGTGTATGGAGATGGGTGTGGAATTCGGCTTCCGCACAGATGACTATCAGTTGCTGGTGAACTGTGCCCTCCTTGAAGATGACAAGCCGCTGGCCCGTAAGTATATCAACATTCTGAAACAGACCATCTTCTACAGCGACTGGGCAGAGCAGGCAGAGGCCCTGTTAGGTCATCCCGACCTGATTGCCAAGGATGCGGAGCGCGAGCATATCACCCACATGCTCCATTATAACAACTATCTTGGAGGTGACGAAGGCTACACTGAGAGTTTCATCATGAAACGACTGGTGACAAGCACCTATACTGGTGACCCAATCTTTCAGGAGCAGGCTCTGTTGGCCACTTTGTGGACCAAAAACATAAAGGATTTCTGGTATCATTTCTACAATTACATCAGACTACACCCCCACGGCCCTATTCCACGCTACATTCAGGAGGCAGCCTACCTCTACGGCAAATTACAGGACAGGAAGGACTTGGATAAGGTGCCTTTCGACGCTGGCATCAAAGATACTTTTGAGCGCTTTATGACCTCGGCAGCCCACTACAACAATAAGGAAGTGGAAATCTGCCGTGAGGGACTATACCCCTTCTTCGGTGAGACCTACTATTACGACTACTACATGATGAAAAACCTACCA
>JAFZNI010000287.1 GCA_017551005.1 Prevotella sp.
AAGGAATTGCAGGACATCATCGCCATCCTGGGTATGGACGAACTCTCAGACGAGGACAAACTGACGGTGAACCGTGCACGCCGTGTGCAGCGTTTTCTGTCGCAGCCGTTCTCGGTGGCCTCGCAGTTCACGGGCCTGCCCGGTGTGATGGTGCCTATCGAGGAGACAATCAAGGGCTTCAACGCCATTCTCGACGGCGAGGTGGACAACCTGCCCGAACAGGCTTTCCTCAACGTGGGTACCATCGAGGATGCCAAGGAAAAGGCGAAGAAACTGCTCGAAGCCGCAAAGGGTTAGCACAATGTAAAAATGAAAAAATGTAAAAATGTAAAAATGTAAAAATGACAAAATGTAAATGAGCGTAAGCCAATTATTACATTATTACATTATTTAATTTTTAAATTATGTTATGTTGCAGCTTAAGATAGTTTCTCCGGAAAAGATTGAGTTCGACGGCGCCGTCGAGAGCGTCCTGGTGCCTGGCGCTATGGGACAGTTCGAGATACTCACCAACCATGCACCTATCATCTCGTTGCTGGGAGAGGGTGAAGTGGTCTATGCGGCTGCCGATGGCAAGCACTCTATTGTGGTTGCAGGAGGTTTCGTGGAGGTACAAAAGAATAAGGTAAGTCTTTGTGTAGAACTTCACCCGCATGACTAAGAATGTTGTAAACACCTACCTGAGACAGAGCATCTGTCTGATAGCAGGACTGACCCTGCTGGCGCTGCTCTTTGTCAACCTGAAGGGCGTCGTAGAGTTGATGACGATGCCTATCTGTATCTCAGCGGTGTTTCAACTGGTGGCTTGTATCGCTTATGGACTTGTATGGAAGTGGGTGTCAACATCTTCGCCAGCCAGTTTGCCGACACTCTATATGGCAGCATCGGCATTCCGGATGTTTGTTGGTATCATGATAGTTCTGGCCTACTGCTTCCTGACGGACGATCGGACTTCCATCAAGTTCTTCGTCGTCACCTTCCTGATTTACTATTTTGTGATTCTCATCTACGATACATGGTATTTCGTCAAGATAGAGAAGAAATTCAAACAAACTGTATAAACTGAAAGAAATGAGATATTTGCTTTTATGCCTCACCTTCCTTTTCGCTGTCGGCACACCGTTGTCGGCGGGTGAGAGTGAGGGAATAGACGTGAAGGAGATAGTGCTCGGACACCTCTCGGATGCCTATGAGTGGCACATCACCACCATCGGCGGCAAACATATCAGCATTCCTCTACCCGTGATCGTCAGGAGCGAGGCTACCGGTGAGTGGCATGTCTTCTGCAGTTCGCGCATCGAGGAAGCGATGGAAGAGGGGCAGGACTATATGGGCTTCTATTTCAACGAGGAGAAGAATGGCAAGATCTATGAACGGCTTTCCGACGGTACGAGTGTGCGTCCATGGGATATCAGCATCACCAAGAGTGTGTTGCAGATATGGATTGTCGTGATCATCATGCTGTGCATCTTCCTCGGCTGTGCCCGTTGGTACAAGAAGCACGATCCCACCAAGGATGTGCCGAAGGGATTTGTCGGTATGGTGGAGATGCTGGTGATGTCGATTAACGACGACCTCATCAAGGACTCCATCGGCGAGAAGCACTACCGTCCCTACGCCCCGTACCTGTTGACGGCATTCTTCTTCATTCTCATCACAAACATGCTGGGCTTGTTGCCCATATTCCCGGGCGGTGCTAATGTGACGGGCAACATCAACATCACGTTCTTCCTGGCGCTCTGTACGATGCTGGCCATCAACCTCTTCGGCAACAAGGAGTACTGGAAGGAAATCTTCTGGCCTGATGTGCCTGCCTTCCTGAAAGCCTATCCTGTGGCTATTATGCCAATCATTGAGGTGTTCGGTATCATCACCAAGCCCTTCGCCCTGATGGTTCGTCTCTTTGCCAACATGATGGCTGGTCACGCCATTATCCTCTCGTTCACAGCCATCATCTTCATCGGATGGTCGCTGAATGCGTTCCTCGGCTCCGGTCTGACTTTGCTCAGTTTCGTGATGATGCTTTTCATGAACTGTCTGGAGTTTCTGGTGGCCTTCATCCAGGCTTACGTCTTTACCATGCTCAGTGCCGTCTTCATCGGACTGGCACATCCAGAACATCATCATGAGTAAAGGTAAAAGTGTAAATAAGTAAAAAGGTAAACATTAAATATTAACAACTAAAAAATTAAAAGTTATGATTACATCATTGTTATTACAGGCAGCAGCCGCTGCTGGTCTTGCTAAGTTTGGTGCCGGTCTCGGCGCAGGTATTGCAGCAATTGGTGCCGGTCTGGGTATCGGCCGTATCGGTGGTAACGCCATGGACGCTATTGCCCGTCAGCCCGAGGCTGCAGGCACCATCCGTACCAACATGATCCTGACAGCCGCATTCGTAGAGGGTGTAGCCCTGTTCGCTGTCGTTGTGTGCGCACTCTGCGTATTCCTTTAATCCTCAAAATCATCTGTGCAAATGGAGTCATTGAACTTACCTGCCATCTTGACGCCCGACTTCGGATTATTCTTCTGGATGTTGATAGCGTTCTTGGTGGTCTTTGTCCTTCTCGCCAAGTTCGGCTTCCCCGTCATCACCGGTATGGTGGAGGAGCGCAAGAACTATATTGACGAGAGTCTCCGTAAGGCCCACGAGGCCCAGGAGCGTCTTGCCAATATCGAGAAGGAAGGTGAATCCATCTTGCAGGAGGCTCGCGAGAAGCAGGCTCAGATACTGAAAGAGGCTGCTGAGACGCGCGACGCCATTGTGGAGAAGGCACAGGAGAAGGCGAGGGCAGAGGGCGCCCGACTCTTGGACGATGCGAAGACCGCCATCGAACAGGAGAAGAAAGCCGCCATCGCCGATATCCGTGCACAAGTAGCCACGCTGAGTGTCGAGATCGCCGAGAAGGTTCTCAGACAGAACCTGAAGGACGAGAAGTCGCAGATGGATCTGATAGACCGTATGCTGGATGATGTCTCTGCTGGAAATTAATAAGGTATAACGTATGGATATAGGAGTCATATCGGTAAGATACGCCCGTGCGCTCTTGAAGAGTGCCACTGACGCGAAAATCGAAGATGCCGTCTACACCGAGATGCAACAACTCGCTAAGAGTTACGTCGAGGTGCCGCAACTGCGGTTTACGATAGACAATCCGATGCTCTCGAAGGACAAGAAGGAAACCCTGTTGCTGACCGCAGCAGGAAAGAAACCTTCCGACCTGACCAAGGCCTTCATCCAACTCGTGTTGAAGGAAGATCGTGAGAGCGTGATGCAGTTCATCGCCAATTCGTACGTCACACTTTACCGCCAGCAGAAGAACGTCATCCGTGGACGTCTCATCACAGCGGCACAGGTATCGTCTGCCACAGAGCAGAAGATGCGCCGCATGGTGGAGAGTAAGACTAATGGAACTGTGGAGTTTGAGACGGAGGTGAACCCCGACATCATCGGCGGCTTCATCCTCGAGTACGACACCTACCGCATGGACGCGAGTGTGAAGACTAAACTTAACTCCATTCTCAACACGTTGAGAAAATGAAAGAATGTAAAAATGTAAAAATGTAAAAAATAGTTGCGCAGGCCAATTATTACATTATTACATTGTTAAATTTTTAAATTAAGAATAAATGTCAGATAAAATTAAACCAAGCGAAGTATCCCAGGTCCTGCTCGACCAACTCAAGGGTATCTCTAATGCCGAGAAGTTCGACGAGGTAGGTACTGTGCTGACCGTCAGCGACGGCGTGGCCCGTATCTACGGACTGCGCAATGCGGAGGCCAACGAACTGTTGGAGTTCGAGAACGGGACGATGGCTATCGTGATGAATCTGGAGGAGGACAACGTCGGTTGTGTGCTGCTCGGCATCACCTCAGGCATCAAGGAAGGCATGGTGGTGAAGCGCACCAAGCGCATTGCCTCTATCCGCGTCAACGACAACATGCTGGGTCGCGTCATCAATCCGCTGGGTGAGGCTATCGACGGTAAGGGAGACATCGACCTGAGCGATGCTTTCGAGATGCCGTTGGATCGTAAGGCCCCTGGTGTGATCTACCGTCAGCCCGTGAAGGAGCCGTTGCAGACAGGTCTGAAGGCTATCGACTCGATGATCCCCATCGGACGCGGACAGCGTGAGTTAATCATCGGTGACCGTCAGACGGGTAAGACCGCCATCGCCGTGGATACCATCATCAACCAGAAGAGTTTCTATGAGGCAGGCAAGCCTGTCTACTGTATCTATGTCGCCATCGGCCAGAAGGCCAGTACCGTGGCTGCTCTCGTGTCTACACTTCAGGAGCACGGTGCCATGCCTTATACCATCGTAGTGGCTGCCACTGCTGCCGATCCTGCTGCCATGCAGTATTATGCACCGTTTGCAGGCGCTGCCATCGGTGAGTATTTCCGCGACAGGGGTCTGCCCGCACTCGTCGTTTACGACGACCTGTCGAAGCAGGCTGTGGCCTATCGTGAGGTGTCGCTGATCCTGCGTCGCCCCTCGGGCCGTGAGGCCTATCCCGGCGATGTGTTCTATCTGCACTCCCGTCTGTTGGAGCGTGCCGCCAAGATGAACGAACAGCAGGAGGTGGCTGAGCAGATGAACGACCTGCCCGAGTGTATGAAGGGTCATGTGCGTGGTGGTGGTTCACTCACCGCCCTGCCTATCATCGAGACCCAGGCTGGTGACGTGTCGGCATATATCCCGACCAATGTGATCTCCATCACCGACGGACAGATCTTCTTGGAGTCCGACCTCTTCAACCAGGGCTTCCGTCCGGCTATCAACGTGGGTATCTCGGTATCCCGTGTGGGTGGTTCCGCACAGATCAAGTCGATGAAGAAGGTGGCCGGTACGCTGAAAATCGACCAGGCACAGTATCGTGAGCTCGAGGCCTTCTCGAAGTTCTCGAGTGATATGGATGCCGTGACGGCGATGACCCTCGACAGAGGTCGTAAGAACAACCAGCTGCTCATTCAGCCGCAGTACAGTCCGATGCCCGTTGGCGAGCAGATCGCCATCCTCTATTGTGGCGTGCATGGTCTGATGCGTGAGGTGCCCATCGTGAAGGTACGCGAGTGCCAGAACCAGTTCCTCGACAAGTTGCGCTCAGCTCATCCGGAGGTGATCGAGACGCTGGCCAGCGGAAAGATCGATGATGAGACGACGGGGAAGATCGAGGCAGTGATGGCGGACATCGCGGGAACCTACAAATAATGATTTACAATTTGACGATTTACAATTTTACAATTGATTGATCAATTTCGTGAAATGTGCAATTTTATTGTTCCCCAAGGGAAAGTCGTCAAATTGCTAAATAGCAACATAAATAGTAAATTGTAAATTGTTAAATTGTAAATTCTCGAGATGCCAAGTTTAAAAGAGATTAAAGGCCGGATCGCCTCAGTCAATTCCACGCGGAAGATCACGTCGGCGATGAAGATGGTGGCCTCCAGCAAACTCCACCACGCACAGGTAGCCATCCAAAACATGCTGCCTTACGAGGAACTGCTGGAGCACATCCTCAAGTCGTTCCTCGCTGCAGAAGCAGAGGCACAGACCGTCTTCGACCAGGAGCGCCCCGTGAAAAGGGTGGCTCTCGTGGTGTTCTCGTCGAACTCGTCGCTCTGCGGCGGTTTCAATGCCAACACCATCAAGATGATGACGCATGCCGTCGATGAGTACACTCAGACCATCGGGCGCGACAACATCGAGATCTATCCCATAGGCCGCAAGGTGTATGAGAAGGCGAAGAAGATGGGGCTCGCCGTGCAGGGCGAATACTCAGCATTGGCCGATAAGCCCAACGTGCAGCAGTGCATTGAGATAGCGATGGAATTGGGACAGAAATTCGTTGAGGGTGAGATAGATAAGGTGGAACTGATCTATCATCACTTCAAGAGTGCAGGCTCACAGGTGCTCACCCGAAAGACCTTCCTTCCCATCGATATCGAGTCGGAACTGAAGGCCGACCACGAACGTGACCTGACGAGTGTGGTTGCCACCAAGGAGAGTCAGGAGTACCTTAAAAGGAGAGAAGGAGAGAAG